>NZ_JALPRH010000070.1:0-1195 GCF_030464795.1 Paraburkholderia sp. SECH2
CTTGTCCGGCGGCGCCCGTCTTTATTCTGGGGCGTATGAAAGCGACGAAGACAACTCGCGGTGGGCATTCGCCTGAGCGAGCAAGGTGTTCGCTTTGGATTCAAAAGCCTCAACTGCATCCGCGCCGGCGGCGAAGCGAGCGGGCGGCTCTTCCTGTGCCGTCAACTCCACTAGCGCGGCGGCAAGTTTGGCCGGATCGCCACCCTGCTTGCCGTTCATACCTTTCCACGCAGTCACGGTCTCCTGAGTGCGGGACGCATAGTCATCAATGGATAGTTCGGCGTAGGTCGTTGAGTCTGCGCTGAGAAGGTCTGTTCGGAAAAAACCTGGTTCTACCAGCATGGTGCGAATGCCAAAGGGAGCAATTTCCTGGGCAAGCGACTCCATCCATCCTTCGACGCCAAACTTTGCAGCAGCATAGGCACTGCAAAACACACCAGCAGTAATGCCAGCCGTCGATGAGATTGTGACTAACAGGCCAGAGTGCTGCTTGCGCATCACCGGCAATACAGCCCGGGCAACATTCATCGGGCCGAACAGAAGCGTTTCGAGCTGGCTACGCACCTGGGCGGGGCTAAGCTCCTCGAAGAAGCCCCCATAGAAGTTGCCCGCGTTGTTGACCAGCACGTCAATGCGACCAAAGCTCTGGACGGTGGTTTCGACGGCGGCCTCGGCATCCGTGGGGCTGGTCACGTCCAACTGAACGACCAGAAGATTGTCGTGATCGCCGATGGCGTTCCTGACCTTTTCAGGATCGCGGCCGGTCGCCACAACATCGTGGCCAGCCGCCAAGGCTGCCTTGGCGATATCCACGCCCATGCCGCGGCCGGCGCCGGTAATCAGCCACACTTTCTTGCTGTTCATCAGTGGTTCCTCTGTGTTCTTGACGCCCCAAAATTCGAGCATCGGATGTGAATTAACTGGCTCCAGTGTCGCGCGATTGGCACCGGGGCGGTTGCCGAAAGCGCCGAACTTCTTGCCTAAACTGACGAGGCGTGCTTAAAACCACGCGAATGGTCTTCTGCCGGAGTAAAGTGTTTCCGCCGTCCTGGCATTAGAGATTACGCATGAAATACCGGGTTTCCGAGCCAATGAGTACGACTGCCACACGCACGCACGGCCTCGCGCGAGCCATCGCCCGCTTTGCCCAGTCTGACGGCGACTACACCACAGCCATACCAGCCCTTTCCCTTCA
>NZ_JALPRH010000071.1:0-1139 GCF_030464795.1 Paraburkholderia sp. SECH2
CGACGGCAGTTGTAAAAGTCGTCAATATAGGCCTCGATGTCGCGCTCGGCATCGGCGTGATCGAGGTACCCCTTTGGATTGAGCCATTCGCTTTTCAGGCTTCTAAAGAAGCGCTCCACGACCGCGTTATCCCAGCAGTTTCCCTTTCTGCTCATGCTCTGCACCATGCCGTTGGCCTTCAGGTCTTCAACAAAGTACGCACTGGTGTACTGACAGCCCTGGTCGGAATGGAACATCACACCGTGCGATGCCCGCCGTCTGGCCCGAGCCTGCCGGATGGCCCGGATCACCAGCTCCGTGTCGGCCTGCAGCGCAAACGCCCAGCCGATAATGCGGCGCGAATGCAGGTCCATCACGATGGCCAGATACGACCAGCCCTGACGCGTGCTCACGTACGTAATGTCTCCAGCCCAGACCTGATTGGGTCTGTCCTGCTCAAAGTTGCGATCCAGCAGATTCGGTGCAACCAGCGCCTCACCATTGGCCTTGCTGTAACGATGCGTACGCTGCCGCGTTACTTTCAACTGCGCTTCGCGCATCAGCGAACGTGTGCAGTGACGGCCTATGTCGTGGCCGCGCTGGCGCAACGCCTGCGACATCCTGCGGCTGCCGTAGCTGCCGCGGGTTTCCCGATGAATCTCGCGCGCAGCCGTCAGTAGCGCTGTTGGCGAACGACGCGCCACTGGGCGCCGCGCGAGCGCGTAGTAGCTGCTACGGGCAACGCCTGCCACCCTGCACATCACGCTTACCGGCCAGGCCTTCTTCAGCGAATGGATTACTTCGGGAAGCGATCCATTTCCTTGACGAAGAAGGCCGTAGACTTTTTTAGAATGTCGCGTTCCCTCTCAAGATCGGCCACCCGCGCTTCCAGTTCGCGGATGCGACGCGCGTCTCCTTCGAGCTGCAAGGGCGTACGCGCTGGCTTTGCCTGCTCGGCACGCCATTGCGCTACCCAGCGGCGCAGCGCCGTATCGCCCACGCCCATTGCTTCACAGGCCTGGGAAAACGAATAGCCCTTGCTGACCACCAGTTGTACCGCTTCTGCCTTGAATTCTTCGGGTATGTTCCGTCTGCTCATTTCTCACCTCGTTTGGAGAATTATCCCCTTTAGAGGTGTCCATAGTCATTGGACCACTACA
>NZ_JALPRH010000007.1:0-296786 GCF_030464795.1 Paraburkholderia sp. SECH2
CAAAGAAAAGTAGGTGCCCCCCCGCACAGGGGGAACGCTAATAAACCACTAACAAATCAAGGAAAGGCCAAAGTCCTAAGAACACTGACAAACAAGCGCCGCGAAGGCAAAAACAAAAACCAAAGCCTTACCGCTGCGGCGCCCGAAATGGCACCCACGCCCCCACATCCACATCCCAATCATCAAGTTCAGACGGTGTCATAACATGCTCCTTTATAAAGAGTGCAAACAACCCACCGCGATGAAAATTTCTTTTGGAAACCGAATCATCGCGGCGCATTCGCCTTACTGCCCATTCGCCACGCGAGTAACATCGCCACTAGTCCCTTCCTGCAATGCAATGCGCGCAGCCTGCGTCTGACCAATCAGACCTTTATTCGGATACGACGTACGATTCAACGCAGGCAGCGAACCATCGCGATACGCAGCGACCAGTTCAGCATTAACTTCAGCACGCGTTTTGCCGACGGTAGTCGGAGCAGGCAACGTTTGGTAAGTGCCAGCATGCCCAATGCCCCCACCGTTGCTTTGAGCAAACACCGGTGCGCTGGCAAGCAGCGACAGAGCCAGACCTGCTAGGAGATTGCGCTTCATGATTCACTCCTGTCGATTCGTTTGCAGCACGAGCGGCGCTGCGACAGGATGAAATGTAGACTTCGAGGTGATGCGGATAAATCGCACTTTCGCGAAATGAATTGTCGCGAATCTAGAACAATCGCGACGACGTACGCCTTATCCGGTTACTGCAGGGCAACCGCGGCATTAGAGCCGCGGTTGAAATTCACTTTTCCATAATCTGTGCTTCAACTCACGCGAATCAGGCAACCCACTCCGTTATCACCGGCGTGTCGGCTATCGGAGCAGATTCGCGTTCTTCGAAAGTGCGCTTCGTGCACATCGCGTCGAGACTGCCGCGTCCGCTCAGCAACGGGCAGCGGTCGAACAGCTCGGCAATCCAGTCTACGAAAACACGGACTTTAGGCGACAGATGCCGACTGTGCGGATAGACTGCGGAAATCGGCATCGGCAAAGGTTTCAGCTCCGGCAACACTTCAACCAGCTGTCCCGAACGCAGATGCGGCAGCACCATGAAGAGCGCCGGCTGAAACAGGCCGAAGCCTTCCAGACCGCACGTTACGTAAGCATCGGCGTCGTTCACCGACACAATGCTCTTCATCTTCACTTCGACTTCTTTGCCATCAACCATGAAGGCCCAATCGATCGTGCGCCCCGTGCGGCTCGAAAAATAATTGACTGCTTTGTGATTCTCGAGGTCTTCGAGCGAAGTCGGCATGCCCGCCCGCTCGATGTAGCTGGGGGCCGCGCATGTCACGCCCTCGAACAGACCGATACGGCGCGCCACCAGCGAGGAATCCTGTAGCGCGCCCACCCGCACCACGCAATCCACGCCTTCCTGCAGCAGATCGACGGGCCGGTCCGTCAATCCGAGCTGCAGGTCGATGTCCGGGTAACGCGTGTGGAATTCACACAGCGAAGGGATCACGAGCAAACGCCCGATCGATCCCGGCATGTCGATGCGCAGCTTGCCGTGAGGCTTTTTATTGCCGCTCTGGAAGCTGGCCTCGGTCTCTTCGACGTCCGCGAGGATGCGCACGCAGCGTTCGTAATACGCCGCGCCGTCCGGCGTCAGCGACAAACGCCGCGTGGTCCGGTGCATCAAACGCGTGCCGAGGAACGCTTCGAGGTTCTGAATGATGGTGGTAACTGATGCGCGTGGCAGATCGAGCGTTTCCGCCGCGCGGGTAAAGCTGTTGGTGTCGACGACGCGCGTGAACACTTGCATGGCCTGAAGCCGGTCCATTGCAAACCTCCAGAAAGGGGCGGACGCACCGAGCAGGAATCGAATCCGCAGAGCAATCGCATTCGATTGTTCAGGGGCGCCGAATTGTGTTGCCGGATTATAGGCATTTATTTACGAGTCTGCCGAACCCACAATTCGCACCATTGAAGTTCTATGCGCATTGCGCGGCTCGACATGGATGCATTTAAACCGCCGTACTCGTTTGTGCCCGCCGGCAGCGGCCCGGCACAGGCTGACAGCACGGCACTCGACGTCACTGACGTGCAGATCGAAGGGCACGCACAGGACATTACGTTGCGTTTGTACCGCCAGGCACAGAAAGCCGCACTGCCGGTATTGCTTTACTTCCACGGTGGCGGATTTACCAAGGGTTCGATCGATCAGGCGGACTTCGCCGCCCGGTATTTCGCAGAACACTTACCGGCTCTGGTCGTTTCGGTCGGTTATTCGCTGGCGCCGCAGTTTCCGTTTCCGGCGGCGCCTGAAGACGCCCATCGCGCGGCGCTGTGGGTGCAGACACGAGCACGCGCGTTCGGCGGCAATAGCAAGAAGGTCGGCGTGGCGGGCCACGATGCCGGCGGGCAGTTGGCCAACTGCCTCGCTTTCATCGCGCGTGATCGCGGCGACGTGCGCATTGCGGCGCAAGCGCTGTTCGGACCGATGCTCGATCCAAGCCTGACGCGCCTCGGCGACGAAAAGCGCCTCGGCTCAGATATCACCGCGAAGGAATGCGCGGCGTGTTATCGCGCGTATCTGCCGCAAGCGTCGCAACGCATGCATCCGTATGCCGCGCCGCTCGAATCGTCGCGCCTCGCGGGCCTGCCGGCCACGCTGATCGCGACGGCGCAAAACGACGTGCTGCACGTGGAAGCGGAGAAATACGCGAGCGGTCTGATCGACGCGGGTGTGCTGACCCAGGTGGTCCGCTATCCCAGCGTTTCGCACGCCGCGTTGGCCGACCATCCGCCCGCCTTGCAGGAAGCGGTGCGATTTTTTCAGTGGCGCTTCGATGCACGCGCCCATCGCTGAGACACCAATAAGCAAAACTTTAATCAACGATACCGGGAGCTTCTCATGACCATCCTTCCTCTTTCCCGTCGCCGTGTGGCGATTGCCGTGCTAGCCGTCATCGTGGTGGCCGGGCTGGGTACGTTCGGCGCGATCCGCGTCGACGCGAGCTCGCCTGCTGCGCCGACCATCGTGCCGGAAGTCGACGTGGCCACCGTGGTGCAAAAGACCATCACCGACTGGCAAAGCTATTCGGGCCGCCTCGAAGCGGTCGAAAAAGTGGACGTCCGTTCGCAAGTGCCGGGCACGATCGTGTCCGTCAATTTCAAGGACGGCGCCCTCGTGAAGAAGGGCGACACGCTGTTCGTCATCGATCCGCGGCCGTACGCGGCTGAAGTCGATCGCACCGAAGCACAGGTCGCGGCGGCGCAGGCGCGTACGGGCTATACGCAAAGCGATTGGGAGCGTGCGCAACGCCTGATCGCCGACAACGCGATCGCCAAGCGCGACTATGACGAGAAGCAGAACGCCGCGCGCGAAGCGAGCGCCAACCTGAAGGCCGCGCAAGCCGCCGTCGAAACCGCGCGTATCAATCTCGGCTACACGAAGATCGTCGCGCCGGTGTCGGGCCGCGTCTCGCGTGCGGAAATCACGGTGGGCAATGTGGTGTCGGCGGGTGCAAGCGCGGCGCCGTTGACCACGCTGGTGTCGGTTTCGCCGATCTACGCATCGTTCGACGTCGACGAACAAACCTATCTGCAGTACCTGAGCCGCGCGAAGGATGGCAGCAAGGTGCCGGTGGACCTGGGGCTGGCGGATGAAAGCGGCTACTCGCGCAGCGGCACGATCGAATCCGTCGACAACCGGCTGGATACGTCGTCCGGCACGATCCGGGTGCGTGCGCGCTTCGATAACCAGGACGGTGCATTGATCCCAGGTCTCTATGCACGCGTGAAGGTCGGCGGCAGCGAGCCGCATCCGGCACTGCTGATCGACGACGCCGCAGTGGGCACCGATCAGGACAAGAAGTTCGTGCTGGTGGTCGATCAGAGCAACCACGTCGTGTACCGGGAAATCGCGGTGGGCGGCATGCAGGGCAACCTGCGCGTCGTCAAGGGCGGTTTGCAGGCAACCGACCGGATTGTCGTGAACGGTGTCCAGCGCGTACGTCCGGGCGATGCAGTGCGCGCTCACATGGTGCCCATGACCACCGATCAGGATCCGAACAGCGCGCCGCTTGCGCAGACGCGAGCAAAAGCAGCGGACAAGAATTCGTGAGTCTCGTGCGCCGCGCTTGGCCAGTCACGTTGACGGCCGTAGCAGGCGCATGCTCCAACGTTAAGAGCTTCCCATGAACATATCCAAATTCTTCATCGATCGACCGATCTTTGCCGGCGTGCTATCGGTATTGATCCTGCTGGGGGGCATTATTTCGCTCTTCAAGCTGCCGATTTCGGAGTACCCGGAAGTGGTGCCGCCTTCGGTGGTGGTGCACGCGCAATATCCGGGCGCCAACCCGAAAGTGATCGCGGAGGCCGTTGCGGCGCCGCTTGAAGAGCAGATCAACGGCGTTGAGAACATGCTGTACATGCAGTCGCAAGCCAATAGCGACGGCAATCTCACGCTGACGGTGACCTTCAAGCTCGGCACCAATCCGGACCTGGCGACGCAGCTCGTGCAGAACCGCGTCAACCAGGCGCTGCCGCGCCTGCCGGAAGACGTGCAACGGCTTGGCATCACGACCATCAAGAGTTCGCCGACGCTGACGATGGTGGTCCACCTGATCTCGCCGAACAATCGCTACGACATGACGTACCTGCGCAACTACGCGTTGCTCAACGTCAAGGACCGCCTGGCGCGGATTCAGGGCGTCGGCGAAGTGCAGTTGTGGGGTTCAGGCGACTACGCGATGCGTGTCTGGCTCGATCCGCAGAAAGTCGCACAGCGTGGCTTGACGGCGACCGAAGTGGTCAACGCAATCCGTGAGCAGAACATTCAAGTGGCAGCCGGTGTGATCGGCGCATCGCCTTCGGTGCCGGGCACGCAACTGCAGTTGTCGGTGAATGCGCGTGGTCGTTTGAAGACTGAGGGCGAATTCGGCGACATCATCGTCAAAACTGCGCCGGATGGCGGCGTGACATACCTGCGTGATATCGCACGCGTCGAACTGGCGGCGTCGGAATACGGCCTGCGTTCGCTGCTCGACAACAAGCCTGCTGTGGCGCTCGCTATCAACCAGGCGCCGGGCGCGAACTCGCTCGCGATTTCCGACCAGGTTCGTTCCGCGATGAAGGAACTGGCGGAAGACATGCCGGCAGGCGTCGAATACAAGATCGTCTATGACCCGACGCAGTTCGTGCGCTCGAGTATCGAGGCGGTGATTCACACCCTGCTCGAAGCGATCGCGCTGGTGGTGATCGTGGTGATCGTGTTCCTGCAGACGTGGCGTGCGTCGATCATTCCGTTGATCGCAGTGCCGGTGTCGATTGTCGGTACGTTCTCGTTGCTGCTGGCGTTCGGCTTCTCGATCAACGCGTTGTCGTTGTTCGGGATGGTGCTGGCCATCGGGATCGTGGTGGACGATGCGATCGTGGTGGTGGAGAACGTCGAGCGGAACATCGAAAATGGGCTCAGTGCGCGCGATGCGACTTATAAGGCCATGCAGGAAGTGAGCGGGCCGATTATCGCCATCGCGCTGACGCTGGTTGCCGTGTTCGTGCCGCTCGCTTTCATGACCGGCTTGACGGGTCAGTTCTACAAGCAGTTCGCGATGACCATCGCGATCTCGACGGTGATCTCGGCGTTCAACTCGCTGACGTTGTCGCCGGCGTTGTCCGCGATGCTGTTGCGTGGCCATGGTGCCAAGGAAGACTTCCTGACGCGTGTGATGAATCGCGTGCTGGGCCGCTTCTTCAAGGGCTTCAACAAGGTGTTCCATCGCGGCTCGACGGAATACGGCCGTGGCGTGAAAGGCGTGCTGCGTCGTAAGGGCGCGATGCTCGCGGTCTACGCGATCCTGCTGGGTGCAACGGTGCTGATCTCGCGCGTCGTGCCGGGCGGTTTCGTGCCGGCGCAGGACAAGGAATACCTGATTGCGTTTGCGCAATTGCCGAACGGTGCATCGCTGGACCGCACGGAAAAGGTGATCCGCGACATGAGTGCGATTGCCTTGAAGCAGCCTGGCGTGGAAAGCGCGGTGGCGTTCCCTGGTTTGTCGGTGAACGGCTTCACCAATAGTTCGAGCGCGGGCATCGTGTTCGTCACGCTGAAGCCTTTCAAGGAGCGTGGCAACAAGAAACTCTCGGCCGGCACGATTGCCGGTGCGTTGAACCAGCAGTACGGCGCGATCAAGGATTCGTTCGTCGCGGTGTTTCCGCCACCTCCTGTGCTTGGCCTGGGTACGCTGGGCGGCTTCAAGATGCAGTTGGAAGATCATGGTGCGGTGGGCTACGCAGAGTTGAACAAGGCTGCGGAAGCGTTCGTGAAGAAGGCAGCGCAAACGCCTGAACTCGGACCGACGTTCTCGAGCTATCAGATCAACGTGCCGCAATTGAACGTCGACCTGGATCGCGTGAAAGCCAAGCAACTCGGCGTGCCGGTCACGGACGTGTTCAACACGATGCAGATCTATCTGGGCTCGCTGTATGTGAACGACTTCAACCGCTTCGGCCGTGTGTATCAGGTGCGGGTGCAGGCTGATGCGCCGTTCCGTCAACGTGCCGATGACATCCTGCAACTGAAGACGCGCAACGCTGCAGGTGACATGGTGCCGTTGTCGTCGCTGGTGACGGTGACGCCCACGTACGGTCCGGAAATGGTGGTGCGTTACAACGGCTATACGGCTGCCGACATCAACGGTGGTCCGGCGCCGGGCTTCTCATCGGGCCAGGCGCAAGCCGCGGCCGAACGCGTGGCGGCGGAAACCTTGCCGCATGGCGTGAAGCTCGAATGGACCGACCTGACGTATCAGCAGATCATCGCCGGCAATGCGGGCCTGTGGGTGTTCCCGATCAGCGTGCTGCTCGTGTTCCTCGTGCTGGCTGCGTTGTATGAAAGCCTGACGTTGCCGCTCGCGGTGATTCTGATCGTGCCGATGAGCGTGCTGTCTGCGCTGACCGGTGTGTGGCTCACGGGCGGTGACAACAACATCTTCACGCAGATCGGTTTGATGGTGCTGGTGGGGCTGTCGGCGAAGAACGCGATTCTGATCGTCGAGTTCGCTCGCGAACTCGAACATGACGGGCGTACGCCGCTGGCGGCGGCGATCGAGGCGAGCCGCTTGCGTCTGCGTCCGATTCTGATGACGTCGATCGCTTTCATCATGGGTGTGGTGCCGCTGGTGCTCTCGAGCGGAGCGGGTTCGGAGATGCGCCACGCGATGGGTATCGCGGTGTTCTTCGGCATGCTCGGCGTGACGCTGTTCGGCCTGATGCTGACCCCTGTGTTCTATGTGGTGCTGCGTACGCTGGCGGGCGGGACGATTCACGTCGCGCAGAAAGACGCGCCGCACCTTGGTGCGCCGGTGACGGACGCCTGAGGAGAAAATAATAATGAAGCGTTTTGAATCTTTAAGCGGGTGGGGCAGAGCGGCTGCCAGCGGTTTGCTGCTGGCGTTGCTCGCGGCCTGCTCCGTGGAGCCCACGTATAAGCGGCCCGACGTGGATACGCCGGCTGCGTTCAAGGAAACGCCGACTGCTGCGTCGGCTGCGTCCGGAGCGTCGGCTACATCGGCTACCTCCGCCGCATCGCCGCAGGACACGGGCACCTGGAAGCAGGCTCAGCCCGCCGACGACGCGCATCGCGGCGAATGGTGGACGATTTTCGGCGACCCGCAGTTGAACGCGCTGGAAGAACAGGCGGCTGCCGCGAATCAGGACTTGAAGGCGGCTGCAGCGCGCGTGCAGCAGGCGCGTGCGGTGACGCAAGCGGCGAAGTCGGACTGGTTCCCGAAGTTCGACGCGGGCTTCGGCCCGACGCGTGAACGGGCATCGGCGGCCTCGCAGTTTCAGCCGGATAGTGCGGGCGGGACGAACGGCACGATTTGGCGTGCGCAGGTTGGCGCATCGTATGAAACCGATCTGTTCGGGCGGGTTGGTTCGAACGTGAATGCGTCGCGGGCGGACGAGCAGCAAAGTGAAGCGTTGTTCCGGTCTGTGCAGTTGTCGTTGCAAGCCGACGTTGCGCAGAACTACTTCCAGTTGCGCGAGCTCGACACGGATCAGGATCTGTACCGCCGTACCGTGGCGTTGCGCGAGGACACGCTGAAGCTGGTCGAACGCCGTTTCAAGGAAGGCGATATCGGCGAGCTGGATGTTTCGCGCTCTCGCAACGAACTGGCGAGTGCGCGTGCCGATGCAGTTGGTGTGGCACGTCAGCGCGCGGCCTCCGAGCACAGCCTGGCGATTCTGCTCGGCAAGCCGCCGGCGGATTTCTCGTTCGCGGAGGCACCGCTCGTGCCGGTGACGGTGCGTGTGCCGCCAGGTTTGCCTTCGGCGCTGCTCGAACGTCGGCCGGACATTTCGGCGGCGGAGCGGGCGATGATGGCGGCGAATGCGCGGGTCGGTCTGGCGAAGTCGGCGTTCTTCCCGAAGCTCGATATCACGGGTGCGGCTGGTTTTGAATCGGCGACGCTGGGCGATCTGTTCAAGTGGTCGAGCCGCGCGTTTATTCTCGGGCCATTCGCCGGTACCGCGCTAACGTTGCCTTTGTTCGACGGTGGCCGCCGCAAGGCAAACCTCGCGCAAGCTCGCTCGAAGTACGACGAAGATGTCGCGCAGTATCGTCAACAGGTGCTGGTGGCGTTCCGTGAGGCCGAGGACAACCTTGCCGATCTGCGTTTGCTCGACGATCAGATTCGCGAGCAGAACGATGCAGTCGTGGCCTCGCAACGCGCGGCGCATCTGTCGCGCACACAGTACACGGAAGGCGCGGTCAGCTATCTGGATGTGATCGACGGCGAGCGGCAGGTGCTGACATCGCAACTGCAGGCGAGCCATCTGTCGGGTACGCAGGCGGTGGCGACGGTCAATCTGATTCGCGCGCTGGGCGGCGGCTGGGGTGATGTGAAGCCTGCGGGCGATGAGGCGGTGGGGGCGGTTGCGCCGGCTTCGGGTGCGGTTGGTGCGTCTGCTTCTACGTCTACGTCTGCTTCTGCGTCGGTGGAACAGGTGGCGAAGCGCTAAGGTTTAGGTTTAGTTTTAGTTTGTTGGCTGGTGAAGAACGCCGGGTTGCGCGAAAGCGCGGCCCGGCGTTTTTTCTTTGGTGACGTGGTGTGCCTGCTCCATGGGGCAAGCCCCAAATCATTTTTCCGGCTTTCCTTCCAAAAATCCGTTCGTAGACCGCCGGTTTCCCGCCGTCTATGATGATTCGCACCTCATCTGGAGAGAGGCGATGACCTGTCCGACCTGCCGCTGTCCGCGCTGATCCGCCCGCGCGTTCTATCGCTGCCGCACGCCGGTTAAACCGCGCGCTGCAGATTTCTGTTGTCCGACCGATTTCGGCGCGCCTGCCCGCATGCCGCGGGACCGGCTCGCCTCGAAACACACCACGCCCCCCATCCTAACGAGTTCACCATGCGCATTTCTCTGACCACTGCACGGCGTTTTTTCAAGGCGCGGACGCTGACGTTCCTCGGCGCGTTCGGCCTCGCGCTAACGTTGTCCGCTACGCCCGCGTTCGCGGCAGACACTCCCACGCTGAAAATCGGCACCGCCACCAGCCCGCAAATCGAGGCGCTCAAAGTCGCCGCGCGCGAAGCGAAAGAGCAAGGGCTGGACGTGAAGATCATCGAGTTCACTGACTGGAATACGCCGAATGCGGCGCTCGCCAACAAGGATATCGACGTCAACTATTTCCAGCACATCCCGTTTCTCGAGAACGCAAAGAAGCAGGGCGGTTATAACTTCGTCGCAATCGCACCGGGCACGATCATGAAGATCGGCCTGTATTCGAAAAAGATCAAACGCTTCGATGAATTGAAAGACGGCGCCACCGTTGCCATCGCTAACGATCCGGTCAACGGCGGTCGTGGTCTGTTGTTGCTGCAACGCGCCGGTCTCATCAAGCTGACGCCGGGCATTGACTATCGCGCTACGACGCTGGACATCATCGACAACCCGAAGCACCTGAAGATCGTTCAGCTCGAGGCCTCGCAATTGGCCCGCTCGCTCGACGACGTCGATCTCGCCCAAGGCTACCCGAGCTTCATCAAGCTCGCGGGCACCACCGACCCGAATAGCGCATTGTTGTTCGACGGTCTGGAAAACAAGAACTACGCGATCCAGTGGGTCGTGCGTCCGGAAAGCGCAAATGATCCGCGTATCCGCAAGTTCATCTCGATCTATCAGCATTCGCCCGCTGTGCGCGCGGCGCTCGACAAAGCCTTCGGCAGCCTCTACGCCGTCGCCTGGTAAGGCGCGCCGCTAGCAACGTTGCAACCAGCAAGGAGCCGCACGATGGCGAAGAAAAAGATCCTGCTGAACGCGTTCAATATGAATGCGGTCGGTCACATCAATCATGGTCTGTGGACGCATCCGCGCGACCGCTCGGCGCATTACACCGACCTCGACTACTGGACGAGCCTCGCGCAAACGCTCGAGCGCGGCAAGTTCGACGGGATCTTTCTCGCGGATATCGTCGGCGTATACGACGTTTATCAGGGCGGCCCGGAAACTCCGTTGCGCGAATCGGTGCAGATTCCGATCAACGATCCCTCGCTGATCGTGCCCGCGATGGCACACGTGACGAAGCATATTGGCTTCGGCGTCACGTCGAATCTCACTTACGAGCCGCCGTACCTGTTCGCGCGCCGCATGTCGACGCTGGATCACCTGACGAAGGGCCGGGTGGGCTGGAACATTGTCACCGGCTATCTGGACAGCGCCGCGCGCGGCATGGGTCTCGCACAACAGATTAGCCACGACGATCGTTACGATCGCGCGGACGATTACATGGACGTGGTCTACAAGCTGTGGGAGCAAAGCTGGGAAGACGACGCGGTAGTGCGCGATCGCGAGGCGCGTATCTTCTCGCATCCTGACAAGGTGCATCGTGTGAAACACGACGGTCCGTACTATTCGATCGACGCCATTCATCTGAGCGAGCCGTCGCCGCAACGCACGCCGGTGTTGTATCAGGCGGGTTCGTCGAGCCGGGGCGTTGATTTCGCGGCGCGTCACGCGGAATGCGTATTTGTCGGTGGCCAGAACAAGCAGCTCGCGCGTTCCATTGTCGACGACATTCGCGCACGGGCGGTTAGCTTCGGCCGCGCGCCGGACGATATCAAGATCTTTGCCGGCATCACCGTTGTAGTCGGCGAAACAGAACGCGCTGCGCAGGAAAAATTCGAAGAGTACCGGCGTTATGCGAGCGCTGAGGGTGGCATTGCGCATTTCTCCAGTTCGACCGGCATCGACTTCTCACAGTACGAACTGGACGAGCCGATTTCGTATGTGAAGACCGAATCGATGCAATCGGCCGTTGAAGCGATTTCGAAGAAGAGCGTGAGCGGTGTATGGACCAAACGCAAGGTGCTCGAACAGATGACGCTCGGCGGCCGCGCGAAGCCCGTAGTCGGGTCGCCGCAGCAGATCGCGGACGAGCTGGTGTCGTGGATAGAAGAGGCCGGCGTTGACGGATTCAATCTGACGCGTACGGTCATGCCTGAATCGTTCGAAGACTTTGTCGACCTGGTGGTGCCGGAATTGCAGAATCGCGGCGTCTACAAGGAAGACTACGATCCGGCGCCGACGCTGCGCGAAAAGCTTTTCGGCGGCGGCCGCGCGCGACTGCCTGAGGTGCATGCCGGCGCGCAGCATCGGCGTAATGTACCAATTACGCAAAGCGGCGCGCGATCCACCGTGGACGCTTGAGAGGAACGAAGCCATGGCTCATCTTTTCGACACGCCGCAATTCATTGAAGACGCACCGTCCCTCGCCTTGAATCGTGATGCGGCCGATGCCGCGCAAGAAGCCGTCGTATTCGACGACGTGGGCAAGGTGTTCGCCAACACGCGCGGTGTGTCGACTGCCGCGCTGGCGAACGTCACGCTGAAGGTGGCGCGAGGTGAAGTGTTCGGCATTATCGGCCGAAGCGGCGCAGGCAAATCGACCCTGCTGCGGCTCGTCAATGGTCTGGAAAAGCCGAGTTCCGGCGCCGTGCGCGTGAATGGCGTGAGTGTCGGCGAGCTCGACGAACGCGGGCTGGTCACGCTGCGACGGCGCATCGGCATGGTGTTCCAGCACTTCAATTTACTCTCCGCGAAGACGGTGCGCGAGAACATTGCGTTGCCGCTAAAAATCGCCGGCGCGCCTAAAGCTGCGATCGACAAAAAGGTTGACGCCTTGCTCGAACTCGTCGGCCTGTCGACCAAGCGCGATGCCTATCCGGCGAGTTTGTCCGGCGGCCAGAAACAGCGCGTCGGGATTGCGCGCGCCCTTGTGACCGACCCGGACATACTGCTGTGCGACGAGGCAACCTCCGCACTCGATCCTGAAACGACGCAAGCCATTCTCGCGTTGCTGCGCGATATCAATCAGCGGCTCAACCTGACCATCGTGCTGATTACGCACGAAATGCAGGTCATTCGCGAGGTCTGCGATACGGTGGCCGTGATCGAACGCGGTGAGGTGGTGGAGACGGGGCCGGTGTGGCGCGTATTCGGCGACTCACAGCATGATGCGACGCGCGCGTTGCTGCGGACCCTTGTGCATGATCTGCCTGCGGATCTCGCCGCGCGCGTCAAACCGTTGCACGAGATCGAACAAGCGGATGCGCAGATTCTGCTCGACGTGCGCTTCACCGGCAACGATGCGCGTGAGCCTGACCTGGGCGGGTTGACGTCCGCATTGAGCATTGAAGGTGGCCGCGTGAGTTTCGTGCATGGCGGCATCGACCGGATTCAGGGGCACGCGCAGGGGCGTCTGGTAGTGTCGGCGGAGGTGCGCGCGGACGCGGAAGGCACGGTGCAAAAGCAGATCGCGACGCTGCTCGAGCGTGCGCGTCACTATGCCAATCACGTCGAGGTGCTCGGTTATGTCTGACCTCTGGCTCTCGGAACTCGCAGATGCCATTCGCGACACCATCGTCATGGTCGGCGTATCGGCCTTCGTAGCGGCGCTGATCGGCATTCCCCTTGCACTGGTGCTGGTTACCACCACACGCGGCGGCATCTTTGAAAAGCGTGTGGTGAACAGCACACTCGGCGCGCTCGTCAATGCGTTCCGCTCCACGCCGTTCATCATTTTGCTGGTCGCGCTGTTGCCGCTCACGCGTTTGCTGATCGGCACGACGATCGGCGTATGGGCCGCCATCGTGCCGCTCAGCATCGCAGCGATTCCTTTTTTTGCGCGCGTGGCCGAAGTGAGCTTGCGCGAAGTGGACCGCGGTTTGATCGAAGCCGCGCAGGCAATGGGCGCGCAGCGCCGGCATATCATCCGGCATGTGCTGCTGCCTGAAGCGCTGCCGGGCATTCTCGGCGGCTTCACGATCACGGTGGTGGCGATGATCGGTTCCTCGGCCATGGCGGGCGCGGTGGGCGCCGGTGGTCTCGGCGATCTGGCGATCCGCTACGGCTATCAGCGTTTCGATACGACCGTGATGGTGACGGTGATCGCATTGCTGATCGTGATTGTGACGGCGGTGCAGTTCGTCGGCGATCGCTTCGTGCGACGGCTTGCGCAACGCGCATGATCTTCGCCTTTCGCCCGCTATTTGCATGACGAATACGCGCTTGCGGCCCACGTTTTCAGCGCTGACGCCACGGTCTATCATCCTATTTGCGACGCTGGGCGCAGCGAGACTCCCGCTCGCCAAACTTCTCCACGTGGACATTGCATGAACGAACCTCGACATCCCGAGGCGCTGCAACCGCTGCAAACCGGCGCTGCGCCTGTGGTGCGCGATCTGACCGGCTTGCTCGATGCGTTGCGCGCCAGCGCGGTTCAGCGCGATCGCGACGGCGGTCACGCCGCGCAGGAAAAACAATGGATCGCCGACGCGGGACTGCTCACGCTAGCCGTACCGCGTGAATTCGGCGGTTCAGGCACGCGCTGGCCCGAGATCTACGAGACGATCCGCCAGATCGCGCGAGTCGACAGTGCGCTCGCGCATCTGCTTGGCTTCACGTGCCTGCAGGTGGTCAGCGTCAATGTATGGGGCAACCCGGAACAACGTGCCCGCTATCTGGGCGGCACCGTGGAAGAGCGCTGGTGGTGGGGCAATGCGGTCAATCCGCTCGACACGCGACTCGTTGCAAGCGCAACCGCCGACGGTGGCTATCTTTTAGATGGGCAGAAAGGATTTTGTTCGGGCACGCGCGGCTCGCACATGATGACGGTTTCCGGGCACGATCCGGTCGCCGGCAAAGCGGTGTTCGCGGTGGTGCCAACCGCGCGTGAAGGCATTACCGTTCACGAAGACTGGAATCCGATCGGTCAACGGCAAACCGATAGCGGCAGCGTCTCCTTTGCGCGCGTTAAGGTTGAACCGCACGAGGTGCTGGAGCGGGCCGACACCTCATACGCGAGCCTCCGCACGCTGATCTCGCAGCAGGTGCTGATCAATCTGTTCGTCGGCATCGCGCAGGGCGCGCTCGAAGAAGCACGCGCCTATGTCACGCAGTACGGCAAGCCGTGGATATCTTCGGGCGTCGAAAAAGCCACCGACGATCCTTACCTGATCCAGCGCTTTGGCGAGATGCGTCTGCAGGCGGTGAGTGCGGAAGCGCTGGCAGTGCGTGCCGCCTACGCGCTCGAAGACGCATGGCAACAAGGCCCGACGCTGGACGCCGAAACCCGTGCACAGGTGGCGCTCGCCACCTCGGAGGCGAAAATCGTCGCGCACCGCGCCGCGCTCGACGTCAGCGAAAAACTGTTCGATGCCTGCGGCGCGCGCGCCACCCACGCGCCACTCGCGCTCGACCGCTTCTGGCGCAACGCTCGCGTGCATACGCTGCACGATCCACTCGACTATCGCGTACGCGACGTCGGCCGTTATGCGTTAAGCGGGACATTGCCGGAAGTTTCTTTGTACACTTGAGGCGGTTCGCGGCGGCCTGCATGAGGCGTCGCGGTTTATCCCCTTCAAGAGACCACCGGCTTGCAGTTCAAATTACCGACCACCGCAACGGCGCCGTTTTGCCCATCCGAGGTGCAAGGCACGGTCGCCGTTACGCAAGGCGCGCCGTTCTGGAAAAAAATCCTGCAATTCGCGGGGCCAGGCCTGCTGATTTCGATCGGCTACATGGACCCCGGCAACTGGGCCACCGATATCGAAGCGGGCTCACGTTACGGCTACAGCCTGTTGTTCGTCGTCATGTTGTCGAGTCTTGCGGCGATGGCGCTGCAATGTCTGAGCATGCGGCTCGGCATCGCCACCGGGCGGGACCTCGCAGAATTGTCGAGACTGCGTTACTCACCAGGTGTCGCGCGCTTTCAGTGGCTGCTTGCCGAACTGTCGATCGTGGCCTGCGATCTGGCCGAAGTGCTCGGCGGCGCGCTGGCTTTCCACCTGCTCTTCAAATGTTCGCTGACCACCGGCGTGTTGCTGACCGCGTTCGATACGCTGATCGTGCTCGGCCTGAAGGGCAAGAATTTTCGCGACCTTGAAGCGATCATGCTCGGGCTGATCGCGACCATCGGCGTCGGTTACATCATCGAGCTGGCGCTGGTGAAGCCGCATTGGCCGTCCGTCGCGCAAGGGCTGATTCCTTCGTGGCAGGCACTCAGCAGCCGCGAGCCGATGTATCTGGCGATCGGCATTCTCGGTGCGACCGTGATGCCCCACAACCTCTATCTGCATTCGTCGATCGTGCAGACCCGCGCGGTTAAACGCGATTCGGCCAGCATCCGCTCGGCGATCGGCATGTCGCGCATCGATACGATCGTCTCGCTGATCATTGCGCTGCTGATCAACATGGCGATCCTGATTCTCGCGGCGGCTGCGTTCCACGCGACCGGCCACAACCAGGTCACCGAAATCGAAGACGCGTACAAACTGCTGGCGCCGATCGTCGGCACCGGTTTCGCGGCGGTGCTGTTCGCGATCACGTTGTTGGCGTCGGGGCAAAGTTCGACCTTCACCGGCACGGTGGCGGGGCAGGTCATCATGGAAGGCTTCCTGAAGCTGAAAATTCCGTGCTGGCAGCGGCGCTTTATCACGCGGGCGCTTGCCTTGATTCCGGCGCTGATCGGCGTGCAGATGATGGGCAACGGTGCAGTCGGCAAACTGTTGGTCGCAAGCCAGGTCGTCTTGAGCCTGCAACTGCCGTTCGCGCTTTATCCGCTGATCCGCATGACCAACGATCGTTCTCTGATGGGCGAATTTGCCAACAGGCTGCCGACGCGGCTCGTCGCCTGGTCGCTGTTCGTGGTGATCAGTGCGGCGAATCTGTGGCTGGTGGTGCAGACGGTGGGACTGGTCGGCTGATGCGGCAAAGGGGGGTAGCGGGGTAGCGCCTGGTGCCTGGCGTCGGTTGCTAGATGTGAGGTGTCCGTGTCAGGGCGAGAACCACACAAAAAAAAGTCCGCGGGATGGCGGACTTTTTCCAAGGTGCTTCGGTTCGAATCAGGCTGGACCGGCCCTCATCGATTCCACTTAACTCAGGCGGCTTGCGCGATCTGCGCTGCTTCGAGCGCTTCCTGACGAGCGGCGGCCGCCTTTTTGGTCTTGCCGGCGCGCGATGGCGGTTGGCATGCGCCACACACCACGTTGTGTTGGAGGTCGTGCTTGTGCGCGACGAACTTGCCGGTGCAACGGCAGCATTTGGTCAGCTGCAGGATGTCGGCGTCGAAGAAACGCACCAGCGTCCATGCCCGCGTGAGATCCAGCACCGGTTCGGAGTCGCTGTGCTGGCAATGTTCCAGATACAGCCGATACCCCTTGGTCAGCGCATCCAGGTGCGAGCAGCGCGCTTCGTTCTTCAGGAACAGGTATGTGTTGTAGAACAACGACGCGTGGATGTTCGCCAGCCACGTCATGTACCAGTCCGCCGAGAAAGGCAGCATGCCCTTGGGCGGCGACACACCTTTGACCTCGCGGTACAGGCGGATCATGCGGTCGCGCGAAAGCGTCAACTCGCTTTCGAGCACCTGCATGCGCGCGCCGAGTTCAATCAGCGCGATGGCACGGAATACTTCTTGTGCGTCTTCCGTCAGGCTACGCTTGAGCATCGCGGTCACCTCGATTAAGCAAACTGCTCAGCAGGCTGGCCTGCAAGCAGGATTGCCGCGTGAGTCGGTGCAACTGCTGCGTGCTTCGTCGTTTGCGTCAACGCCGACAACATCGAGTGGTCGTTGAAGCGGAAGAAGCATAAAAGCTGATCGGAAGCGGCCAGCTTGACGATCTGCGCGAGCGACAGCCCGGCTAGCAAATCAGCCAGTTCCGACGACAGTCCCAGTCGAAACATGCCGACCGGTTTGTCCTCACGCAACATACGTTGCGCGAGCATGATGTAAGACAAGTTGATCTCGCGGATTGAATCCAGCGTCTCGCTGCTACGGTCCATTTTCTGTTTTCCGAAGCCCCGAATTACTAAGTCGGCTTTTTTTGCCGTTATGTCTTTTATGCCTCGCCGGAAACGTTGTCCTCCGGCTACATGTCACCACCTGATACAGATGGCGACTTTTTGATACATCGCGTTACATTTCGTAACAGCTTGGGACGAATTGTATGAAGGGCAAAACAAGAAATCAATCCCTTCTCAAAAAAATATCTCAAAAAGATACATCAAATTTCGGTAAGTCTTTCACGGTCCTGTAATAGACGATGCTTAGCGGGTTTTTTGCGGCCTCGGAATTTCGTCTGATCCATGAAAACCCTTGTGTAGTGGGCTTCAGAGTCATCCATCTGAGCAATGGCGTGTACCCGGTCGAGAACCGGAAAATCATGACGGAATCAGAAAGGAAATAGAAAGCGAGCCCAATTGAAAGTAATAAATACCGTTCGTTGGAACTGCAATGGGGACGAATCAGACGTGTAACATGTTGATGCGGCCCCAGTTACAAACGAGGCCGCATTTGTAACTTCTAGCAACCGTTTGCGCGGATGCGTTCGACTTCGAGGCCGAACAGCGGGCGCAGGCGGGTGCCGAGCACGTTGCCGGCGAAGGCGGCGACCAGCCACAACCAACCGTGCAAGCTGCCTGACACGATGCCGCTGAAATAGGCGCCGATGTTACAACCGTAGGCCAGACGGGCTCCGTAGCCGAGCATCAGGCCGCCGACCACCGCCGCGATCAGCGAGCGGGCCGGCACCTTCCAGACCGGTGCGTAACGGCCGGCCAGTGCGGCGGCCGTCATGGCGCCGAGGATGATGCCAATGTCCATCACCGTGGTGACGTCATGTGTAACAGGAGCGGCCAGTGCGCCGGCGTTGGCGTGAGCGGCCCAATACGTCCAATTGGCCACATCGATGCCCAGTGCGGCAAATATCTTGGCGCCCCACAGCGCAAACGCGGACGTCACACCCCATGGGCGACCGGACAGCGCCAGCGTCGCGAAGTTGAGCAGGACCAGCGCGATTGCACCGACGAACAACGGCCACGGGCCGTGCAGCCATGGCGACGCGTGCGGCGGACGCTGCGGCTCGTCGACCAGCCCGCCATGGCGGCGCCGTTCGACCCATACGGTGAGCGCCGCGATCGCAGCGAACATGAGCAGATTCAGCGCGATCGCCCAGCCGAGACCGAGCGTGGTTACCATCGAAAGCGGTTTGAGAGACGGCAGTGCGGTCCAGAACGGCATATGAGCGGTCGCGACAACCGAACCGATGACGAACGCCGCCAGCGTGACGATCATGCGCGTGCTGCCGCCGCCTACGGTGTACAGCGTGCCGGACGCGCAGCCGCCGCCCAGCTGCATGCCGATGCCGAACATGAAGGCACCAACCAGCACGGATGTGCCTGCCGGTGCGACGAGGCCGACCACCGGCCGGCCGAACAGCGTACCCGCGGCGAGCGCCGGAAAGAACAGCAACACGCCGAGCGCCAGCATCAGCATCTGGGCGCGCAGACCCGCGCCGCGGCCGTCGGCGATAAAGACTCGCCACGCCGAGGTAAAACCGAACGCCGCGTGATAGAGCGACAAGCCCAGCAAGGTGCCGACGATGTAGAGCGCTGCCTGACGACCGCTAACGGTCTGTGCCAGATAGACGGCGCCCAGCGCGATAAGAAGGAGTGCGGCACCTAGCGGTTTCGGATTGATGTCGAAACGGCGTGGTACACGCGGAAGGGAAGTGGCAAGGTCGGACATGGTGTTTGACTGGCGAGCGGCAAATCGAAGATAGCCCGAGGGCGGCGGATAAGCCGCTTCGGGGTTGGTGCAGCGGAAAGGTGATTGAAAAAGATAGCACGTATCGCGCGTTGAAGCAGGGCACCCGAAAGCCGTTACATGAAGCGCGCCATCAGATCAGCATCGTGAAACACGCCGCCGACGTTCAATGCTTCCACCTCGCAACCATATTTGCGAAAGCCAAGCGACTCATAGAGTTTGCGTGCCGCTTCGTTGCGGCTACCCACCATCAGCTGGATTTGCCGTAGACCTTCTATCTGCGCCGCTCGCGCCAGCAACTCATTCAGCAAGGCGCGCCCGACTCCGCGGCCCGCAGCTTCCGGCGCGACATACATACCGACGACGGAAGCCTTGTGCCTTTCCTTGTCGCTCTGGTTACGCAGCAGTCCCACTACACCGATCAATGGCGTATTAGCCGATTCATAAGCACCGAGCAAAAAATCACCTTCGGCTGCGCGTGTGCCTTCCAACATCGCATCGTGCCGCGCGGCGCCCTTGGCCACCGCGTCCTCGTAGCTTTGACCGAACGACTCCGGATGCGCCTTCAGTCCGCGCAGGCGAAGCTGAAAGTAGGCGTCGCGGTCGGCGAGACCGAGTTGGCGGACCAGTAGGGCGTTGTTGATCAAGTGTGTCTCTCCGTGTGGTTTGAACGATGCTGCAAGCGGGAACAATTCAGCTTTCGATATTGCGCTCCAGGTTTCTGCGGTGCTGCTATGACTTCACAGCTTCAGCCCCTTGGCCTTCGGCGCGCTGGCTCGCGGCAAACTCACGCAGCGCGGCCGCGGTTTCCTGATCGGCGGGAAAGAACGCTTCAATAGCAAGCTCCGACAGTGTGACATCTACCGGTGTGCCGAACACCGTGGTCGTGCTGAAGAACGACAGGACGCCGATCGGCGTGCGCAACCGCAGCGGCACGGCGATCTGATTACCTGCCGTGTCGTCGTGGTCGGCCGCTTCAGCGCCGGGTGGAGCGGGATATGCAGCGAGTTCGTCGCGCAGTGCGCTCAACGTGTCGTCACCGCTCACGTCGATTTGTCGCTGAAGCCGGGACAGCGCGTGCGCGCGCCAGGCATGCCAATTGACGATCGACGCCGCGATGCCTCCCGGATGCAAGCTCAATCGCATCGCATTGACCGGCGGTTTCATAAGCTCAGGGCTTGCGCCTGCAAGCAGCGGCGCAAGCGCATTGTTCGCGGCAACGATGGTCCAGTGACGGTCGATCGCGAGAGCCGGATACGGCTCGTGACCTTTGAGCACCAACTCAACTGCCTCGCGTGCGGCGGCTAACTGCGGGTCCGTCAACGGGCGTTCGCGGAACAGCGGCGCATAACCCGCCGCAATCAGCAGTGCATTGCGCGCGCGCAGTGGCACGTCGAGCCGCTCAGCGAGGTGCATGACCATTTCCCGGCTAGGCACCGCACGGCCTGATTCGACGAAGCTCAGATGCCGCGTTGAAATATCGGCTTCAGCGGCGAGCAGCAACTGACTCATTCTTCGCCGCTGCCGCCATTCGCGCAGCAGATCGCCGACCGTGCGGCTTGCTGTCGGCCCGTTCGACGGGATGGTTTGTGCAAGAGAGAGTGTGTTCATGTTGCCGATGATAGCCAAAGCGCGTTAGCGATCCATTACCTGACAGGTAATGGAATACCCCGGGAATACCCGGGAATGCTAGGCAATACCGTGGAATGTCCGAGAAAGCGTAGGAGCACCCACGAATACGCAGCTCATTCAGGGCGTCACCCCAGGCGACAACACGCCAGGCGCGAATCAGGCGGGCGCTACGCCTTCCGGCACGGCGTTGAGTTTGACGCCCAGCGCGCGCAGCAATTTGAACACCGTGTCCATGCGCGGTTTGGAGCCGGGCGCGAGGGTTTTATAGAGGCTTTCGCGCCCGAGTCCGGCGTCCGCCGCAACCTTCGCAATGCCACGTGCTTTTGCGATGTCGGCGATCGCGGCGAGGAGCAGGTCGGCGTCCCCTTCTTCCAGCGCTGCGTTGAGATACTCGGCGATCATCTCTTCGCTATCGAGGTAATGCGATGCGTCGAACCGTGCGGTTTTGACTTTGCTCATGACAGTTCCTTTCTGATGTCTGCCCACATTGATTTGGCATGCCTGATGTCGGCTGGCTGCGTGGATTTATCGCCACCGCAGAGCAGCAGGAACACCACGCGCCCTTCGCGCGCGAAGTAGACCCGATAGCCGGGACCGCAATCGATGCGCATCTCGGACACACCGTCTTCCAGCAGCTTGACGTCGCCGAAATGACCTCGCTCAGCACGCCGGACTCGCACCAGGATTTTGGCTCTCGCCCTCAAGTTTGCGAGGCCGGCAAGCCAGTGGTCGAATTCCTCGGTGCGCTTGACCGTGTACACAGGCGGTGAACCGATTTGTTGATGAGTGTATCCCGTTGGATACGGTCTTGCAAGTGTGAAAACCATATTAAAAAAGCGGCCTGTGTCCGCGCCCATTCAGTTCGTCACATGCCGCGAGTCGACGCTGCGCGGCCCCCAATTCCGCCATGAGGTTAGCGGCTGACGAAGTCGGTGACGATTCAGCCAAATGGCCTATCCGGTGGGCAAAACAGCGCGGTTCTTCACGCTGGTGCATCTCGATGCTTACCTCCAACGTAATCGACGCGCTGCGCTCGAGCCGTCAATCTTCACTCCGAGCCCGCCGCATACAACGTGTCTGCCGAGCGTAGTGCTCAGTCATGCCAATCAAGGAGTCTGAGATGAATGCGCATACCGATCTGATCGACCGTTACTTCGACGCATGGAATGAAACCGATGCAGTACGCCGCCGGGAACTGATCGCCGCGACATGGACCACCGATGCCGACTATCGCGATCCGCTGCTGGCAGGCGCGGGCCATGACGGCATCGACGCGATGATCCGTGCGGTGCATGAACGCTTCCCGCATCACACGTTTCACCGCACGACGGAAGTCGACGGTTTCGCGAACCGCCTGCGTTTTTCGTGGGCACTCACCACGCCGGCCGGCGAGGCGATCGTCAAGGGATCCGACTTCGGCGTGCTCGACATGCACGGCCGCTTGCAGGCGGTGACCGGTTTCCTCGACCAGGTCCCTGCCGCTACCTGAGCTCACGCAGTCTTTTTCACGGAGACGATCATGCACGAGTCCGTTGCCGTCACGGCTCCCGGTACTGTCCTCACGGTCACGCGCCTGTCGGGCGCTGTCGACGCGCTCTCCAGCGCGATCGCCGGCTTTGCTCTGCTGGCCGGCACACGCGCGTTCACCTTCACAGCGTTGCTGGCCTGGCGCGAGCCGGTGCTGGGTGGCGCGGGTCTCGTGCTGCTCGCATTGGTTGGATGGTTGCGGTGGCGGTGTCGCGCAATGCCGCTCGCCGCATCGTGTGGAAAGCTGGATTGACGATGAGCCGTCGGCAAAGAACCGTGCGCCACGGTCTTGCTACAATCGATCGCGACGCGCAACAAGGACAATCCGCTCGAATCCGGGTGGCTGGCGGCCAATCGACCCTCAAGGAGACACCGTGCTGAAGAATCTGGACCCGCTGCTGAATGCCGATGTGCTGCATGCGCTACGCTCGATGGGGCATGGCGACGAACTGGTGGTTTGCGACGCCAACTTTCCGGGCGCGTCCGTCGCGCAGGAGACGGTGTTGGGCAAGCTACTGCGCCTCGATGGCGTGAACGCGCCGCGTGCCATTCGCGCGATTCTGTCGGTGATGCCGCTGGATACATTCATCGAGCGTCCTGCGTCGCGGATGGAAGTGGTCGGTGAGCCGAACTCGATTCCGGCGGTTCAGCGCGAAGTGCAGCTTGAGATCAATGCGGCGGAAGGGCGCGAGGTGCCGTTTGCTTCTGTTGAACGTTTCGCTTTCTATGAGCGGGCGCGCAAGGCCTATTGCGTGATCGCTACCGGCGAAGAGCGCGGTTACGGCTGCTTCGTCTTTACGAAGGGTGTCCTGCTCGCGCCGGATGCGCCGCAGCAGTAGCACCTCATAGCACCTCACGACGGTGACGAAATCCATGAGCTTCTCGATAGACAGTCTCGATCATCTCGTTCTGAATGTCGCCGACGTGGAAACCAGTGCGGCCTGGTATGCACGCATGCTCGGCATGCGGCGTACCGAGTTCGAGTCGCGCACCGGCACGCGCGTGGCGATGACATACGGCAATCAGAAGATCAACTTGCGTCCCGTGGATGCGGACACGGTCGCGTGGTTCACCGGGCGTGAGCCGGTGCCGGGCAGCGCCGATCTGTGTTTTGTCACCACCGCGAGCCCCGCTGAGGTTAAAGCTCACTGGCTCGCTCAGGGTGTCGAGATAGAAGCCGGCCCGGTTGAACGCGATGGCGCACGCGGCAAGATGACCTCGGTGTATTGCCGCGATCCGGATGGCAATCTGATCGAGGTCGCGACATATCCCCGCGCTTAGGCACGACGTCGATACTGTCCATGGCGTGCACGATCGGGCACGCGCTGTGCGCTCGGACACTGTTTTCCTTCCCTTGAGACGGCGCAGATTGTGCCGTTCATGCCGGCCCACGCTTGGAAAAGGCGGGCAGCGCACCTATTCTCAGATGCAAAGTAGGGAACTGCGGCCGTCTGGCCGGGTCTGCTGCTTATTCATTTACAGGAGCCCCTCATGACGCGTCCCGTCGATTCCGGCGTGATCCTCATCGCGCGTATTGCCCTTGCCGTGCTGTTCTTATGGGGCGGTGTGATGAAACTGCTGGGCTATGCGGGCTTTGTCGGCTATCTGAATGCGAAGGGTGTGCCGCTCGTCCAGGTCGCCGCACCGATCGCAACGGCGGTCGAGGCACTCGGTGGCCTGCTGCTGATCGTCGGCTTCAAGATCCGCCCGCTCGCGCTCATCATGGCCGTCTACACCGTGGCAACCGCAGTGCTGGGCCACGATTTCTGGAATGTTACCGATCCCGCTTTGCAACGCGACATGGTGATCCACTTCTGGAAAAACGTCGGTATCGCGGGTGGTTTCCTGCTGCTGTTTGTGACCGGAGCGGGCCGGATCAGTATCGACGGCGCGCGCTCGCCTCGCGGCGGGCTGAATCTCTAATCACGCAATTGAGGTAGTCTGTGCAGGTCGCTTTTGATTGTGGCTGTAATCAAGGGAGCAAATAATGATTCAAAGCTTTGAGCAAACCATTGGCGGCAAGGTCACGCAGTTGTGCGCAAGTCTCGGCGAAGGGCCTACGCCGCATCGCGTCATCATCAGCCTTGCCGATTCGGCGAAAACGCTGGTGGTTCTGGATGCATCAGGTCTTATCAGCACGATCAAGGCCGAAATCGAGCAGCCGGAAAAGCTGATCGCCGACGCGATCACCAAGGCGCAAAACGAAGGATTGATCGAACGCGCGATCGACACCGGCACGATTCAGGAAGCGCCGCTGTAAATACGTGCGGCGGCAGCGCGAGTTGTATCGCGCCTGCTGGCGCCGTATAAGCGTTGAAAGAAGACTCCTGCGATGCCTAAGCATCGTGGGGTCTTGTTTTGCACTCAGGTTGAATCGGTGCGATGTTCAGTGCGATTTGCCAACTTGCCCACGACAAGTCCCGTGCGGCCTCAAGGCCGACGCCTGCGGCTCCGGATGAACAAGGCAGCCCATTACGCCACCAACCACCAGCAAACCGACCGAGATGGCCGTCGCGGCCTGCATCCCCGCGACGATCTGCGTGGCAGCCGCGCCGCTTGCCAACGCACCGAAGGCAGCCACACCCACCGCACCGCCTGCTTGCCGGGCGGTATTCAGCACGGCGGACGCAGTGCCGGCGCGCTGCGCTTCGACGGAAGCCAGCACGGCGGTCGTCATGGCCGGGACCGCGAGTCCCATCCCGGACGGAATCAGCAGGAACGGCAGCAGCAGGCCGATGAGCGGCGTAGACGCATCGACGAAATGCAGCAGGCCGTAGCCGAGCCCTGCGGTGATTGCGCCGGCGATCATCGGCACACGTACGCCGAAGCGCCCGACCACCCAGCCGCTCGCCACGTTCGAGAGCAGAAAGCCGCCCGTCAACGGCAGGAAAGCGAGGCCCGCCTGCAGCGGGGTGTAGCCGCGTACGCGCTGCAAATACAGGCTCAGCACGAATACCATGCCGTAGTACGTCAGATTCACGCAGATGCCGAACAGCACCGCCGCATTGAAGGTGCGCTTGCTGAATAGCGAGAGCGGCAGCATCGGTGCTTCGACACGCGATTCCACGACGATAAAGGCGGCGGCCGCGATCAGAGCGAGTATGAAACCGCAGGCGACCAGCGGATGGCTCAGCCCCAGCGGCCGCCATTCGATCACAGCGGCGACGAAGGCGGTGAGCGCGACGATCGCAAGGGCCTGGCCGCTCAGATCGATGCCACGGGGGATTGCTGTGGTCGTAGCCGAAGCCACTCCTTGCGCGATTTTCCGCGCGGACCCAGACCGCGGCACCCAAAGCAAAGTCGCCAGCAAACCGGCTACGCAAATCGGCAGATTGACGAGAAAGATGCTGCGCCAGCCGAACGCCGCAATCAGCACACCACCGACCACCGGTCCGGCCGCGATCGAAATCGCGCCCGCGGCGGTCCACAGTCCGACGGCGCGTGCCCGGAGCTTCGGATCGTGGCCGTATGACTGATTGAGTAGCGCGAGCGAGTTCGGCAGCATGGCGGCGGCGCCGATGCCTTGCACGGCGCGCGCGGCAATCAGCATGGTGGCATCGAGCGCCAGTCCGCAAGCGAGCGACGCGAGCGCAAACAGCACGATGCCGGCCGCGTACATGCGCCGTGTGCCGAGCCGGTCACCGAGCGCGCCTGCCGAAAGCATCAGCACGGCGAACGCGAGCGTGTACGCGTCGACAACCCACTGCAGGCCAGCAACGTCTGCATGCAGGTCTGCGCCGATCTTCGGCAGAGCGATGTTGACGATGGTCACGTCAAGCTGCGTGACGACGAAGCCGATGCTGACGGTCGCAAGGACGCGGCCGAGGGCCGGCGAGACGGGGGTATTGGGAGAGTTCATGAGACACATCGTAGGCCGATGCGGCGCACGATGTTTCGGTCCGGCGTGAAGTGTCGATGTCGCCGGAATTGCCGGAAAGGCTGAGCGTGAAGCCGATGGAAACAACGGCGCACCAGGCGGTGCGCCGTTACAAAACAGCTCGATTAGCGCGTTTGCGGAGCGTCTTTGATGAACAGCGTGGTCAATGCCCCGACAATGCAGATCGCGCCGACATACAGCGGCGCGGCCATCGGGTTCGACTTCATCATCAGCGAAACGGCGATCGGTGTGAGGCCGCCGAACACTGCGTAGGCAACGTTATACGAGAACGAGATGCCTGAGAATCGCACGACCGGCGGGAACGCCTTCACCAGCACGAACGGAATCGCGCCGATCACACCGACGAACAGGCCGGCCACCGCGTACAGCGGCACCAGTGCCGACGTATCGACGGCAAGTTGCTGGAACATCACGTAGTACGTCACGGCCAGCGCGAGGCCGCCGATGAAAATCGTGCGCCCCGCACCGATGCGGCCGGCGATTGAGCCCGCCATCACGCAGCCGATCGTCAGACACAGCGTCGCCACGCAGTTCGCCAGCAACGCCGTGGCCGGCGCGATATGAAACTGCTTCTGCAGCAGCGTCGGCGTCATCAGAATCACTACGACGATTGCAGCCGACAGCATCCACGTGAGCAGCATCGACACGATCACGGCGCGGCCGTGGTCGCGCAGCACAGCCTTGAGCGGCACTTCCGCGGCGATTGCCTTGCGTTGCTTGAGCTCGGCGAACACCGGCGTCTCATGCAGCCAGCGGCGCAGGTAAACCGAGAACATGCCGAACACGCCACCCACCAGGAACGGGATGCGCCATGCGTAAGAGGAGATTTCCGCCGGCGCGAAGTTGCGGTTTACCGCCGAGGCGATCAGCGAGCCGAGCAGGATGCCTGCCGTGAGGCCGGCTGTCAGCGTGCCGCACGCATAGCCGATGTGCCGCTGCGGCACGTGCTCGGAAACGAACACCCATGCGCCCGGCACTTCGCCGCCGACCGCAGCGCCCTGCATCACGCGGAACAGCAGCAGCAAGACCGGCGCCATCACGCCGATGCTGGCGTAGGTAGGAAGCAGACCCATCATCAGCGTCGGCACCGACATCAGCAGCACGCTCAGCGTGAACATGCGCTTGCGGCCGAACAGGTCGCCGAAGTGCGCCATGATGATGCCGCCCAGCGGCCGGGCCAGATAACCGGCCGCGAAGATACCGAAGGTCTGCACCTGACGCAGCCAGTCCGGCATCGCGGCGGGGAAGAACAGCTGGCCGATCGCCGGCGCAAAGAATACGAAGATGATGAAGTCGTAAAACTCCAGCGCCCCGCCGAGCGCGGCGAGGCCGAGCGTCTTGTAATCGCTTCGCCCAAGAGGGCGTGGGGTGACAGCCTGCGCTCCACCCAGATTTGTCGCTTGCATTGCTTGTGTCTTGTCTTGAATTGGAAACCACACGTGGCGCGTGGAAATACGGCGGTCGTCGGGCGAGAAGTGTGGCAAGCGCTGGGTAGAGCACGGGACACCGGCGCGCCGGCCCGGATAGGGCAAGCGCGATGACGACTGGGGCCAGGGCGGCGATTTTACAGGATGAAAGCGGATCGCTTCGGGAAGTGCTTAATTAGATTGGGAAAAGTTCCCGAAAACGGGGTTTTCGAAGGCAGCCAGGACGGCAAGGCCTGTGTGTCGTGCGAGCCGCAGCGGTCGCGTGTAGGAATGCAGCACACAGGTGTCGGAAGGGGGCAATTGACGCGCAAATTAGGAATGCTCCTATGGGATGGTTTGGGCGTCCCTCCGAGAATCGCGTCCGAGCTATCAGTTAAGAGTCATCCCATGCGCATTGCCATCCTTCAGCGTGACCCCGTCACGCGTCAGTCGATCGAAAAGATTCTCATGAGTGCCGGCCATACCTGTATGGTCTACGACGACGGTCTGAGTATGTCGAAAGCGCTCGCCCGTTCCACCGTGGATCTGCTGGTGCTGGACTGGCAAGGCACCCGTCTCTCCGGTGCGGAAGTTCTGAGGTCGGTGCGCGCCGTTGGTGGCGACCGCCTGCCGGTGCTGTTCGCTTCGGCCGAGACGTCGGAGGACAGCGTGGTGCGCGCCTTTGTCAGCGGGGCAGACGACTATGTCGGGCTGCCGTTGCGTCCGGGCGAGTTCCGCGAGCGCGTTGCGGCCTTACTGCGCCGCGCCTATCCGGACCGTTTCAGCGCCGCGAGCTTCGATGTCGGCCCCTATCACTTCGATACGCATCGCCAGCTCGTTATGCTGCGCGGTCAGCCGGTGCCTCTATCGGGTACGCAATACCGGTTGGCGTCGCTGTTCTTTTCCAATATTGGCCGCGTGATGTCGCGCGACCATATCTTCGCGATGGTGTGGGGCCGTGAGTTCCGCGAGTTCACCCGCACGATCGACAGCCATGTGTCGCGCTTGCGTTTGCTGCTTGAGATCGAGCCGCAAAACGACTTCCGGCTGCAACCCGTTTACAAGAGCGGCTATCGGCTGCTGCATTTGCGGCAAGGTGAGGTGGCCGCGGAAAAGCAGGCGGCCTGACAAGCGGGTATCTCACCGGCCGCGCTGCTCTGCGGCCGGGAGCGGCTACCCATCAACTTGCTGCAACTCAAACCGCAACTTAAACCTGCGGCAGCGTCGGACGGTTTTCAATCGACTGGCGGATCAACGCTTCAACGGCTTTGCGCTCATCTCCGGCCAGCGGCAGACGCGGCGGCCGCACCGGCTCCGTACCGAGCCCGACGATCGTCTCGGCCAGCTTGATGTTCTGCACCAGCTTCGACGAAACATCGAGTGCGAGCAGGGGCGCGAACCAGCGATAGATCGCGCGCGCTTCTTCAAGACGGCCCGCCTTCAGCAACTTGTAAATCACGACCGTCTCGCGCGGAAACGCGCACACGAGACCGGCCACCCAGCCATGCGCGCCCATCAATATCGCTTCCATCGCGAGATTGTCGACCCCGCACAGAATCGCGAAGCGGTCGCCGACCACGTTGATCAGATCGGTCACGCGCCGCACGTCGCCGCATGATTCCTTGATCGCGACGATCTTCTTTTCGTCGGCGATTTCCGCGAACATCTCGGGCGTCATGTCGACGCCATAGGCCAGCGGATTGTTATAGATCATTAGCGGCAGCGCGCTCGCATCGGCGACGCTGCGAAAGTGGTGCAGCGTTTCGCGCCGGTCGGACAGATAGCGCAGCCCAGGCAGCACCATGAATCCGGCCGCGCCATGCCGGCTGCCGGCTTCGGCCTGGCGGCATGCGTCGAGCGTGCTGTTCTCGGCGATCGTCAGCAAAACGGGCACACGGCCGCGCGACGCTTCAACGGCGATGTCGAGCACTTGCAGCTTCTCGTCCAGCGAGAGCGTCGATGCTTCGCCGAGCGATCCGCACACGATGATGCCGTCCACACCCGCGTCGATCTGCGCCTCGATATTCTTGCCGGTCCATTCGCGGTCTATGCTGAAATCCGCGTGAAACTTGGTGGTAACTGCGGGCAATACGCCTTCCCAGATATGCGCCACGACTGCTCTCCTGAGTGTGTTGAGTCGAAGCGCAGTGTAAGCAGGGAAAATGCTGCCGTCTTGCGTGATTCGCGCGTGACGGATGACGATTTCAGCATAGCGGCTGTGCCTGTATGCCTAGCAAGGCCAAGCGGACCGGCTATTTCAGCACAGGACGCAAAATACGTCGAAAGCATGTGGACTGGGCCTCACATGCATTCTGGACCTCGCTCGATAGAGGTTGTGCAGACGCGGCACCAGCCTGATTTCAATAGTCGACGCATGCGCGGATGGACAGATTATATATGCTGAAATCGTCACAATCTACGATTATGCACACCAAGACTTCGGCGCCCGGCATTCCTACCATGTGCATCATGAAAACCCTAGATATCATCGACTCGCACACCGGCGGTGAACCGACCCGCCTGGTGGTGTCGGGTGGCCCGGAGCTTGGCGGCGGCACGCTGGCGCAGCGTCTCGACGTGTTTCGCACGCATTTCGACGACTGGCGCGCAGGCATCGTCACCGAACCGCGCGGCTCGGACGTGGTGGTCGGCGCGCTGCTGTGCGAGCCGGACGATGCCGCGTGCGCGGCCGGCGTGATCTTTTTCAACAACGTGGGCTATCTCGGCATGTGCGGGCACGGCACGATCGGTCTCGTCGTCTCGCTCGCGCACATGGGGCGGATCGGGCCGGGGCTTCATCGGATCGAGACACCGGTCGGCGTCGTCGAAGCGACGCTCAACGAGGACGGCAGCGTGGCCGTGCGCAACGTGCCGGCGTATCGCTATAGGCAAGGCGTGCAGGTGGACGTGCCGGGCTACGGCATGTTGACTGGCGACATCGGCTGGGGCGGCAACTGGTTCTTTCTCGTCGCTGATCACGGGCACTCGCTGGAGGCGGCGCGTATCGCCGAGCTGACCAAGTTCAGTACGGCAATCCGCGATGCGCTGATCGCGCAGCGCATCACCGGCGCGGACGGCGCCTTGATCGACCACATCGAACTCTTCGGACCGGGCTCGCGAGACGGCATCGACAGCCGCAGCTTCGTCCTCTGTCCCGGCAACGCGTATGACCGTTCGCCGTGCGGTACCGGCACGAGCGCGAAAATCGCCTGCCTCGCCGCCGACGGCAAGCTGCCCGAAGGCGCGGTGTGGCGGCAGGAGAGCATCATCGGCAGCGTATTCGAGGCGAGCTATCGCCGCGCCGGCGATGGCGTCTCGGTGATTCCGACCATCACCGGCCACGCGCACATCATGGCCGAAGGGCGTTTGTGTTTCGACGAGCGCGACCCGTTCGCATGGGGCATCCGCACGGCATGACAGCGGACGCGTTGATCGTCGGGGCCGGCATTGTCGGCGCGGCTTGCGCGGCGGAGCTGGCCGCGCTCGGCATGCGCGTTAAGGTACTCGACGCGCAGGGCATCGGCGGCGGCGCGACGGCAGCGGGCATGGGCCATATCGTCGTGATGAATGACTCGCCCGCGGAATTCGCGTTGAGCCGCTATTCGCGCGACTTGTGGCTGGCGCTCGCGCCGCAGCTGCGCACGCGCGACGCGTTCGCGCGCTGCGGTACTTTGTGGGTCGCCGCCGACGATGAGGAATGGCAAGCCGCCCGCGCCATGCATGCCGCCTTCGAAGCGCAGGGCGTCACCGCTCAACTGCTCGACGCGGCCGCGTTGCGGGCGTGTGAGCCGGCGCTGGCGGCATCGATGGCGGGCGGCCTGCGGATCGAACACGACAGCATCGTGTATGCGCCGACGGTTTCCGAGTGGCTGCTGACGCAATCGTCAGGAGTCGAGAAGATCCGTGTGCGGCTCGGTACGCGGGTTACCGCAATCAGCGCGCGTGGCGTGACGCTGGCCGACGGCGAGCGCGTCAGCGCGGAGCACGTGATCGTGGCCAATGGTCTGGGTGCTCAGCAACTGCTGCCGTCTCTGCCGTTGCAACCGAAGAAAGGTCATCTGCTGATCACCGACCGTTATCCCGGACTCGTTCGCCATCAACTGCTCGAACTGGGCTACATCAAGAGCGCGCATCACGCAGCCGGTACCTCGGTGGCGTTCAATGCGCAGCCGCGGCCTACAGGGCAGTTGTTGATCGGCTCGTCGCGCCAGTTCGATACAACCGATCCTGCCGTCGACATGCCGGTGCTCGCGCAGATGCTGCAGCGCGCAGCACGTTATCTGCCGGTCCTGCCGACGCTCAATGGCATTCGCGCGTGGACCGGGTTTCGTGCGGCGTCGCCGGATGGTCTGCCGTTGATCGGGCCGGCCGGTGATTTTGCACCCGGTGTGTGGCTTGCGGTCGGACACGAGGGTCTTGGCGTGACGACTTCGCTGGCAACCGCAAAGTTGCTCGCCGCGCAGATCACTGGGAACACTGCACCAATTCCCGTCGAGCCTTACTTGCCGGTCCGTTTTGCGCAACAGGTGGCCCATGGCTGACGCCGATGCAACATACCTTCACTTGACGATCGACGGTAGAAGCGTCGAGGTCGAAGCCGGCACGATCGTGGCCGCGGCGCTTGCCATGGCGGGCGCGGGCCGTACGCGGACGTCGGTCAGCGGCGAGCCGCGTGCAGCGCTGTGCGGGATGGGTATCTGCCAGGAGTGCCGCGTCACGATCGACGGTCGGGCGCATGTATTGGCATGCCAGACGCTTTGCCGCGATGGGCAGGTGGTTTGCACTGCCGCGGCTGTGGCCAACGCAGTCAACGCGACCAACGCTCCTACCACCACGGACAACCGATGAAGCAGCATTTCGACATCGTCGTGGTAGGCGCCGGTCCGGCCGGATTGAACGCAGCGCAGGCAGCGGCGCGCGAGGGCGCCACAGTCGCAGTGCTCGACGACAATCCGCGCGCCGGCGGTCAAATCTGGCGGCAAGGTCCCGGCCATCCGCCGCAAGTGCCGCTACAAGGCCTGCTCGCCGTTTTGAAGACGCAAACCAACGTCACCCTTTTGCCATCCACTCGCGTAATCGCGCCTTTGAGTCCGCGAGGTTTGCTGCTCGAGTCGGCTGAGCACGGTGGCGTGTCGATCAGCTACGATCGATTGATTCTCGCGACCGGCGCGCGCGAGCGGCTATTGCCATTCGCTGGCTGGACGTTGCCCGGCGTGACCGGTGCGGGCGCGCTGCAGGCACTCATCAAAGGCGGCATGCCGGTACGCGGCGAACGGATCGTGATTGCAGGCAGCGGTCCCTTGCTGATCGCGGCGCTTGCCACCGCGCGTGCGGCGGGGGGGCGCGTGCTGGCGGTCGTGGAGCAGGCCTCGGCATTTGAGGTCGCCCGCTTCGGAGCCTCATTGCTGGGCGAGCCGGCGAAGTTACGGCAAGCCTTTACCATGACGCGCGGCTTCGCGGGCGTGCGTTACTGGACCGGCAGCATTGTCCGGAAAGCTCATGGCGATGGCCGCGTCGAGCGCGTGACGATCCGGCGCGGCGAGCATGAGTCGACGCTCGACTGCGACCGCATCGCCTGCGGCTATGGACTCGTGCCGAATATCACGCTTGCGCAAGCGCTCGGCTGTGCGATCACCGAAGCGGGCGAGATCGTCGTCGACGACGAACAGCGGACTTCGGTCGACGGCGTGCTGGCAGCAGGCGAATGCACGGGCGTCGGCGGCGCGGAACTGGCGGGTGTGGAAGGCGAGATTGCCGGGCTGGCCGCGAGCGGCGTCTCGGCAAACCGCACCGCATTGCAAGCGCAACGAGCCCGATGGCGGCGTTTCGCAAGGCGCGTCGAAACGGCCTTTGCCTTGCAGACCGCCGCGCGCACGCCACCCGACGACGCCACGCTGCTCTGCCGTTGCGAAGACGTCAGCTTCGGCGAGGTACGCGCCTATCCGGATTGGCGCGAGGCCAAGCTGCATACCCGCTGCGGGATGGGTGCATGCCAGGGCCGAATCTGTGGCGCCGCGGCTTCGCTGTATTTAGGCTGGCAAGCTGCAGCGCCGCGCCCGCCGTTCAGTCCGGCGCAAATCGGCACGTTGATGGCAATCAGCGAGGAGCCGTTGCCCGCTGAGTGAAACAGCCGTCCATTCGTCCGCTGGATATTTTCAATAGCGCGTGGCCCTATAATCGACCGCAAGCGCCACCCCGTGCAGTCGCGCGGATGAACGCACCAACGGCACTCAACGCACAACCGCACCGACCACGGAACCCGCACGATGAACACGCTGGCTCATCCGCTCGAACCGGACGACGCAACGCTGTCCGGCATGCTGTCGCATTTCACGCTACTTGAGCCCGTGTTCGATGCGATGCCGGACGTCGTGTTCTTCGTCAAGGACGCGCATGCCCGCTATGCGCTGGTCAATCGCACGTTGGCTTCGCGCTGTGGCTTCAAGGAAAAGTCCGCGCTGCTCGGCAAGACCGCCGAGGACGTCTTCCCGCACCGTTTCGGTCGCATCTACACCGCCCAGGACAAAGCAATCATCAACGTTGGCAGCCAGATGATCGATCAGCTGGAGCTGCACCTGTATCCCGGCCGTCAGCCGGGATGGTGCCTGACCTGCAAGCAGCCGTTGCGCGATCCGGCGGGGAAGGTGGTCGGCCTTGCCGGCATCTCCCGCGACCTGAAAGCGGACGAAAGCAGTCATCCTGCTTACAGCCGGCTGGCTGAAGTGGTGCAGTCCATTCAGGAAAATTACGTGCAGCCGCTGAATCTGAAACAGCTTGCTGCAATGGCGGATATGTCGGTGGCGCAACTGGAGCGTTACTTTCACAAAGTGTTTCATTTGACGCCGCGCCAGGTGTTGCTGAAAACGCGGCTCGACGCCGCCACCGCCTTGCTGGTTTCACACGACAAGGTCACCGATGTGGCCGCACTCTGCGGCTACACCGACCACAGCGCCTTTACGCGTCAATTCAAGGCGACCGTCGGCGTCACGCCGACCGAGTACCGGATGCTGCTGCACGGAACCTCGCGAAGCTGAGCCGCCGCGCACATGGTTCGTCGCAAGCATCATTACTACGTCTATGTCGTCGCACTGGACGACACCGTCTGGAACGAGGCGCGCTTTCGCCGCGCGAATCCGGATTACCGGTTCGACAAGCCGTGCGTGTATGTGGGAATGACGGGATTGGACCCGGATCTGAGATTCGACCGGCACAAGGCCGGCATTCAGGCAAATCGCTATGTGCGCGATTACGGCCTGCGCCTCATGCCCGAATTGTATGAAGTTTACAATCCGATGCCTTACCGCGGCGCACAGGATATGGAAGTGGAATTGGCGATTGGACTACGCGAGGCGGGGTACGGCGTCTGGCAGGCGTAACTAAAATCTACAACGCGCCTTATTTCACACCGAGTCCGCGCAACACTGCATTGCCTTCGGGCGTCAGACGGATATGCGAGGCGCCGGCGTCGCCGGAGACCGTTTCGATCAGGCCGGCTTCGTGAAGCTGCGGAATCTCGGGTTTCGCGGATGCGTCGATCGGCGCGTGCAGCAACACCAGCAGCGTTGCCAGTTCGTGATGGCTCAGCAAGCGACGCAGAATCGTGGGCTTTTTCGCCGGTGCGGGCGAGTCGTTCGTGTTGTGATCGGGCTGGTTCATGAAGCGCACCTTGTGCGGATTAGTGTCGGATGGATCATGCGGATGAAGTCTTAAACGATTCTTAAGACACCATTGTGATGTAACACCGTGACACTATGATTGCGCCGGAACAAGTTACCGACCGTTACACCTGGCCGATTATTGCGTCTGCTTACCTTACGGCGCGCAAGTTTTGCTCGCCGATTCTATCCACAGATTGTTCACGTGGCGTTTGCCCGCGTAGAAGCGATAAGTCGTCGCGCCGTTGTCGCTACGGACCTTGACGATATTCGAATCGCCGAAATCGAGCATCTGACCCTGCGGAATCGCGGTCGATTTGAACGCGGCGTTGTGGCTGGTCGCCACTTGCGTCAGGCAGGCGACTACGTCGCTGACCGAGCGTTGCGTGGTGGTGTCCGTGACGGGCTCGCCGGCATCCGGATTCTTCTGGAAGTACGCGCAAGCGCTGAGAAGCAGGGGAACTGACAGGACTACGGCAAACTTCTTCATATCTCTCCTGGCGTTTCATTCGGCTGACGGTACGCGCCACACCCGTATGGGGCAGGGTGCGCGCGGCACTGGCCGCGGATCAAACGCCATTATATCGGTGCGGCGCGCCCGCTTGAGCCGATGGAGCATGCGCCGTGCCCGATCTGCGTGAATTCGCGGGTGGAGGGCCGCGAACCGCAAACCACCGTCCACCAGCATTGCCGGCCGCAAACCCCTACTTGCGTCGCTGAGCCTGCGCTGCGAGCCGTACGGCTGCATTGGCCGCGCCATAACCGTCGTAGCCGCCGCGCCGTTCGACAATCTCCAGGAAAAAGCGCTGATCGAGTTGTTCGGTGTAAGCGTGGAAGAACTCGCCACCGCGTTCGTCGCGGTCATACAGGATGTTGTGCGCGCGCAGCGCCTCGAGCGTCTCGTCCGGCAGCGCGTAGCGGGCGGCGAGGTCGTCGTAGTAATTGCGCGGAATGCGTAGCACTGGCAGACCGTCGGCGACGAATTCGGGAACTGCGCTGAAAATGTCGCCGGTGCTGAACGCGACGTGATTCAGGCCCGAGCCGTGGTAGGTATGCAAGGCTTCGGCCACCGCCGTGTGATGGTCCACGGAGGCGTTCAGTACGATTCGCACCGAACCGTCGTGACTGCGCAGCGCGCGGCTGCGCACCAGCCCGTACGGGTCGGGCACCAGCACGCCGGGCTCGGCCTGGAAGCCGAGCGCGGTCCGCAGAAACAGAACCCATGTATCCAGCGAAGGCGCCGGCACCGACAGGCAGACATGGTCGATGCGCGCGAGCGGTCCCACTTCGGTCGGACCATTAATGTCGGTGAGCACGAAATCAGCTTCGAACAGGGTGGGCTGGTCCGGTGTCTCGTCGACGAAATAGTTCAGGCTGCCGTCGGGCGCCTGCACGGCCGGCAGCACGCGTTCGTTCGGGCCGATCTGGCCCGAGAACGGGGCGTAGCCGAACCCGGCGGCGCGCTCGAACGCCTGATTGGCGTCGTCCACGCGGAAGGCCGACGCGCACAGCGACAAACCATGCTGCTGGAAGAAAGCATTGGCGAATGAATCCGGTTCGGCATTCAGCACGATCGACGCTGCGCCATGCTGAAACAGCGTCACATCTTTCGAACGATGCTGGCCGGCCTGACGGAAGCGCAGCTTGCCGAGCCAGTCGACGAGATGCGCGCGGGTCGTGTGGTCGACCGCGAACTCGAGAAACTGATAGCCGACGTGCGCGGGCGCAGCGGGCGATCGATAGAGTTCGCCGACCGGCTGCCGGGTGGATTCAAGGAGCGCCCGGGTCTGTTCCTCGAGGAACAGCAATGAGCGATGGCCGTCCGCCGCGGTGATGGCGGTCGGTGCGGCGCGAAAACCGTCGTTGAAAATTTCGAGCGAAAGCGGGCCCGTGTAGCCGGTTTTCACGACCTGGGCGGTGAAGCCTGCCAGATCGAAATCGCCTTGGCCCGGGAAGCAGCGGTAGTGGCGGCTCCATTCCAGCACGTCCATGGCGAGCTTCGGCGCATCGGCAATCTGCACGAAGGCGATGCGATCGCCCGGGATATCAGCGATCCCGTCCACCGTATCGTTCAGCGACAGCGTATGAAAACTGTCGAGCACAAGCCCCAGATTCGGATGATTGACCGCATTGACGAGTTTCCACGCGTGGCGGTAGGTCTTGACGTGCTTGCCCCACGCAAGCGCCTCATAGCCGGCGATCACGCCGGCCGCTGCGGCCGCGCGGGCCAGCGCGCCGAGCTGGTCGGTCATCAGCGAGTCGTCGCCGATGGTGTCGGGGGAAACGTTGCTGCACACCAGAATCCGGTCCGTACCCAGTTCGTGCATCACGTCGAACTTGCGTTTCGCCCGATCCAGATTGCGTTCGAGGCGTTCCGGGCTTACGCCGTCGAAATCGCGGAACGGCTGAAACAGCATGATCTTCAGCCCGAGATCCTCGGCGATGCGCCGCACGTCGGCGGGTGAGCCGTCGAAATACAGCAGGTCGTTCTCGAAGATTTCGACGCCTTCGAAGCCCGCCGCCTGGATTGCGGTCAGCTTTTCGACGAGGGTCCCGCTGATCGACACGGTGGCAATCGAACGTTGCATGAACGGCTCCGGCAAAAACAATGAAACGACTGGTGGGGCGGCGCGAAGCGGCCGCTGTGCGGCGTCCGCGTGTCTTGCGGTCCGCTATGCTGCAATGCGCAAAATGGTCTAGCTAGTTACCGTCAACCAGCAGGCCGCAGGCCAGAACTACCCATATTAGCGGAATTTCCCGACAGTCTATACAAACTAACTAGATGGTACAAATTCGTATAAACCCCGAATGACGATTGCGGGCAATGCGCGCACACTGCGCTTACGTTGTAGAGCCACGGCGCATGCTGTGGCCCGCTTTATGCCTTACTTTTGCAGGAGTGGTCGTCATGAGTTTTGCTTCAGTGCTGGTCCTCAACGGACCGAATCTCAACCTGCTCGGCACGCGTGAGCCGGCCATCTACGGTTCGGAAACGCTCGACGACGTCGCGCGGCTCTGCCGCGACGCGGGCGAGCGGCTGGATCTGTCGGTCGATTTCTGCCAATCGAATGCGGAACATCAACTCATCGACTGGCTGCATGCGGCGCGCAGCAAGGTTGACGGCATCGTGATCAATCCGGCGGCTTACACGCATACCTCGGTGGCGATTGCCGACGCGCTTTCTGCGATCGAAAAGCCCGTCATCGAAGTGCATATTTCGAACGTGCATCGCCGCGAAGCGTTCCGGCATCACTCGTACGTATCGGCGGTGGCCGAGGCGATCATCGTCGGTTGCGGCACGCAGGGGTATGTGCTCGCTCTGGAGCGGATGGCGGTCATCCTTAAGAATAGGGCGGCCAAATGAACGCACAAGCGAATACCCAGACAAACGCTCAGGCGAGCCCACAATCGTTTCTCGTCGGTCTGATCGGTTCGGGCATCGGCGGATCGCTTAGCCCCGCGATGCATGAGGAAGAGGGCAGCAAACTCGGCCTGCACTATGTATATCGGCGCGTCGATCTGGAGGCGCTGAAGCTGGACATCACGGCGCTCTCCGATTTGCTCGTTTCAGCCGAGCGCATGGGCTACAACGGGCTGAACATCACGTACCCCTGCAAACAGGCCGTGATTCCGCTGCTCGACGAACTCTCCGACGACGCGCGCGCACTCGGCGCGGTCAACACGGTTCTGTTCAAGAACGGCAAACGTATCGGTCACAACACCGATTGGTCCGGTTTTGCGCGTGCGTTTCAACGCGGCTTGCCGGATGTATCGCTGGAACGCGTCGTGCAACTGGGCGCGGGCGGCGCGGGCGCAGCGGTCGCGCATGCCGCGCTGACCATGGGTGCGCAGACGCTCACGCTATTCGACGTGGACGCCGAGCGTGCCGCATCGCTCGCCGCGGAATTGCAGAAGCGTTTCCCCGCCTCCACCGTCACTGCCGGTAGCTCGCTCGCAGAATCGCTCGCCGCCGCTAACGGCCTGATTCACGCAACGCCCACCGGCATGGCGAAATTGCCTGGCTTGCCGCTGCCGGTTGAATTGCTGCACCGCGATTTATGGGTGGCGGACATCGTCTATTTCCCGATCCGCACCGCGCTGCTGCAGGCCGCCGAAGAACTCGGCTGCCGCACGCTGAGCGGCGGCGGGATGGCGGTGTATCAGGCGGTCGACGCGATGCGTATCTTCACGGGCCTCGAACCCGACGCCGAGCGCGTGTACACGCATTTCCAGTCCTTGTTGCAACGCCAGGCCAGTAACACATAAGCCATACATATCCGGTACGTAACCCGACCGAGGAGACAGAGACGCCATGCCACAACCCATTCATTCCACGCCCGCCGAGGCAACTCGCCAAACGGCTGCCACGGTAAGCACCGCGCGCCGCTCGAAAGCCCGCTATCAGATTCTTTCGCTGCTGGCGGTCGGCACAATGATCAACTATCTGGACCGCACGGTGCTCGGTATCGCGGCGCCGCAGCTGACCAAGGAGCTCGGCATCAACGCCGCGCTCATGGGCTTGCTGTTCTCCGTATTCTCGTGGAGCTATGTGGCTTCGCAGATTCCGGGCGGTCTGTTTCTTGACCGCTTCGGCAGCAAGCTCACGTATTTCCTCTCGATGACGTTCTGGTCGCTGTGCACGCTTGCGCAAGGGCTCGTGCATGGCATCGGCGCTTTGTTCGTCTTCCGTCTCGGCCTCGGCGTTTCGGAAGCGCCGTGTTTTCCGACCAATAGCCGCGTGGTGGCCACATGGTTCCCACAGAGCGAACGCGCGATGGCGACCGGCACCTACACGGTCGGCGAATATATCGGCCTCGCGTTTTTCAGCCCGTTTCTGTTCATGTTGATGGGCACGTTCGGCTGGCGTTCGCTGTTTTACGTGGTGGGCGGCGTGGGTCTCGTGTTCGGTGTGATCTGGTGGATGTTCTATCGCGAACCGCACGATCATCCGTCCGTCAATCAGGCGGAGCTTGACTATATCGAAGCAGGCGGCGGTCTGACGCACAGCAAGAAGGACGCCGATGTTTCCGGCGCACCGGCTGCATCGGCGAAGAGCGGCTTCGAATGGCGCACCATCGGACGCCTGCTCAAGCATCGTCAATTGGCCGGCATCTGCCTTGGCCAGTTCGCCGGTAACTCGACGCTCGTGTTCTTCCTCACCTGGTTCCCGACGTATCTCGCCACCGAGCGCCATATGGCATGGCTGAAGATCGGCTTCTTCGCGATCATGCCGTTCATTGCCGCGTCGATCGGCGTGATGTTCGGCGGCATCTTCTCGGATTGGCTGCTGCGCCGCGGCAAGTCGCCGAACGTGGCGCGCAAGCTGCCGATCATCGCCGGTTTGCTGCTCGCCTCGACGATCATTCTCGCCAACTATGTCGAGAGCAACGTGGCAGTGATCGCGATTCTGTCGGTGGCGTTTTTCGCGCAGGGGATGGCGGCGCTGGGCTGGACGCTGGTGTCGGATATTGCGCCGGATGGACTGCTTGGCGTGACGGGCGGCATCTTCAACTTTGCCGCCAATCTGGCGGGCATCGTTACGCCGCTGGTGGTGGGTTTCATCGTCGCGGCAACCGGTTCGTTTGTCGGCGCGCTGGTGTTCATCGGCGCGATCGCTTTGATTGGCGCGCTGTCGTACATCTTTATCGTCGGCGATATCAAGCGGATCGTGCTGGTGGACTGAACAGCACATATCGTTCGAACGGCTTTCATTGAGTAAAAAAAAGCGGGACCTGGCTAACACCAGGTCCCGCTTTTTTGTTTCAGGTTTGCCTTAGTCTTCCTTGCGCACGAAACGCAGCACGGCGTCGACGATCATCGCGCGATGGCGCGCGCGCAGGCGCGGGTGCGACGGATCGCGGCCGAACGCTGTACCGAAGGTATGGCGATTGCCGACACGGTGAAAGCACAGCGAGCTGATCATCAGATGCAGGTCGATCGCATCGACGTCGCTGCGGAACAGTCCCGCTGCGATGCCGCGCGAGAGCAGATCTTCGATCGTATGAATGACGGTGACGTTGCGGCCTTTGAAGCTCTTCACCTGCTCGACGTACTTCGCGCCGTGAATGTTCTCGATCGTAATGAGGCGTACGAAGTCGCGCTGGCGATCGTGATAGTCAAATGTAAACTCGACCAGCGCGCGCATGCCCTCGATTGGATCGAGTTCACTGACGTGCAGATCCTGTTCGAGCGCGCGAATGTCGCCATACACTTTTTCCAGCACGGCCTGATACAACCCTTCCTTGCTGCCGAAGTAGTAGTACAGCATGCGCTTGGTGGTGTTCGTGCGCTCCGCAATCGCGTCGACGCGTGCGCCGGTCAACCCCATCGCGGAGAACTCCTGCGTCGCGACGTCGAGGATATTGCGCTTCGTCTGTTCGGGATCGTACTTGCGTCGGGTGTCGGACGCGATGCCGTTGGTATCAGGCTCGGCGGCCTTGCTTCCCTTTTTCATTGTGTATTCGAGCGGCGATGACGGCGCATTCTAGCACGCTGAAACCAGCCTCCGGAGCGGGTCTCGGGCATAAGCGGCGGCGTATTGAGCCAGCTGTCGGGTCGCTTACTGAGTAGCGTCACAGCGCCGGCCGGGCCGAAGGGCGCCGGGCGGCGAGCGCGTCGCGCGTCTGCATGGCGGTGTAGGTGAGTTGCGCGGCCGCGAGACCGAGCGCGCCGTAAGTGCGCGTCAGGCCGAAAGCCGCGAATGCCTCGGGCACCGGCCGTTCGCCGGAGATGGCCGCCGCCAGCAATTCGCCCGAGACGGTGGTGGGCGCCATGCCGTGGCCGCCGAAGCCGACCGCGTACCAGATGCCGTCCGTATTGCGGCCGATTTGCGGCATCTTGTGCCGCGCGTAGCTCATCAGACCGCCCCAGGCGTGCTCGATCCGCACGTCGTGCAACTGCGGATAGACCTTCAACAGATCACGCCGCAGGAGCCGCGCGATGTCGTCGGGAGCGCGGTCGCGTACCGAGATGCGGCCACCCCACAGGATGCGTGTGTCGGGCAACGGACGGTAATAGTCGAAGGCGAAGCGGGTGTCGTAGACGGCGGCGCGGGTCTCCATCGCGTCTTTCAGGCGGGCGCCGAGCGGCTCCGTGGCCATTACGTAAGTAGCGATTGGCAGCACCGCGCGGTCGACCTGCGCATAGACGTTGCGCGCATAGCCGCCACCGGCCATCACCACGTGGCGTGCTTCGAGCGCGCCCTGCGGCGTGTGCACCACGAAGCCGGCGCCGTCGCGCTGTAGGCGCACAACGGGCGACTTCTCGTGAATCTGCACGCCCGCGTTGGCCGCTGCGTCCGCGATACCGAGTACATATTTGAGCGGATGAAAGTGGAACGCGTTGCGCTCGAACAGGCCGCCGTGATAACGGTCGGTCTTCAATTGTGAAGCGAGCTCCGCGGGCGCCACGGGTTCCCACTCAACGCCGAACGAATCCCGCATCAAACGCCGCTGCGTGTCGAGCCTTGCAGGTTCGTCGAACCAGTTGGCGAGGATCACACCGGCATCGGTTACATCGCAATCGATGCGGTAGCACTGGATACGTTGCCTCATCAGATCGACGGCGTCGGTTGTCAGCGCATAGAGTTCGCGGGCGCGGGCCGGCCCGAGGGTTTTGAGCAGATCCGCGCAATCGAGGCTGTATCCGCCGAACACGAAACCGCCGTTGCGGCCGGAGGCGCCGAAGCCTACCTGTTCGGCTTCGAGCACGGCGACGTCGGTGACACCCCGCTCGGCGAGTCCCAATGCCGTGGATAAGCCCGCGAGGCCGCCGCCCATGATGCAGACGTTGACGCTGCGCCGGCCGGTTAGCGGCGCGTAAGCGGACGAGTGCCCGGCAGCGCGGGTGACAGTGGCTTCGTAAAAGCTTTGCATAGGGCTAAGGGTAGATCAGGACACCGGCAGCAGCTTGCCGCTGAACACCACCGGACCTGTAGGCGCATTGTGATCGGGCGAGCCGCCCGGCGCTTCGATCGAGACCGCCAGCGCCGCGTAGCTCTCCGGCTTCTGCTGACCGGCCGTGACCTTGCCGTTGGCGCTGTCCGGCAGCATGCCGAGCGACACCGGATGGCCGCTGGCCGGGATGCCCCACAACTCCATCGCCCGGCCGGCCGGCAGGTCGACCTTGCCGAGCGGATGCAGCGTCATGGTCGAGCGGGCTTCGTCCCACGCGACCAGCATGACTGGATGCGCGTCCTTGTCGTTCAGCACCGCGACATGCGAGACGGCCGCTTCCGGCTGTTGCGCGACGGTCGGCGCAGTCGACGGTGTCACGCCCGACGGCAACAGCGAGCGCACGGCAACCACTGCCGCGATTATGGCAAACCCTGTCACACCGATCGCCCAGCCGCGCCAGAACGCGAGATTCTCGAAAATGCTGCCGGACGGACGCGCGGGTTTTTCGACCACGGTGCGCGGTCGTGCCGCCTCGCGCGCAGCCTCACGCGCCGACGTCAGGCCGAGCCGCCGCTCGATAGCATCCCAGATAGCAGCCGGCGGCATACGCGGCTCGGCGAGTTCGGCTAGCGGCGAGATTCTCCGCTGCCATTCTTCGACAGCCTGACGAATCACCGTATCGTGATCCGCGTAGCGTTGGAAGCGTCGTCGGGCGCCGCCGCGCAGTGTGCCGAGCGCGTACTCGGCGGCCAGCATATCGACCAGTTGAGGATAGCGATGGAGATTCATCACTCACCTCCCAGGCAGGTCTTCAGCTTGGCAAGGCCGCGCCGGATCCAGGATTTGATGGTGCCGAGCGGCACCGTCAGCGCTTCAGCGATCTCGCTATGGCTCTGGTCACGCAGGTAGGCGAGAGCCACCGCCTGACGCTGCGCCGGTTCCAGCTGCTGCATGCAGCCGGCCAGCAGACGTGCCTGCAGGCTGACCGCGCTCAGTGCTTCGGGATCCGGATCGCCGGTTGCCACAAGATCGTCCAACGCATCGCTCCATTCGGTTTCCTGCTTGTTGATCCGCCGCAGGTGATCGAGAGCACGATTCCGGACGATTGCCGACATCCACGTCATGGGGGCGGAGAGTGCCCGCCGATAGTCGCCCGCAAAGCGCCAGATGTTGACGAAGCTGTCCTGCAATACTTCCTCGGCCCACTCGTGCCTGCTCAATATACGAAGCGCAAGACCAAACAGTTTCGGGGCGGCGAGATCATATAGCTCGCGTAGTGCCGAAGCATCCTCTTTGGCAATGCGTTCGAGCAACTCGGCGAGGGTTTCCGGCGTCAGTTCTCGAGGGTCGGCGGTCATGGAAAGTGATGTGGTGAGCTTGCGGGCCTATGTTACTCAATTTCCTTCCGACCTTATATGTGGTTTTTCCCCCGTGTGCTGCATCCACCAGGCGTATGGCCGCGTATGTGGATGCAGGACCCGGGGTTTGCGTCCGGGGGTTGCGCGTGGGCGCTCATTGTTTTGCTTTGGACTGCTCCAGGTTGAGAGTTGAGCTTAGATGCCCCAGCGCAATACCAGCGGGTCGAGTCGCCGTGCGACTTTCAGCAAGCCTGCGCGTGTGGCCGGATGAATCGGCGGCAGCGGATGGCGCACTGCGTCCGATCGAATCACGCCGCCTTCTTTCATCAAGGCCTTGCACGATGCGAGGCCGCCCTGGCGGTTTTCATAGTTGATGAGCGGCAGCCATTCCTGATAGTGGGCGGCGGCCGCTTCGGTGTCGCCCGCGGCATAGGCGTCGACGATCAGGCGGATGCCGTCCGCGTAGCCGCCGCCGGTCATCGAACCGGTTGCGCCCGCATCGAGATCGGCCATTAGCGTGATCGCTTCTTCGCCATCCCATGGACCTACCACGGCGTCGCCACCCAGTTCGATCAGCTCGCGCAGCTTGTTCGCCGCTTGCGGCACTTCGATCTTGAAGTACGACACGTTCTGCAGTTCACGCGCCATGCGGGCAAGAAACGGTGCGGATAACGCCGTGCCGCTGACCGGCGCGTCCTGGATCATGATCGGAATTCCGATTGCATCGGACACGGTGCGATAGAACTCATAGATACCGCGCTCGCCGATGCGGATCGTCGCGCCGTGATACGGCGGCATGATCATCACCATCGCGGCGCCCGCTGCCTGCGCGCTGCGGCTGCGTTCAGCACACTGGTACGAGCTGAAATGCGTGGTCGTGACGATCACCGGCACGCGGCCCGCAACGTGTTCGAGCACCACGTGCATCAGCGTGTTGCGTTCGTCGTCGGACAGCGCGAACTGTTCGGAGAAGTTCGCCAGAATGCACAGGCCGTTGGAGCCCGCGTCGATCATGAAATCGATGCAGCGTTTCTGGCCTTCCAGGTCGAGACCGCCGGCCTCGTCGAAGATGGTCGGCGCGACGGGGAACACGCCGCGCATGGGAGCAGGGTTGTGGGTATGGGTCATGGTGATGTGCGTTGTGCCGAGGTGAGGTGACGACGTGATGGGGCGTGGGTGTTTGAATGTCTCCGTCGCTGACTATACGGCGCGGTGCGTGGCGGGTATATTGAATTGTTTCCATCTTGTGATCGCTTTTGCGACTCACCTTGCGATTCACCTCGCGGCTACCCGGCAATTCATGAAAGACACCCTGAACGTCCTGCTGTCGAGACTACGCATGAAGCAGTTGCAATTGCTGATCGCGCTCGACGACCATAAGTCGCTGCACAAAGCCGCCGGCGCGATGTCGATGACGCAATCGGCCGCCAGCAAGGCGTTGCAGGAGTTGGAGTCGATGCTCGAGGCGCCGCTTTTCGAGCGCTCGAAGAGCGGCATGATTCCGAACCAGCTCGGCCACTGCGTGATCCGCTACGCACGGCTCGTGGCGACGGACCTTACCGCGCTCTGCCAGGACGTCGCCGAGATACGCTCGGGGCGCGGTGGGCGGCTTGCGATCGGCGCGATCATGGGCGCGATTCCGGAGTGCGTCGTGCCGGCGCTGAACGATCTGCATGCCGGCCAGCCGGGGCTATCGATCGAAGTGATGGAGGACACCAGCGCACGCATGCTGCTGCAACTCGACGAAGGCCGGCTCGATCTGGTGATCGGCCGTGCGGCGGTTGCCGCCGATCCGTCGAAATATCACTACCGTCCGCTTGGGGATGAGCCGTTATCGGTGGTGGTGGGTTATGGCCATCCGCCAATGCCGAGGAAAGAAGTCAAACTACGTGACCTGGCCGGCCACCGCTGGGTCATGTATCCGTCACATATGCCCTTGCATGCGTTGCTCGAACGGGAGATGGATCTGGCAGGACTTGAGATGCCAGACAACCCGATCTCGACTGCCTCCACTTTCGTGACAGTCGCATTACTGCAAAGCAGCGCCGATCTGGTTTCGTTGTTGCCAACCGCGATCGCGGAGTTGTTCGTGCGGCAGAAAATGTTGCGCTTCGTGCCGGTCAAACTGAAGTCGCCGTCACAAACTTTCGGGATTGTGACGCGCAAAGGCGGCGTGCTGTCGCCGCCGGCTGAGCAATTCATCGAGTTACTGCGTGGACGGACGATGGGAGAGGGGGAAGGGCGAGCGGCGCCGGCGCAAAAAAACGCCTGAATCTGCTTTCTTCTGACGCGCGAAAGACCCTCAATATCTCACGCCAATCGGCGCTCCGCCAGCTTGGTGAGAAGGTGTTGCTGCGGCGACACTTTGGGGTAAATCCGAACCGATTGCATGCTCGCGTTCCGCGCTACACTTGATCGAAGGTGCGCCAGAATCAAGAGAATGGCGCACGCTCGGGGAGAGCAGCCATGAATCGGCCACTGATTCGGTTACCGCTTCGCGCGACAGGCACGGCGCCCGTCAGGAAGTGGCTTAAATGGGGGCTGGCAGTGGGCTTCGTGCTCGCGCTGGCTTTGGCGGCCCGCTTTGTCCAGGTCGAGATCGAAACGTCTCGACTGCAGGCGCGCTATCTCTCCGAACTCACGCGCGACGTGGGTTTCTCCGCCGAGAGCGGTCCAAGTCATTCCATCCGCTTCCCTCAAGCAGACAAAGGCCCTTACGACAGCCGCCTCGGCTACGCGTTGCTGCCGTCGTTCCAGAAGCGCCTGCTCGAACGCGGGTTTGAAATCAGCGCACAGTCGCGTGATTCCGAGCGAATGCTGTCGCTGGCCGATAGCGGTCTATTTATTCCCTACGCCGAAAAAGACCAGGCGGGGTTGCAACTCTTCGACGGTACCGGCGCGCCGCTCTTTGGTGCACAGTATCCGGGCCGCGTTTATGACAGCTTCGATTCGATCCCGCCGCTGATCGTCAATTCGCTACTGTTTATCGAAGACCGCTATCTGCTCGATCCGGATCAGCCGAACCGCAATCCGGCGATCGATTGGGGACGCTTTAGCCACGCGCTCGTCGACCAGGGCGCGCGCGTGTTCAACCGGCATCAGTCGACGCCCGGCGGCAGCACACTCGCTACGCAGATCGAGAAGTTCCGCCACTCGGCGGGCGGGCGCACGGCAACGCCGCCGGAAAAATTGCGGCAAATCGCATCCGCCTCGGTCCGGGCCTATCTGAATGGTCCGCAGACGATGCCCGCGCGCCAGCAGATCGTCGTCCACTATCTCAACTCGGTGCCGCTTGCCGCGCAGCCGGGTATTGGTGAGATCAATGGCATCGGCGACGGTCTGGCCGCCTGGTACAGTCGCGATTTCAACGACATCAACCGCATTCTCAAAGCACCGTCGACAGAAGAGAATCTCGCGGAGCAGGGCGTGGCGTTTCGCCAGGTGCTCTCGCTGATGATCGCGCAACGCGCGCCGTCGTATTTCCTGCATCACGGCTATGCCGAACTTGAACGTCTGACGGATAGTTATCTGCGCTTGCTGGCGAGCGGTGGTGTTATTTCGAACCCGCTGCGCGATGCCGCGTTGTCCGCGCAAGTGGATCTGCGCCGCGCACCGGAAAAAACGCACAACGCCGACTCGTTCGTGTCGCGCAAGGCTGTGACGTCGATGCGTTCGCACCTGTTGGCGGCGCTCGGCATTCCGAGTTTCTATGAACTCGACCGGCTGGACATGCAGGCAACGGGCACGCTCAACAACGCCGTGCAGCAGGCCGTGAGTGAACGTCTTGCCGCCGCCGCGACGCGCGACGGCGCAAAAGCCGCGGGGCTCGTCGGCTATGAAATGCTGCGCGCCTCCGACGATCCATCGAGAATCGCCTATAGCTTTACGCTGTTCGAACGGCGTGACGGCGCGAACCTGGTGCGGGTGCAAACCGATAGCGTGAACCAGCCATTCGACATCAATTCCGGTGCGCGACTGAATCTCGGTTCGACCGCGAAAATGCGTACCGTGGTGACGTATTTGCAGATTGTCTCCGAGCTGCATGCGCGTTATGCCCCGCTGAGCACAGCGGAGCTGAAAGCCGTGAAGTACGATCCGAACGATCAGCTCACGCGCTGGGCGCTGGACTATCTGGCGCATACCTCGAACCGCTCGCTGCAAGCCATGCTCGACGCGGCGGTGGAACGCAAATACTCGGCAAGTCCGGGCGAAACGTTTTACACGGGCGGTGGCGCGCAGACTTTCAACAACTTCGAATCGGACGACAACAGCCGCATTCTCACCGTGCACCGTGCATTCCAGCATTCGGTCAATCTGGTGTTCGTGCGGCTGATGCGCGATATCGTCCACTACGAGATGGTACAAACCACCGGACCGTCGGCGCAATGGCTGGGCGATCCTGCGATCCGCAAGATGTATCTCACGCGTTTCGCCGATCAGGAAAGCCGCGTGTATATGAATCGTTTCTACACGAAATACCACGGCAAGGCGCCCGAGCAACAACTTGCCTTGTTGCTGCTCGGCGTGCGCAAATCGCCGCCTAAGGTAGCGACGGTGTTGCGCAGTGTCGCGCCGGATGAATCGAATGCGTGGTTCAACGCGAAGATGCGTGCGGCGCTGAAGAACACGCCGGCTGCCTCCATCCTGGACGACGAGGACCTGGCGAACCTGTACGACAAATATGCAATCGACCGCTTCAATCTGAACGATCGCGGCTACATTTCGAGCGTGCATCCGTTGGAACTGTGGACGCTCAACTATCTGCGCGCCCATCCCGACGCGACGCTCGACCAGATACAGAATGCGAGCCGCGATGTGCGTCTGTCGACCTATTCGTGGCTCTTCAAGACCCGCTATCACGCCACCCAGGATCGCCGCATCAAGCGGATGGTCGAACTGCGCGCCTACGATGCGATCGGTAAATCGTGGCAGGCGCTCGGCTATCCGTTCGCGACGCTCACGCCGTCGTATGCGGCGGCGATCGGCGCATCCGGTGACCGGCCGGCTGCGCTCGCGCAACTGATAGGCGTGATTGCCAACAACGGCAACAAGGTGCCGACCGAAAGTCTCACGCAACTCGACTTCGCGAAAAACACGCCGTACGAAACGCATTTCCAGCGTGCTGCGGTGGCGCCGCAGCAGCAGTTGTCGCCGGAGATCGCCGGGGTGGTCAGAGGGCTGTTGCGCGATGTCGTATTAGGCGGTACGGCCAAGCGTCTCGCGCAGGGCATGACGTTTCCCGATGGTCAAACACTCGAAATTTACGGCAAGACCGGCACCGGCGATCAGCGCTTCAATGTGTGGGCCAAAGGCGCACGCCTGATCGAGTCGCGCAAGGTGAACCGCAGCGCAACCTTCGTGTTTGTGATGGGAGACCGTTTCTACGGCACGCTGACCGCCTGGGTGCATGAGCCGTATGCGGCGCATTACGAGTTCACGAGTGCGCTCTCGGTGCAGTTGCTGAAGTCGCTGGCGCCGGTGCTGCAGCCCTTGCTGCAAAATCCGCCGGCTAAAACGGCTGCGATAGCGAAAGTCGCCGCGCAATGAGCAAGGGCGCCTAATAGCCGGCGTCCGTCGCTGGCTTAAGGAAGAGCTCGTGCACGGGCGCGAAATGCGCATACAGCGGCAGAATTGCGCCGCCCATCGCTCGCGCGTCGGCGCCGATGGTGCCTTCCAGCAGTTGCGGACGTACCATACCTTCCCATTCGAAGCGATCGAGCACGCGCTCGGTTCGGCGGATGATTTCGCGGACCAGTTGCCGGTCGAGTTCGCCGTCGATCACCACCGCCTCCAGGTCGAGCAAGGCAGCCGCATTGGTCAATGCGTTGGCGATCGCAGGACACGCGGTGTCGAGCCATTGTTCGGTTTGCCGCCACAGTTCAGGCGACAATGCTCGATGATCGTGCGCGGCGGCGGGCGGCACGCCTGCATCGCTCAATAGCCGTTCCAGAACGAAACCCGATGCGGCGTGCAGCAGTTGCCGCGCGGGTTTGCGCGCGCTGCCGTCCCGCAGCGGTATCGAGCCGACCGCACCAGCATTGTCGTGTGGCCCGGCATGCAAACGGCCGTCGATCACCAGGCCGCCGCCGATAAACGTACCGACGAACAGATAGAGAAAATTGTGAATTCCGCGGCCCTGGCCCATCACGAGTTCGGCCGCGCAGGCGGCAGTGGTGTCTTTGGCGAACTCGACGGGCAAGCCCGTCATTGTCGCGATGCGACTGCGCAAGTCGATCTCGTGCCACGCTTCCAGTGCATCCTGCGGGGCGCCGAGAAAGTCGCGCCAGCCGCCGAGCCACAACGGCGCCGCCACGCCCACGCCAACCACTTTGTTCGCCTTTGCGCCGAGCGTCTGATTCACGCGCGTCAGTTTGCTTTCGAGTGCGGGGAATAGTGTGCGTGGATCGGGATAGGCATAGTCGAATACATCGCGGCACACCACGTGGCCCGCGAAATCCATTGCCAGCACGTCGAGGCTGCGTCTGCCCACCTTGATGCCGATGGTGTACGCGCCATCCGCACGCAGTGCGATCGGCACCGAGGGTTGACCGATGCGGCCGCGCACTCGGGCCTGTTTTTCGAGCAGGCCGTCGTCGATCAGACGGTCGACGATCATCGAGACGGTCTGCATCGACAGACGCGTGAGACGGCCTACGTCGGCTTTCGGCAGCGGCCCATGCAAGCGGATCGCTTGCAGGACGATCCGTTCGTTGAACTGCCGCATGCCGACCTGGTTCGAGCCGACCGTGCGTTTGAGAGGCGAACGTGTACCGGTGGTGTCCATCGTCGTGTGCCCCTCAGCGGGATGCGTGCATCATGCAATCGCCTTGACGTCCGCCTGCTTCGCGCCCGTCATGATCGCCACGGCCTCCGACATGTGGATGTCTTTGGTGTTGACCACCGCGGCACGCCTGCCGAGCCGCTGGATATGAATACGATCCGCGACTTCGAACACATGCGGCATGTTGTGGCTGATCAGGATCACCGGCAGGCCGCGATCACGCACGCGGCGGATCAATTCGAGCACCATGTTGCCTTCCTTGACGCCGAGTGCGGCGGTGGGCTCGTCGAGAATCACCACGTGCCGCGCGAACGCCGCGCTGCGCGCGACAGCCACGCCCTGACGCTGTCCGCCGGACAAGGTTTCGACCGCCTGGCGCATCGAGCGGATGCCGATCTGCAGATCCTTCATGTGCGCGGTGGCTTCGTCGAGCATGCGGCGCTTGTCGATCATCTTGAAGATCGAACCGCGCCAGCCCGGTTTGACGAGCTCACGGGCGAGAAACAGGTTTTCGGCGATGCTCATGGCGGGCGCCACCGCGAGTTCCTGGTACACGGTTTCGATGCCTTGAGCGCGCGCATCCAGCGGGCTGCGGAATTTGACCGGCTTGCCGTCGAGCAGGATTTCGCCTTCATCGGGGATGGTGGCGCCGGACAGCGCCTTGATCAACGACGATTTGCCCGCGCCGTTGTCGCCGATCACGGCGAGTATCTCGCCGGGCAGCACTTCGAAATCGCAGCCGTCGAGCGCGGTGACGTTGCCGTAGCGTTTGATGAGTCCGCGCGCCTGCAGAACGGGCATCACGGCAGAAGCGGAAGTAGGTGTCGACATGACAGGTTCCTTTGGGCGTTCAACCGCGACGATGGGAAAGTTTGTCCGCGGCAACCGCGAGAATCACCAGCATGCCGGTGATCAACACCTGGTAGACCGAAGAGACACCGATTAGCGTCAGGCCATTACGAAACACGCCGACGATCAGCGCGCCGAGCAGCGTTCCGCTAATCGAGCCACGTCCGCCGAACAGACTCGTGCCACCTAGTACCACCGCCGTAATACTGTCGAGGTTCTCGGTTTGCCCCGCCTGCGGATCGCCGACACCGGTGCGCGAGACAGACAACAGCGCGGCGATGCCATAGATCGCACCGGCCAGCGTATACACGGTAAGCAGGATCTTCTGCGACGAGAGGCCCATCAGGCGCGCGGCTTCGGGGTTATTGCCGAGCGCGTACAGATGCCGGCCGGGCACGGTGTCGCGCAAGACGAACCACGTTGCCCCATACATCAGCAACGTCAGCACCGTGCCGTAGGTGACATCAGCGGGCCCGAGTTTGAACGTGTTGCCGAGGAACATGATCGCGTCCGGCAGGTTCGAGACGCTCTCCGCGTTCGAATAGATCTGCGTGAGCGCGAATGCGATGTTCAGCGTACCGAGCGTGACGATGAAGGCGGGCAGTTTGATCCGCGTGATCAGCACGCCGTTGAGCGCGCCGAACAACGCGCTCGCGGCGATGCCGCACAGAATCGCGAGAACGGGCGGCACGCCGAGCGTGACCGCGAATTTGGTCATGATGATCGAGCCGAACGCCATCACCATCCCGCACGACAGATCGATCCCGCCTGTCAGCACGATCAGCGTCTGGCCGATGGCGATGACGGCGACCACCATCGTCTGCTGCAGGATCAGCGAGAGGTTCTGGAACGACAGGAAGCGGTTGCTCTGCGAAATGAAGAAACCGCAGGCCAGCAGCAGGGCGATCAGCGGTCCGATTTCAGCGAGCGATGGCAAACGGTCGGTGAAGGTGCGCGGGTGGCCGGCAGGCGCGGAAGGTGTCGACATGATAGGTGTCCTCGATGCATGAACGTGGCGGGCAGGCCACGTGGCAAATACGGAGACCGGCCATCTGGTGGGCCGCCGATCCGCGGTGTACCCCGCGGCCGTCGGTTCAGTGGCTGGCAATCCGTGAGCGGCCCGCGAAGTGGGCCGCCATTCAGTGCGCGTTACTTGTTGCCCCAGCAGTTGTCGAGGCCGTACTTCGTATCTTTGCTGTCGACGCCGGACATCGGCTTGTCGGTGATCAGCGTCACGCCGGTGTCCTGATAACCGGAGACCTTCTTGCCGGTCTTCGCATACTCGACACCCGCCGTCACGCCGAGCGAGGCCATCTTCAACGGATACTGCTGCGAGGTCGCGGCAATCGCACCGGCCTTCACATTGCGGACACCTTCGCAGCCGCCGTCGATGGAAACGATCATCACGCTCTTGTCCTTGCCCGCTGCCTTGAGCGCGCGATACGCACCCGCTGCAGCCGGTTCGTTGATCGTGTAGACCACGTTGATATCCGGCGATTTCTGCAGGCAATTTTCCATCGCCGTCTGGCCCTTCGACTGATCACCGCGCGTGTCCTGGCTGCAGACGATCGACGGATCGCCTTCCTTCACGCCGAAGCCTTCCAGGAAGCCGTTGTGGCGCAGCACGCCGACCGAGACGCCGGGCGCGAGATCGAGCGTGGCGATCTTCGCGGGCTTGCCGTTCATGGCGGCTTTCGCGTACTTGCCGATCAGCACGCCGGCTTTGAAGTTGTCGGTGGCGAAGAGGGCGTCCGTGGCGTCTTGCGGATCGGTCGGCGTGTCGAGCGCGACCACCATCACACCGGCGGCGCGCGCTTTCTTGATGCTCGGCACGATCGCCTTGGTGTCGCTCGGCGTGATCAGAATCGCTTTCGCGCCGGCCGTCATCATGTTTTCGATGGCGGTGACCTGGCTCGCGTTGTCGCCGTCGAACTTGCCGGCGGCGGTGAGCAGTTTGGCGCCGTCTTTCGATGCCGCTGCTTCAGCGCCCTGTTTCATCTTCACGAAGAACGGGTTGGTGTCGGTCTTGGTGATGAGGCCGACGACAGGCTGGTCGGCCGCCTGGCTCGCGCTCGCACACCACACGGCCGATGCCGCGACGCACATCGACACGATTTTCCTGGCGACAGGATGCCTGCGGGAATTCAGATTCATGGGACGCTCCTCCGGTTATTGGTCACGACGTTGTGAACTGCGGGTGATTGCACACGCGAACGCTGCGCGCTTGCCGCCTGCTTGCGATCTGGTTTCGAAGCTGATGCGATTCCAATGCAATGCGAAACTGGCTGCTTAAATCACTTTAGTTGATTTAGTACAGCAGGCGCGAGGACGCTCGTCAAGGAAGCGATCGGGAGGGGCGTCGACATGTCAAAGCGGCCGCCAGGGCGGCAGGCCTTACGTGACGGGGCTTTGCGGGAGTGGTGCGATGCAAGATCGAGCGCCGGTACTTCGGGAAAGTCCTGGCTCGATTGAAAGCTGGTTGAAATATTAATTGATGCGTTGCGACGGGTTTGACTGTCGTCGCGAAGGTATGAGGCGGCGGCCAGAAGCAGCGATTCTCAGCGGCGATGACTGCAGACTTTATCTACGCCGTGAGAATCGTGGCGAGCGTACCCGCAGGAACTCACCCTCGCGGCGCGAGCCTTTGACGCTTCGTTTCGAGTTGCGTGACGACACGCTGCAAGATCCGTTCAGCCGGCCCCGGCGTCGTCACGAACTTGCAGCCGATCACGAAGCGCAGATCGCCCTTCGGCGTAGTCAATTGCCGTGGCGCGACGATTTCCAGATCGAGGAGAAGCGTGCCGAAGCTGCCGAATTGCAACGTGACGTTGCGCAATACGGTGCCACTCTCAAGCGCGCCGAAACGTGCATCAGCAGTGTTCAACGCCACGCCGCCCAATGAAAGATCCTGCAATTCGAGCCTGAACGAACCGCCGTCCACATACGGCCCGCTAGCGATGTACGGATCCAGCACGGGCGTTTGCACGCGGAAGAATTCGCGGCGCTGAACGTAGTACAGGAGCGAAGGGAAAGCGGCCTCGAAAGCCGGGCGTCCTTCGAACATGATCGGATCTGCGTTAAGCGTCGTGAACTCCGTGCGAATGCCGCCCGGCAAACTGCGAAAGATCAACTGGCGGGCAGACGGCAGCGCGTAATTGTCCAGCTGCGTACTGCCGGCGTCGAAGATAAAGCGCGCATTGCGCGAATCGACCTCGAGTATCTGCGTCACGATCTGGCGGCCGTTGAATTCCACCGTCACGAAGTCCTGTCCGGCCATCAGCTTGCGAAGACAAACTGCGATTTGCAAGGGATGGCGCTGCGCGAAGGTCGAGTCTGTGTCGGTGGTCTGTTCGGCGAGATCGGCGTCCAGCAGAAGAGCGGCATTCATTTGAGTATCCATGCTTGTTATGGCCTTGGCCTGGCCGGTTGGGGAGCGCGGGCGGCATGTAAGTCATGCCGGCGCTCAGCCTTTTCCTGCTTTATTGCAGGGACCGTGCCAACTGCATGGATGGACTGATTGAAACGGTGTTTTTGCCGCGGAACCGCTTGATACGGGCGTTTGCGGACGGCGGTCCGGAAGGTGGGGGCGGCCGTAGCCAGGGTTCGCTACGTAACGTCCCCGATGTTGTTACGGCCACGTTACCTCGGGCGCGGCACCCCCGTCGACGCGCGCACAACCAGTTTCGGCGCGGAGGAAATCCGCATCGGCACGCTTGCCGCCGATTGATGACCTGCTTGCCCATACGACGATTCAATCAACTCGCGCAGCAGCGACACCGCCAGGTCGGCGACTTCGACAGTCGGCACGGCGACTGTGGTCAACGCGGGTCGCGATTCGCGCGCCAGTTGAATATCGGTAATGCCGATCACGGACAGATCACCCGGCACGTTCAGGCCAAGATCGGCGGCGGCGTGCATCGCGCCGAGCGCCGGCAGATCGTTGGTCGCGAAGATCGCGGTGAGTTTCGGATCGGCTTCCAGTAGCGCCCGCGCCGCGGCGTAGCCGCCTTGTATCGTATCGGGCGCATGCTTGACCTTTCCTTTCGGCGCGCCGGCCGAATGCAGCGCATCGACAAAACCTTCGTAACGGGCGGCGTGAATACCTGAAGCCTTGCTGCCGACAATCGCGCCGATCCGCCGGTGCCCGAGCGTCAGCAGATGCGTGCCGGCCAATTCGCCAGCCAGACGAAAATCGACCGCGACACATGGCAGCCCCGGCGGCTCATTGGGCCGTTCCCACATGCACAGCACGACGGGCGTGCCGCGTGATTCGGTCGTATGAAGGTCTGCAAAGTCCAGGTTCGCATTGGTGACGAGCACGCCTTCGGAAAGCGTCCCTGCGATCTGGTCGAGATAGGCGCGCCCGGTCAGCGGATCTTCGTTCGTATTGCAGATGATCACGAAGTGGCCGCTGCTGCGCGCCGCGTGTTCGACCGCGAGCGCGAACTCCGGATAGAACGGATTGGCAATGCTCGACACCATCAACGCCAACGTCGGCGCGCGGCCCTCGGCGAGCGCGCGGGCGGCCAGATGCGGGCGGTAGCCGAGCGCGTCGACGGCGTCGAGCACCCGCTGCCGGGTGCTCGCGCCGACCCGGCCGCGATTGCGCAGCACGTTCGACACCGTGGCAGGGGTGACGCCGGCGTGACGCGCGACTTCGCTAAGGGTTGTCATAATGCTTATTCAATATTTGGGATGGGTGTCCGACATTTGCATCACAGCCCAAGGCGCGGCACCATTTGCCGCACAGACAAAACGATATCGGAGACAGGTAAGGCCCCAACGATCGGTAGCGATCGATTTTTTTCGGCCCTACTGATTAAGCGCTTAATCTCCGACGTCGAGCCGATTAAATCACGGAGTCGATGCGATGGCGAGCATTTCATTGAGGGGCGTGCAGAAGGCGTATGGCGACGGCGCGCTAGTGATCCGCGATGTCGATCTGGAAATAGGCGAGAACGAGTTCTGCGTGTTTCTCGGTCCGTCCGGCTGCGGTAAATCCACCTTGCTGCGGATGATCGCCGGCCTCGAAGACGTGACCGACGGCGACCTGTCGATCGCCGGCCGCCTCGTCAACGACGTCCCGGCGGCGCAGCGCGGTGTGGCGATGGTGTTCCAGAGCTATGCGCTGTTTCCGCATATGACCGTGTTCGAGAACATGGCCTTCGGCCTCAAACTGGCCAAAACCCCCAGGGACGAAATCGACCGCAAGGTGCGGGAAGCCGCGCGCATCCTTCAACTTGAGGCGCTGCTCGAGCGCCGGCCCAAAGCACTGTCCGGCGGCCAGCGGCAACGTGTGGCGATTGGCCGGGCCATCGTGCGTGAACCTGGCGTGTTTCTGTTCGACGAGCCGCTCTCCAATCTCGATGCGACGCTGCGCGGCCAGACCCGCATCGAAATCGCGCGGCTCCATAAGCAGTTCGCCAAAGCCAGCGTGGTGTACGTCACGCACGACCAGATCGAAGCGATGACGCTCGCCGACAAGATCGTGCTGCTGCATGCGGGTAAGGACACCGAGCGCTACGGCAGCATCGCCCAGATCGGCGCGCCGCTCGAGTTGTATCACCGGCCAAAGAGCCGCTTCGTCGCCGGTTTCATCGGATCGCCGCGGATGAATTTCTTGCCGGGGCGGGTGGCGTCGGTTGATCCGCAGGGCGTGGTTGTTACGCTCGATCACACTGACGAAAACGTGCGCGTGCCCGTCAGCGGCGATGGACTCAAGGCGGCGCAACCGGTCACGCTCGGCGTGCGTCCGGAACACCTCGAATTCATCGACGCGACAGCTTCTGGCAACCCACAGGACGCCGTTCTGAGCCGCACCGTATCCCTCGTCGAACAGCTCGGCGAGCACAGCTATGTCCACCTCGATCAGCCCGGCGGCGCCACGCTGATCGCCAAGGCGCCCGGCGACACACGCCTCGCGCCGGGCGACCGCGCCAGCTTGCGCGTCCCCAGCCGCGCCTGCCATTTGTTTACCGAAGACGGCTTTGCCGCCGCTTCGCTCGAATCCGTCGAACACTACGCATAGAGGACATTCGGATGCGCCTTGGAGTCTGTTATTACCCGGAACACTGGCCGGAGTCGATGTGGGAAGACGACGCTCGCCGGATGAAAGCACTCGGCATCGAGCAGGTGCGTATCGCCGAATTTGCGTGGAGCCGGATGGAGCCAACGCCTGGCGAGTACGACTGGGGCTGGCTCGATCGCGCGGTCGATGTACTCGGCGCGGCCGGTTTGCAAGTTGTCATGTGCACCCCCACCGCGACGCCGCCCAAGTGGCTGATCGACCGTCATCCGGACATTCTGCCGATCGGTGCCGATGGCCGTCCGCGCGCCTTCGGCTCACGCCGCCATTACGATTTCTCCTCGCCTTCGTATTTCACTGCATCGCAGCGAATCTGCACGGCAGTCGCCGAGCGTTACGGCAAGCATCCGGCCGTTGCCTACTGGCAGACCGATAACGAATTCGGCTGCCATCACACGGTGGTCAGCTATTCGCCGGCTGCAGTGGGGCGCTTTCGCGAGTGGCTCAAGGCGCGCTATCAAACCATCGATGCGCTGAACCGTGCGTGGGGCACGGTGTTCTGGAGCATGGAGTACCGCAGCTTCGACGAGATCGACGCGCCGGTGGCGACCGTCACCGAAGCGCATCCGTCGCACCGGCTCGATTACCGGCGCTTCGCCTCCGACGAAGTGGCGCGCTACAACCGCATGCAGGTCGAGATCATCCGCGCGCATTCGCCGGGGCGGCCGGTCGCGCACAACTTCATGCAGCTCTTTACCGAGTTCGATCACTACAAGGTGGCGGCCGATCTCGACATTGCCGCCTGGGACAGCTATCCGCTCGGCGCGCTCGAAGAGCAGTGGTTTGCACCGGACGTGAAGGCGCGCTGGTTGCGCAGCGGGCATCCCGACTTCGCGTCGTTCAACCATGACGTGTACCGCGGCATGTCGAAGCTGCCGTTCTGGGTGATGGAGCAGCAGCCCGGCCCGGTGAACTGGGCACAGTGGAATCCAGCACCGCTGCCCGGCATGGTGCGGCTATGGAGCTGGGAGGCGTTCGCGCACGGCGCGGGCTGCGTGTCGTATTTTCGCTGGCGCCAGGCGCCGTTTGCGCAGGAGCAGATGCACGCTGGCTTGAATACACCCGATAACCGGCTCGATGTGGGCGGCAATGAAGCTGCGCAGGTTGCCGACGAGATTCGCGCGGTGCTCGCCGCGAATGCCGACGCGAACGCTGCGATCCGCTCGAAGGTTGCGCTCGTCTACGACTACGAAGCGAAGTGGCTCTTCGCGATTCATCCGCAGGGCGCGGACTTTCACTATCCGCGCTTCGCATTCGAGTATTACTCGGCGCTGCGCTCGCTTGGATTGGATGTCGATATCGTGCCGGTCGATGCAGCCCTCGACGGCTATCGTTTGATCGTCGTGCCGCCGCTGCCGGTTGTGCCTGCGGATTTCGCCGCCCGGCTGGCGAGCTCGGGTGCGCAGGTCGTGCTGGGTCCTCGCACCGGTTCGAAGACGGCGGACGTGCAGATTCCGGCGAACCTGCCGCCGGGTGCGCTCGCTTCTGTGTTGCCGCTGCGTGTGTGGCGTGTCGAATCGATGCGGCCGAATGTGACCGAAGCTGTGGTGCTCGTGGATAACCAGAACTCGAGCGCGGTGGACGGCGTGGCGCGCCACTGGCGTGATTTCATCGACAGCGATACAGCGGATTCGCTCGACGTGCGTGCCCGTTTCGCTGACGGTCATTCTGCTTATGTGAAAAGCGGCGCGTTTCATTACTTCGCGAGCCTGTTTGACGATGCGCTGACGGTCCGCCTTCTGAAGCAGATCGCTGAAGAAGCGGGCGTCGAAACGACATCGCTCGGCGACACCGTGCGCTTTAGCCGTCGCGGCGCGCTGACCTACGTGTTGAACTACGGCGACCAGACGCACACGCTGGCCAATGTCGCCGACGGCGCTTTCGTGATCGGCTCACGCGCCATCGAACCGCGCGGTGTGGCTGTCTATCGATCAGGCAACTGATTTATAGGGCCGAACGAAGGATTCCATGCAGTAACAACAACGACGCAAAATCAAGGCATAAAGGAGACAGCAACATGGCACTGAAACCTCGCAAGATTCTGCTGGCACTCGCGCTGGCCGCGGCCGCCGCAGGCGTGTCCGTCGTCAGCACCGCGCAGGCCGGCACGCTCGCGGTCAACATCGCATTCAAGGGCGCAAGTCAACGCGCCGTCTGGCAGTCGATCATCGACGACTTCAAGAAAACGCATCCTGGCACCGACGTGAAGGTGTCGTTCGTCGATGAGGAAGCGTACAAGGTCCAGTTGCCCGGTTGGCTCTCCACCGTCGCGCCCGATATCGTGAACTGGCATGACGGTGAGCGGATGGCGTATTACGCGCAGCGCGGGCTGTTCGAGGATCTGAGCGGCGACTGGGCGAAGAACGGCTGGAACGACATGTATGCTTCGACGAAGGAAGCGTCGTCGTATAAGGGTAAGCAGTACGCGGCACCGACCGTGTATTACTCGTGGGGCATGTTCTATCGCAAGGATCTGTTCCAGAAGGTCGGCATTACCGGCGAACCGAAAACGTGGGACCAGTTTCTCGACGACTGCAAGAAGCTGAAAGCGGCAGGCATTACACCGATTGCCGTGGCGGGCCGTGATTCATGGACGCTGGCCGGCTGGTTCGATTATCTCGACCTGCGCCTGAACGGCAACGCGTTCCATCAGAAACTGATGGCGGGCGATATCGCGTACACCGATCCGCGTGTGAAGAAGGTCTACACGACGTGGAAGCAACTGATCGACGCCGGCTATTTCATCGACAATTCGCTTTCCTACGATCTGGATGCGGTGCAGCCGTTCCTGTTCCAGGGCAAGGCCGCGATGATGCTGATGGGCACCTTTATCACGGGTGGCTTCCCGCCGAACGTCAAGCCGGAAATGGGCTACTTCCAGTTCCCGATCATCGACGCGAACGTGCCGACCGCCGAAGACGGTCCGGTTGAATCGCTGCATATTCCGTCGAAGGCGAAGAACAAGGCGGATGCGCATGCGTTCCTGGCGTTTGTCCAGACGCCGGAAAATGGCGCGAAGCTGGCGGCCGGGCTCGGCTCCTTGTCGGCGAACAGCAAATCGCCGGAACCTGAAGATCCGATTTCGAAGATCGGCTTCCAGATTCTCGCGAATACGAAGGGCGGCATTGCGCAGTTCTACGATCGCGACATGACGAAGGAAATGGCCGATGAAGGGATGAAGGGGATGCAGCAATTCATCTCCGATCCTTCGAAGCTCGACGAGGTGCTCGCGCAACTCGAGCAGACGCGTAAGCGGATCTATAAGAAGTGAGCGGTAGCGGCTCGGTCGTAGGTCCAGGCTTGGGCCGCTACTTGTTGCATCAGACTGGCAACTATGTTGCATGGGACCAGAGTACGGCACTAAAGCGCCCACGCTGGTCGACAGCTTTGCATGGGACCAGAGTAACGCGCTAAAGCGCGAACCCTGGTCGACAGGAGATTGATTGTGTCGCATTCCGTCACCCGTCACACCGTCGACGGCCCTGCCGAATCGGGCGGTCCTGGCTTGCCCGGTTCGGGCGTGCCGGCCTCGGGCGGTGCATTGCGCGGCGGGCCGCCTGGCGCGGCGCGCCGGCGCCGTCCGTCGCCGACCGCGCGTCGGCAGCGGCGAGCCGCTTTCCTGTTTCTCGCGCCGGCCTGCGTGATGGTGGCGATCTACGTCGTGTGGCCGATCATCTCGACCATGCGCCTGAGTTTTTTCAACTGGGATGGGATGACCGACCCATCCTTCGTCGGCCTCGCAAACTACATCGAGTTGTTCCATACGCCGACGTTCTACACGGCGCTGAAGAACAACCTCATCTGGCTGCTGCTGTTCCTGCTTGCGCCGCCGATGGGACTCGCCGTCGCGCTCTATCTGAACCAGGCCGTAGCCGGCATCCGCATCGTCAAATCGCTGTTCTTCGCTCCGTTCGTGTTGTCGGGCGTGGTGGTTGGCTTGATCTTTTCGTGGTTCTACGACCCGACCTTCGGCTTGCTCGCGGTGATTCTCGGTCACGGCGTGCCGGTACTCGGCGACCCGCGGTACGCGACCCTCGGGATCGTGTTCGCCGCGCTGTGGCCGCAAACTGCGTATTGCATGATCCTTTATCTAACCGGCCTGACGTCGCTGAACGCCGAGCAGATCGAGGCGGCGCGCATGGAAGGCGCGCGCGGCTGGTCGATGTTGTGGCACGTGATCCTGCCGCAATTGCGGCCGACCACGTTCATGGCGATCGTCGTCACGGTGATCGGCGCGTTGCGCAGCTTCGATCTGATTTCGGTGATGACAAGCGGCGGACCGTTCGAAAGTTCGACCGTGCTCGCGTACTACATGTACGACCAGGCAATCAAGTACTACCGCATCGGCTACTCCGCGGCGGTGGCAGTTGTGCTGTTCGCCATCATGCTGGTGTACATCGTCTATCACCTGCGCCGCATGCTGCGCACCGAGCAATAAGGAGCCGATCATGTTTCCGATCCCGATCGACAAATGGAAGCCGGTGACGCGCCGCGCGTACAAACTGACCTTGCCGCTCGCGCTGCTGATCTGGTTGCTGCCGATGATCGCGGTGCTCGTGACCTCGGTGCGCTCGACGGAAGAATTGAGCGAAGGCAACTATTGGGGCTGGCCCAAGCACTTCGCGATGTTCGATAACTATCGCGAGGCGCTGACGACCTCGCCGATGTTGCATTACTTCTGGAACAGTGTGCTGATTACGGTGCCCGCTGTGGTGGGTTCGATTGCGCTTGCGGCGATGGCGGGATTCGCGCTGGCTATCTATCGGTTTCGCGGCAATTCGACGTTGTTTGCGACGTTTGTTGCGGGCAATTTCGTGCCCGTGCAGGTGTTGATGATTCCGGTGCGGGATCTGTCCTTGCAGCTCGGTCTGTTCAATACGGTGAGCGCACTGATTCTGTTCCATGTGTCGTTTCAGACTGGATTTTGTGCGCTGTTTCTGCGGAACTTCATCAAGCAGTTGCCGTTTGAGCTGGTCGAGGCGGCGCGGATCGAGGGCGCCAATGAGTGGACTGTGTTCTTCAAGATCGTATTGCCGTTGATTCGTCCCGCGCTGGCGGCGCTGGCGATTCTCGTGTTCACGTTCGTGTGGAATGACTACTTCTGGGCGCTGTGTCTGACGCAAGGTGACGATGCTGCGCCGATTACCGTAGGTGTCGCGGCGTTGAAAGGGCAGTGGACCACGGCGTGGAATCTGGTTTCGGCGGGGTCGATTCTTGCCGCGTTGCCGTCGGTCGCGATGTTCTTTGCGATGCAGAAGCATTTTGTGGCGGGGCTGACGTTTGGGGCGACGAAGGGGTGAGGTAGGCGTTGGTAGAAACCCAACGCGCAACCTTCACCGGGCTAGCTCACATTGAAATGCACGCGGATGTCCTGTCGGCTTTCGACCGGATGTCCCGCTTGCATCGCCGGAAAGAACCGCCATTTACGGAGCGTTTCGAGCAGGATTTGATTGAGGCGCGGATTGGCGGTTGGCTTGATGAGTTCGACATCGACCGAGCCGTCAACGTGAATGGCGAAACGAGCGATCGCGACGGTTTGATACGCCTGGTCACGTAAATCATCAGGGAGTTCCGGCAACGGTTTAGCAATGGCGCGCGCGGTTGCGTCGCCGGACGAGGTGGCTGATGGTGTTGAGTTTGCTCTTTCTTCGGAAGAGGGACCGGCAGGCGGCTCGGCTGCCGGCTTCGGCTCTTGAACTGTGGGCGCCGACTGAGCAGGTGCAACGCTTTGTACCGATCGCACATCCGGCTTCGATGGGACAGGTAGTGTCGTGCGTACTTGTGCTGACACGTGAGGGCGCGGATCGGCAGGCTGTTGTGACTTTGCCGGTGCGATCGGAGCAGGCGTAGTGTGCGCAACCGGAGCCTGCGGAGGATCGAGTTCTACCACCCGCATCTCGAGTGGCTTATCAGGCGTATGCATAGACGGCGTTGTACCCAACCAACTCCCCAGCTGAAACAAAAACCCAATCCATACGACTAGCGCGACCAGCACCGCTAGCGCAATCCGCATCCGCGGAGAATCGTCCACAGTGTCCGCGAATCGCATCCGGCTACTCACGACGCACGGCGATCAAAAACCGCTCAGCGCCCGCGCGGCGCGCGGCCAGCATCGCCTGAACGACCACGCCGTGGCCCGCTGTGTCGTCAGCAGCGATCACCACGTTGCCGTCCGCTTGCAGCAGGCGTTTTACCGTCGGCTCGACCTGATCAAGATGGACGGACTGATGATTCACAAATACCTCGTTGCTGCTGTCCACTGAAATGGTAAGTGGTTCATGTGCCGCCATCTTTTGCGCGCTGCCGGCAGGGAGATTGACCTTGAGTGCATCGAGCCGCTGCATCGCAAGCGATGCGAGCATGAAGGTCGCCAGCAGAAAGAACATCACATCGATCATCGGAATGATTTCGATGCGACCGCGCTTAGCCGCGCGCGAGCGCTTGAACTTCACGGCTGCGCTCCCACGGACGTGTCAGCAACGGCAAGGCGGATTTCGCTGAGCCGCGCATTCGCGAACGACTCGAGTTCATCCATGAGTCGTTCGAGCCGGCGGGAAAAATAGTTGAACGCAAAGAGCGCGAACAGCGCGACGACGAGACCGATCGCGGTTGCCACCAGCGACTGTGCCACGCCGCCGGTCACGCCACCTGGATCGACGAGACCATCGCCACCGAACAACTGGAACGAATGCATCATGCCGACGATGGTGCCCAACAGACCCAACAGAGGCGCCGCCGTCACGATGGTTTCCAGCACCCAGAAACCTTTGCTCATGTCTCGTTCGATTTGCGCGGCGACCGATTGCGCCTTCGCCTCGCGCAGCCACAGCGGTACAGAAGGATCAGGCGCCCACGGCGCGCTCATCCGTCTGAACGCGTTCTGACTGGAGACATCCTTCAATCTGCCGGCCCAATCAAGGGCTGAACCGGCCGCCGCAATCTCGTGTGTGCCACGCAGCGTGCCCGACAACCGGCCGAAACGTAGAAACACATAGGCCCGGTCGAGGGCAATGGCGACTGCCAGAATGGCGAGTATCGTCAGCGGATAGATGACCCATCCGCCTACGCGTACTGCCGCTAGAACGCTTGTCCAATCTTGCATGCTCTACCTCTTCGTAGCTGGACGGAATCAAAAATGCTTGGTGACGCCGGCGTAGACGGCGAAATGCGGGCCGTACTGCGGGGCGCCGACGCCGATACCCGACCCGTCGCGCAACTCATAGACGCGGTTGAATGCGTTGACTACGACGAGGCGCGCATCGAATTTGCCGATGAGCGGTTGATTAAAGTGCTGTATCACCCCGAGATTGACTTGCGCATAGAGCGGCAGTCGATCCGTGTTCGCAAAGCCGCTGCGCAAACCGCTTCCGACGAGTCCGTCGAACGTGAAGGTCGTTCTGCCGAGATCGTAGGTCCCGCCGAACGACGCGGTGATGCGTTGGTCGTGATCCAGATAGACCCAGTGATTGTTGATATAGGCGAGTTCCGCCGGATCGAAATTGAACTGCGCGGAATCGATCTGCGTGCCCTGCGCGCGGCTCCACGCGAGATTCATATACGCGGATACGTTGTCCTGTTTGTAGTTGGCCGTGAACTCGACGCCATACACGCGCCCCTCCCTGTAGTTGAACGGCGTGAAGATAAGCGCTGAGCCGAACTGTCCTTCATCGAGCAGGTTCGCCGACTTCTTGTAGTAAGCGTCGAGCCCGACCGTCACGTTCGATCCAAGACGCTGGGTCACGCCGAGATCGAAATAATGGCTGCGTTCCGGTTGCACCTGGTCGTTCTGGTTCGACGGACTCTGGTTGGTCGTGCCATTGAAGCGGCTGATGGTCGAGCCGGATACCAATTCGAACGCGGGCGGCGTGAAATAGCGCGCGTAACCTGCGTGGAGGGTCGTGGCCGGCGTCAGCGCATAGACGAGACCGATGCGTGGGCTAAGCTGGCTTGCGCTGACATATTCGTCCATCTTGTCGTAGCGCAGACCATAGTTCAGCGTGAGCTTGTCCGTGATTTTCCACTCGTCCTGTACGTAGGCGCTGTACAGATAACCGGTCTTGCTGCTGGAGTCCTGAATATTGAAGGGCTGATCTGAAAGCTGGTTGCCGTTGCTGTCCGTCGCGAATACGTTGACGCTGTCGTTGAACACGGCGTGTTCTTGCTGGAAGAAGATACCTGCCCGCACCGTATGCTTGTCGTTCAGCCGCCAGGTCGTGTCCACCTGTGCGCCATTGGCCGAGTTGCTGTGAAAATCCTGCGACGCCACGCCGTTGAAGAGCAGATCGCCGACCGGGTCGGGATTGAATTGCGTCCGCGTGTAGCGGGTAAACAACGCAACCTGATAATCCAGTGCGCCGCCATTGGTGCCCTGGAGGGCCACCACCGCGAAGTTGTTCAACTCCGATTGCGTTTCGTTCAGTTGGCTCGAATCGAACGTGTTGCTGCCGTTGAGTGTGAAGTTGGTCGGCAAGCCGGGTGTGTTGGGAATCTCGAACTGGTTGCTCGTCGTGCCGAACATCACGCTCACGCGGGTGAGCGGGTTGATGATGTACGACATGTAACCGAACGCGTCGCCTTGACGGGTGTGATCGTGAATCGCGTTGGCACTCGCAGTGGGATTCTCGATCCCGAGGTTGTTCATGCCGAGCGAACCGCTGAAGTAGTAGCTGAACGGCCCTTCACTGCCGAATACATCCGCGCTGGTCTTGATCGTCTGATGGCTGCCGCCGAACACGTCGATGGACCCGCCGTTGCCGGCATCGCCTGTCTTCGTGCGGATGTCCACCACGCCGGCCGTGCGGTAGCCGTATTGCGCCGGTAACGCGCCGGTGAGCAGGTTCACCTGGTCGATGATGCGAGTGTCGAGTGCCTGGCCGAAACCGCTGATCGGTTCGGGAATGATGATGCCGTTGATGCGGTACTGCAGATTCGCGTGATCACCGCGCACGTGCAGTTGTCCGTATGAGTCGCTTGCCACGCCGGGTGCCTGGAGCAGCACCTGGTTCAACGGCGTGTCTTGCCCCGCGGGCAGCGCATTGATATCGGCCTGGCTGAAACGGTACACGCTGCTGCCGGTTTCCGGCAGTAGTCCGTTGCGGGCTCGATCGAGACGCTTTGCGTTCACCTGAACGTCGAGCGTGTCGCTTTGAGCGAGTTTGACGCTTACTGCCCTTTCTGCACCTGCTGTCGTGGTCGTCACGCTGCTGCCGCTCGCAAATCCCGGTGCCGTAACCACGATCGCGTAAGTGCCCGGCGTCACATGGCCGATCGCAAAACGGCCGTCCGCATCCGTCTTTGCCTCATTGACCGCGGCGCCGCTTGCGTTCTGAACGCTCACGGTCGCGTTCCGGACGGGCTTGCCTGCTGCGTCGGTGACGGCGCCTGTTACCGAACCTTCGTCGGGCGCGGCATGGGCGTGAGCGGCGATAGCGAACAGCAGCAGGGCTGCATGGGAGACACGCGTGCGGTTTTTCATCGTTATTTATTCGGGGTGAGCACTGGGTGGATGTGTTTTCTGTCTTGCCGCCGTTTTTCCAGGACGAAATACGGATGACCAGGCGTGCGCCGACCGGTCCCGATCAAGCGGGCACCTTGTCGTCATTCGTCACGAGGAATGTTATATCATTACATCTCAAAACAAAAATGACAACCCAATGGAGGGCACGGCGAGCGATTGGGGAAAGCGAGGAGGGGCGTTTTACGCGTGAGGGGCGGCTCGGATTCGGACCGCCGCAATCGTTCGGCGCGAGGGGAGGGACGCTCGCGCGCGGTGGTTTCGACGAACGGTTTACCCGTAGCCGCCGATGACCCGCGTGTCGCGAAGTCATCGGCGAGCGTTCAGGCGTTCACATCAATCGGCCAGCGGACTTAATGTGCGAAGCCATTGCTCTTGATATAGGCGGACAGTTTCGCGATATCCAGACTGCCCCATCCGGTCGGATAGTCCCAACCGGTGGCCGCCTTGTAACCATAGCCGCCGTAGCCGTTGTTACCCGATTTCACGTCGTGCACCAGCGAAGGCGTCGAGCTAATGGCGCTGTAAAAGCTGGCTGCGGGGAAGCCCAGGCTGTTCGAATTCGCGGTCTGCAAACGTGCCCACAGTCCGACGAAGATCGGCGAAGCGAGGCTCGTCCCGCCAATCTGCTGCAGCTGACCGTAGTTGTAAATCAGTGCACCGGTGCTCTGCGCCGCGTCGAAGGAGATGTCGGGCAGCAGGCGCTGGCTCGGCGTGCCGCTCACCGCCGATTGCCACGACGGCTTCGCCTCGTACACGCTGTAGCCGCCGCCGGTCGCCCAGAGCTTGCCGTTGCTGTCGAGCCCTTCATTCCAGACGGTTTCGCTCGAGTAGGCGCCTGCTGACGTCGTGTAAAGCGTCGTGCCGCCGACGGCGATCACATTCGGCGACGAGGCCGGCCACGATACCGAATAGGTGCTGCCGTCCGGGTAGCCGCGGTTGTTGCACTCGTACACGCCCTCATCGCCGGACGACACCGAGAAGGTTTGCCCTTGTGCAGCCGCCGTCGAGAAGATGCGGTCTTCGGCCTGCAGCGTGCCGTCCGCGTTGGCATCGGCTTCACACCAGCCGAGCGACACGTTGATCACCTTCGCGACGTTATCGGACACCGCCTGATTGAACGCCTGCGTGAGGCCGGTGTTGCCGGACGCGCTTTGATCGGCCATATAAAACAGTAGTTGCTGCACGGCGCCGCCTGCGGAACCGACAATCGACTGGCTGTCGAGGTCCCATTCACCCTGGCCGTCCTGATCGTCGCTGTAGTCGCCATTCGACGACCCGGTCTGGATCGTCTGTGTGTTGACGGGCGCGAGACCGTTCGCGCTGGTGAACTGCTGGAGATCCTGCAGCGTCTGCGAGACGCCGCCGATCGTGATGATGCCGACCGTCGTGTTCGCCGCGGTGGGCGCGCTGCTGGCGTCGTAGATCGTCGGGAATTCGGTCGGATTGTGACCCTTGGCCGTACCGGCGGCCAGCGTCTTCGCGGCGGAACGCTCGCCGACCTTCAGCATCGGATGGGCTCGCGCGACGTTCTGCAAGCCGAGCACCGAACCGACTATTTCGCCGAGATCCTGCGGCACTTGTGCCGGCGCCGTGTTCGCGTAGCCGGCCTTGCCGTTCAACTGGTAGCGAACCAGCGGCGTATTGAAGGCCGCTTTGACTGCACCGGCGCTGCCGTCGGCGGAAATCAGCAGACGGTTCGGCGCGACGTGAATGTTAACGAAGCCGTTCTTCCGCAAATGCGCGACGACGGCCTGCACTTGCGCTTCGGTCGGCGCGTACTGCGAGAGGAATTGCTGACGCTTGAGGAATTTGCCGAACTGCGCGTTGCCCGGCTGGTTGACTGCCTGCGCAAGTTGCTTCAACTGCGCCTCATCGCGAAGCTTGAGACTGACCACGACATGTGCGCTCTCGCCGGCGGCGAGTTCGAGCAATGGCGTCGCACTGCGCGCCTCGACTTGGGAGGGCGTCACAAACGCCTTCGTGTCGGTGGGCGCCCACAGCGTGGACGCGGGTGAGGCGCCGAATGCGGCGAACGAAGCAATAGCGAGAGGCAAAGCAACGACCGCGTAACGGTTTAGACATAGGACCGTCTGTTTTGCGGCTGACGACTTCATGTGACCTCCTGAGATAACAGCGCAACGAGACGCCGAATCTTCCGGTGGCTGTTTCCGGTCGAGTCAAATAAATAGGAATTTCGTCTGGAAGCGCTGTTCTGAACGGTTAATAGGGGCACTCAGTTAAATTCGTGAGCGCCGCCAAATTACCGTTCATTACAGATTATCGGTACCTATCAGAATAGATAGTTGAGAGGAAGGGGAGGTCGAGAATGAACGAGGGCGACTACTTAGAAATATTATTGTTATCAGTTAGTTATGGAGTTGTTGATTGTTCGGCAACGCCTAAGTACATGGCGCGCTGCAATGGAGGTAGGACTCTAATTGATTTAATGAGCCCATCGTTCTGCTATTAATTACAAAATCATTTCTTTATGCTAATTCGATAGCGATTCATCGGGATTCGAAGAGTTTCCAATTAAAATGCATGTCTGCTCGATTGGAGTTAATTGAGCTGTATCGTCAAAGGGGAAATCAAAAAATAATGCGACCTGTGACCGACTCGTGAGCGCGGGCGGACGCCTCATGACACCACCGTCCGCTCGCCCCCGGCACAGGCATTCGCCAGCCCGCCAGTCATTCGCTGAATCCCGAACCACTCCCAGACGTGCATCGTCAGCGGTTAGCTGCCGAAGTACGGCGAGCAGAAGCTTACGGGGCCGACACACGCCGGCATCGCCGCGTCTGCTGAACGAGCGGGCGTGCTGGACGAGCGTTGGCCTGCCGCCGTCGAACCCGACATCGCCGGACCTTCGCCACTCGTGTTCATCTTCAGACGTGCGGCCTGCTGCGCGAAGATCGGGCTAATCTCGGGATACGACGTGTCGGTCACGAGGTTCGAGCCGTTAGCTTCTGCCTGAACCAGTTCCTGGCGCACTTCCGCGCGGGTCTTTTCCTGCGCCGATGCCTGAGTGACTGCGCCGGCCGACGCAAGGAGGATCATCGAAAGAGTCATTGCAAGATTGAGTTTCATTTGGATGCCTAATTAAGGTTGATTGAATCTAACGATCCATGTGATTGAGAACTACGTCTTTACTTGTCTACCTATGTGATCTACGTGCTGCTGAAGCTGCGCAGAAGCGTTTCTGCTTTCGCTCGTAGACCGTCTGTTTGCTGCCGTCCACGTAAGGGCAAACACATCGCCTAGCGGCTTATTCCAGATTTTTTCTGCAGCCCCGGTGGAATGGTACAAAACTTACAATTGCCTGAAGGCGCCGACGAAACCCTGTACGCCACCGTACCGACTTCCCCCTCCTACGCGAGCACCGTCGTTGCAAGCCCTCTGCTTTTCTCCGTCACCGCGGATCGAAACAGTTTCGTGTGACAAGGCTTCCCTGACCGATTTGTGCGCCATCCCCATTTCGCCCGGAGCGGCCAACCGCTTGATCGAACCGATCACGCGGAATGCCATGTCACGCCCGGCGCAGCAGGGGCGCCGCCACGAGCGCAACACATCTATCAAGCACGCACGAAAGCGTGCAAGGGACACAAAATGTCAACCAGCGATTCGATTCTGGAGGAGCCGCAAGCCTTCCTTCCTCACGCCAGCGTGGCGGCTTACGCCGCGATCTCCGGCATGGATGCCTACCGCGCGTTGGTCGCCGAAGCTGAGCGCGATTACACAGGATTCTGGGCGCGTCTCGCGCGCGAAACGCTCGAGTGGAAAAAGCCGTTTTCTACGGTTCTCGATGAATCGCGTGCGCCGTTCTATGAATGGTTCAACGATGGCACCCTCAATGCGTCCTACAACTGCCTCGACCGTCACGTCGAAGCCGGCAACGGTGAGCATGTTGCGGTGATCTTCGAAGCCGACGACGGCACCGTCACGCACGTCACCTACCAGCAATTGCTCGAACGAGTGAGCCGCTTTGCCAACGCTTTGCGAACGCGCGGCGTGAAGAAAGGCGACCGCGTGGTGATCTACATGCCAATGTCGATTGAAGGCATCGTGGCGATGCAGGCGTGCGCGCGCATTGGCGCGACGCACTCTGTTGTGTTCGGCGGCTTTTCGTCGAAATCGCTCAATGAACGGATCGTCAACGTGGGCGCGATCGCGCTGGTGACCTGCGATGAACAGATGCGCGGCGGCAAGGCGCTGCCGTTGAAGAGTATCGCGGACGAGGCCCTTGCGCTGGGCGGCTGCGAAGCGGTGAAAAGCGTTATCGTCTATCGGCGCACGGGCGGCAAGGTTGCGTGGCACGAAGGGCGCGACCTGTGGATGCACGAGCTCACAGAAGCCGCAGCAGACACGTGCGAGCCCGAATGGGTCGGCGCGGAACATCCGCTCTTTATTCTGTATACGTCTGGTTCGACGGGGGTGCCCAAAGGTGTGCAGCACAGCACGGGCGGCTTCCTGATGTGGGCCGCGCAGACCATGAAGTGGACCTTCGATGCGAAGCGCAGCGACGTATTCTGGTGTACCGCCGACATCGGCTGGATCACTGGCCATAGCTACATCGCGTACGGCCCGACAGCGATCGGCGCGACCCAGGTCGTGTTCGAAGGCGTGCCCACCTATCCGAACGCCGGCCGTTTCTGGGAGATGATCGCGAAACACCGCGTGACTGTGTTCTACACTGCGCCGACCGCGATCCGTTCGCTCATCAAGCTTGCCGAGTCCGATCCCAAAGTTCATCCGGACCGTTACGACCTGTCAACATTGCGTTTGCTCGGCACAGTCGGCGAGCCGATCAACCCGGCCGCGTGGACGTGGTTCTACGAACACGTCGGCCATAGCCATTGCCCTGTCATCGATACCTGGTGGCAAACGGAAACGGGCGGCCACATGATCGCGCCGATGCCGGGCGCGACGCCACTGGTGCCGGGTTCGTGCACGCTGCCGCTGCCTGGCATCATGGCCGCGGTCGTCGACGAAACCGGGCAGGATGTGCCGAACGGGCAGGGCGGCATTCTCGTCGTCAAACGGCCGTGGCCGTCGATGCTGCGCGGCGTCTGGGGCGATCCGGAGCGCTATAAGAAGAGTTACTTCCCCGAAGAGCTCGGCGGCAAGCTGTACCTCGCCGGCGATGGCGCGGTGCGTGACGAGGACACCGGCTACTTCACGATTACCGGCCGTATCGACGATGTGCTCAACGTGTCAGGCCACCGGCTCGGCACGATGGAGATCGAGTCGGCACTCGTCGCGAACCCGCTGGTGGCGGAAGCCGCGGTCGTCGGCCGTCCCGACGAGACGACCGGCGAAGTCGTCGTCGCGTTCGTGGTGTTGAAGGGCGAGCGGCCGACCGGTGACCAGGCGATCAGAATCGCGACCGAATTGCGCAACTGGGTCGGCAAGGAAATCGGGCCGATCGCGAAGCCCAAGGAAATCCGCTTCGGCGAGAATCTGCCGAAAACGCGCTCGGGCAAGATCATGCGCCGCTTGCTGCGCTCGCTGGCGGCCGGCGAAGAAATTACCCAGGACGTATCCACGCTGGAAAATCCGGCGATTCTCGATCAGCTCGGGTGATGGTTCGCGAAGGTCGCGAGATTGCCGGAACGCTTTTTATCTTCAGGAGCAGGCCATGGCCAGCGCACCGATTCGAACCACGCTTGCGAACCCCGCGCCACTGGGTCTCGCCGGTTTTGCATTGACAACGTGGCTGCTCAGCATGATCAACGCCGGCTGGTTTTCGGGCGAGTCGATGGGCCTCGTGCTCGCTTGCGCGCTCGCTTACGGCGGGACCGCGCAGGCCATTGCCGGGATGATGGAGTTGCCGCGCGGCAATACCTTCGGCGCGACGGCCTTTCTAAGTTATGGCGCGTTCTGGTGGTCGTTTGCACTGTTCGTGCTTTTTTTACACGACAAGGTGCCGCCCGCGTTCGTCGGTTGGTATCTGTTTCTTTGGGGCGTCTTCACGTTTTATATGTGGCTGGCGACCTTTCGCTCGCCTCGCGCGCTGCAGTTCATCTTTCTGGCGCTCTGGATCACCTTCGGCCTGTTGGCTGGAGGAGAGTGGACGGGTTCAGGCCTGGTGCGGATGGCGGGCGGCTATATGGGACTCATCACCGCGGCGTTGGCGTTCTATCTGTCCGCAGCCGACGTGATCAACGAGGTGCACGGGCGAGTGGTTCTGCCGGTCGGCGATCCACGGGTGCTTAGCCGGCATGCTGTGGCGCTCTGATAGACCAGTTGGGCGGCGCGCGCAAACCGCGAGCGTCGAACACGCACCACGTTGCGTTGAGCAGGCACGAGGCAAAACTTTATGAACCTGTCGGGAAGAGTGGACGGCGATGGCTGGACGGTCACGGCTTGTGCACGCGAAAGCGGCACTGAATTTGGCTGTCTGATCGGTACGAGCGTTGCCGCGCCGGATGGTGTGGTCGTGCGTGAATTCACGCACGACCGAAACTTCAGCACGCCGCAGGAGGCCGTGCTGGACGGCCTGAAGCAGGGCATGTCGTGGGTGGATCTGACGACCTCGAATACGATTTGCGCTGCCTGAGCGCGCCGTATTTCCCACCCTCGACGCGACGTCGAGCGCCCCGGCTCTCTAGTGCGGCGGCATCTCATACATCACAGCGGCAACGTCGGTATGCCCCGGTTTGGCCGACTCCACGTGCGTGGTTTGCGCCTGGCGGCTCGGTATCAGCAATACCGGACAGCACGCACTGCGCACCACGCGTTCGGCGACGCTGCCGAGAAACAGACGCTTGAAGCCGCGCCGGCCGTGCGTGCCGAGCACCAGCAGGTCCGCATTGAATTCGTTGGCCGTGATGCGGATGCGCTCCGAAATATCCTCGCCGATCGGCTCGACGTCCACCATGCGCGGCGTGCCGGCCACGTTTTCGTGTTTCATGCGTGCCAGTGCGTCTGCCAGCAGCCGTTTGCCTTCTTCCACGAACGCGCCATGCAGGATCGTCGGATCGTAGCCGGAGGCGTCGTACGCCATCAGCGGATTGTCGACGACATAGAGCGGCTGCAGTTGCGCGCCGCTCTCGCTCGCGAGTTGCAAAGCGGCGTTGAATGCGTGCTCGGACGTGTCGCTGCCGTCGATTGCTACCAGAATGTGTTTATACATCTCAGCCTCGAAGAGTTTGTTCAAAGAGTTGCCGTGTCACTTAAACGGCTCTCAGATCGGGCAGCAGGCGGTCGAATTCCCGCCTCACCACGCCGTAGCATTCGCACACGCGTTCCTCTAGACCCGACCGGTCGACCACTTCGATATGGCCGTAGCTGTAGCGGATCAAGCCCGCGTCCTGCAGCTTCATGGCCGCTTCGGTGACACCTGACCGGCGCACGCCGAGCATGTTGGCAATCAACTCCTGGGTCATCTTGAGTTCGTTCGACGGCAAGCGGTCGATACTCAACAGCAACCAGCGGCACAACTGCTGATCGATCGTGTGATGCCGGTTGCAGACGGCCGTTTGCGCCATCTGCGTGATGAGCGCCTGCGTGTAACGCAGCAGCAAGCGTTGCACCGGGCCGGCACGATGAAACTCTTCTTTCAGAATGCGCGCGTCGAGCCGGTATGCCTTTCCGGCGCTTTGCACGACCGCGCGGCTAGGCGTCGTTTCGCCGCCCATGAAGAGCGCGATACCGATCAATCCCTCATTGCCGACAATCGCGATCTCGGCCGACGAGCCGTCTTCCATCACATAGAGCAGCGAGACGATCGCGGTGGTGGGGAAGTAGACATAGTCGAGCCGGTCACCCGATTCGTAGACGACCTCCCCGAGCGGCATATCGAGCGCGATGAGATGCGGTGCGATGCGTTCCCACTCTGCTTTCGGCAGCACGGAAAGCAGATGGTTATCTTTCGGTTGATGTGTGGTCAACATGAACCACCCCACAGTGTCCTGCCGAAAAACGACCTCGTATTCGCAGAACTGACTTGAAAAGTTTTCAGGTCCTCCTGACGGGGCGGTTGCGAAATCGACTGGAAAGCGGTTTGGAAATCGCCGGTGCATACAGGGCCAGCAACCATTCTGGCACGCTTCGTGGTGCGCGTCTGTACGGTGGCGTTCACGTCTTGAGCGCATGGCTCATGCAACCCAGCTGACAGCCATCGCGATGACCGTAATCGCCATCACACCGGTAGCAATCCAGCCGAGGACGCGCAGCACCAGCGGCAACGTGAAGCGCGACATGATGCCGGTTCGCATCGACAGATGCATCATGACGATCATGACCGGCACGGCGACCACCCCATTGAGCACGGCGCTCCAGAAGAGCGCCTTGACCGGGTCTATCGAGGTGAAATTCAAGCCGACGCCGATCGCTGTCGCCGCCGCGATCACGCCGTAAAACGCCTTCGCCTGCAGCGGCAGACGGGCCAGACCGATCCGCCATGCGAACAGTTCGCCCACTGCGTAGGCACCCGAGCCGGCCAGTACCGGCAGCGTCAACAAACCGGTGCCGATAATGCCGGCCGCGAAAATGGCAAACGTGAACGGTCCCGCGACCGCTCGCAGCGCTTCCGCTGCCTGAGCCGACGTCTGGATATCGTTGAGCCCGTGAGCATGCAACGTCGCTGCTGTGGTCACGACGATAAAGAACGCGATGGTATTCGACAGCGCCATGCCGAGATAGGTGTCGATGCGGATTCGCGCGAACTCGGCGGGGGCCTCCCACGGTGCGTGAGTGAGCGGATGGGCGCCGGGCCGCTCCAGTTCGTCTTCGACTTCCTGTTCGGCCTGCCAGAAAAACAGGTAAGGGCTGATCGTGGTACCCATGACCGCGACGATGGCCACGATGTAATCCGGCTTGGCCGAGAGCGGCGGCCAGATCACTGCCCAGCCCACCTGGGTCCACGGCACTTTGACGACGAACGCGCAGATCACATAGCTGAAGAGCGACAGGCACAGCCATTTGAGTATCGACACATAGCGCGAGTAACGCGTAAAAACTTCGAGCGTTACCGAGAGCAGGCCGAAACCGCAGACATAGAGCAGCGCGGGACCCGAGATCAACAGCTTGAGCGCCGCGCCCATCGCGCCGAGGTCCGCGCCCAGATTGATGATGTTCGCAATCAGCAGCAGACTGACGACGCTGGTGGAAAGCCAGCGCGGATAGTGCCGCCGCAAATTGCCGGCGATGCCGCAGCCGGTCACGCGCCCGATGCGCGCGCTGATTTCCTGGATTGCGGCCATCAGCGGGTAGCTGAACAGCAGGGTCCACGCGAGGCCATAGCCGAATTGCGCGCCGACCTGCGAATAGGTGGCGATGCCGCTCGGGTCGTCGTCCGAGGCACCGGTGATAAGGCCGGGCCCCATCACCTGAAGCAGTTTCGGGCGAGTCGGCTGCTTGACCGGATCGCGGGTTAGCGTATCCATGGCCGGGAGCTCCTGGTGGCGGGCGCGGCCGCCACCACCCGTCGGATGGTTGCGGGGCCGCCGGTTCGGTCGTCACCACGCCTTCATGCGCAGTGCGGCCGGCGTGACACGGGCAGCCATCGCACTTCTTTTGCTGATGTGCGGCGTGTCTATCCGAGGGTGCGCTGGTTTGCCGATGCAGTCGGTACGGTGTCGTACCACGCTACCTGGTTGCCTACTCTGCATGTGCCCGGTGAAGCTAGCCCTAACGAAAAATCTCGGCGATGAGGTTGGCCACCGTGCGGATGCGCTCGCTATCGCGTAGAGCGGGATGCAGCACCATCCACACATCCTGGTCGAGCGCCTTGATATGTTTCTCGATGCAGACGAGATCGCTCGTGGTGTCGCCCGCGAGCTGGGCAAGCACGCCGAGCCCGGAGCCGCCCAGCACGCCGTCGAATACGCCCATGCCATAGCTGCTCCGAAGCGAAGGCGCAGGCGCGCCGGGCAGGGTTTTCAGCCATTGCGTGGCCGGGTGATCCGGTTGCCGGTCGTCATAACCGACGAACGACAGCTTGTCCCACTCCTTCCGGGTAATTGCTGCCTTGTGGCGCAGATAGTAGTCGCGCGAACCGAACAGCCCGAAGCGGATCCGGCCGATGCGCCGCACATACAGATCGCCCTCGTCGGGGCATTCGGACCACAGCGCGATATCCGCTTCGCGGCGGGCAAGGCTATACGGCCGCCGCGAGGTCAGCACCTCGATGGCGAGGCCGGGCAGCCGGTCCTGGAACGAGCCAAGCAGTTTAAGCAAAATGTAAGATGGCCATTCGACGGCGTTGATCCGCACCGTGCCGTGAGCCGCTGCGCCGCCGGTCACGTCCGCGGCACGCTCGATCTGGTGGGCCAGATCCTCCATCTGCTCGGCCCAGGCCAGCACGCGCGCGCCGAATGCCGTCACCGTACAGCCCGACGGAACCCGGTCGATAAGCGGCTCGCCCAGCCGCCGTTCAAGCTCGGTCAGGCGGCGTGACAGGGTGGGCGGACTCAGATCGCATGCCGTCGCGGCGGCTCGCATCGTGCCGCCGCGGGCGATCGCCACCAGAATCCGCAGGTCGTCCCAGTCAACGTGTTCCATTTTTGAAACGCTCGATTTTGAAATTAGGCATAGCATAACGTGGATCGCGAGGATAGCATTGGACTTGGCCATACTCGTCCCAGCATCTGGCAAAGAAACCCGAGGGCTTCATTGGCAACTGGCGGCAAGTGTGGTGAACCTGCCCATCACACGACTCAACGGCTATCAGTCACTACGTAGACCGAACGAGCGATACGGAGACATCAATGATTCGTCATTTCCAACCGGCGCGGCGTCGCGCTATCGTAGCCAGCGCAGCTTTCTTCGCAGTGTCGATTCTGCCGGGCGCAGCGTTCGCTCAGGCCGCCCACAAGCCGAAAGTCGCACTGGTGATGAAGTCGTTGGCGAACGAGTTTTTCCTGACCATGGAAACCGGCGCGAAAGACTATCAGAAGCAGAACCCCACGAAATTCGATCTCGTCACGAACGGCATCAAGGACGAGACCGATACGGGTAATCAGATTCGCATCGTCGAACAGATGATCGTGTCGAAGGTCGACGCACTCGTGATCGCACCAGCCGATTCCAAGGCGCTGGTGCCGGTTCTGAAGAAAGCGGTCGATGCCGGCATCATCGTGGTCAATATCGACAACAAGCTGGACCCGGACGTGCTCAAGTCGAAAGACCTGAACATCCCGTTCGTCGGCCCGGATAACGCCAAGGGCGCGCAGAAGGTAGGCGACTACCTGGCCAAGCGCCTGAAGTCGGGCGACAACGTCGCCATTATCGAAGGCGTCTCGACTACCACCAACGCGCAGCAACGCACGGCCGGCTTCAAGCAGGCCATGGCGACGGGCGGCATGAAGGTCGTCTCGCTGCAATCGGGTGAGTGGGAAATCGACAAGGGCAACGCCGTCGCGAGCCAGATTCTCAATGCGAACCCGGACGTCAAGGCGCTGCTGTGCGGTAACGACAACATGGCGATCGGCGCGGTATCGGCCGTGCGTGCAGCGGGCAAGGCGGGCAAGGTGCAGGTGGTGGGCTATGACGACATCAACGCGATCAAGCCGATGCTCGCCGACGGCCGCGTTCTTGCCACTGCCAATCAGTACGCTGCCAGACAGGCCGTGTTCGGTATCGATACGGCTTTGAAGGCAATCGCTGAACACAAGAAGCAGTCGGAATTGTCGGGCGTCGTCGAAACGCCTGTCGATCTGGTCACCAAGTAAGATTGGGGCAACACGTGGCCCGCATCGTTTGCGGGCCACCCCCGCCTGATCTTTGTCTGGCTTTATCAATCTGATGTCCACTCCCAACCTATCCCTTGCCGTTGCCCCGCCCGTGCTGACTGTGCAGGGCATCGGCAAGACCTACGCCGGGCCAGTGCTCGCCGATATCTCGCTGGATCTGTACGCGGGCGAGGTGCTGGCGTTGACCGGCGAAAACGGCGCGGGCAAGAGCACCTTGTCCAAGATCGTCGGCGGCCTCGTTACGCCGACCACCGGTTCAATGACGCTTGGCGGCGCAGCTTATACGCCGGGCAGCCGCAAGGACGCCGAGGCGCTCGGCGTGCGCATGGTCATGCAGGAGTTGAACCTGCTGCCGACCCTCTCGGTGGCGGAGAACCTGTTCCTGAATCGTCTGCCGCAGCGCGGCATGTTCGGCTGGATCGATCGCGCCAAGCTGCGCGAAGACGCCCGGCATGCCATGGCGCAAGTCGGGCTCGACGCGATCGACCCTGACACGCTGGTGGGCACGCTGGGCATCGGCCATCAACAGATGGTCGAGATCGCGCGCAATCTGATCGGCGATTGCCGCGTGCTGATCCTCGACGAACCCACCGCAATGCTGACCGCCCGCGAGGTGGACCTGCTGTTCGAGCAGGTCGAACGGCTCAAGGCGCGCGGCGTGGCGCTGGTGTACATCTCTCATAGACTTGAAGAATTGAAGCGTATCGCGCGGCGTGCAGCCGTGCTGCGTGACGGGCGACTCGTGCATGTCGACGAGATGGCGAACCTCTCGGCCGACCGTCTGGTCACGCTGATGGTTGGGCGTGATATCGGCGAACGGATCGACCTCGGCGAACGGCGCATTGGCGACGTGGCGTTCAAGGTCACGGGCATGACCCGCGAGCCGGTTGTGCGCGATGTGTCATTCGAAGTCAAAGCAGGCGAGATTTTCGGCATCAGTGGTTTGATCGGCGCGGGTCGCACGGAATTGATGCGGCTCGTCTACGGGGCCGATCGCGCGGATGCCGGTACGGTATCGATCGCGCATGGCGGCGGCCCGCTGCAGACGGTGACGGTATCGTCGCCGTCGGACGCAGTAAAGAACGGCATCGCACTGATTACGGAGGACCGCAAAGGCGAGGGCCTCCTGCTGACGCAACCCATTGCCGCCAATATCTCGCTCGGCCATTTGCGCTCGGTGTCGAAGAACGGCGTGGTGGACGCCCGTCGCGAGGCGGCGCTGGCGCGCAAACAGATCGACGCCATGAGCATCCGCAGTTCGGGGCCGTCGCAGCCAGTGTCGGAACTCTCCGGCGGCAACCAGCAGAAGGTGGTGATCGGCCGCTGGCTCGCGCGCGATTGCACGGTGTTGCTGTTCGACGAGCCCACACGTGGCATCGACGTCGGGGCGAAGTTCGATATCTACGCGCTGATGGGCGCGCTTGCGCGGGAAGGCCGCGCGTTGGTGGTGGTGTCGAGCGATCTGCGCGAATTGATGTCGATTTGCGACCGGATCGGGGTGATGTCGGCGGGACGGATGACGGGCATGTTCGAGCGCGGAAGCTGGACCCAGGACGCGCTGCTCGCAGCGGCGTTCGCGGGCTATACGAAACGCGACGCGCTGCTGCACGACCCGATCGAACCCGACGCTAAAGCGCCCGACTCAACGGCGCCCGATCAAAAATCTGTGGAGTATTGAAGCATGACTGCACCAACCAGCCTGCCTTCCGTGCAGAACGAACCGCCCAAAGACGCGAAGCCGATCGGCACGCGCCTTGGATTCTCGAACTATATTGGCCTGCTCGGCGCGCTGCTCGGGATGATCGTCCTGTTCTCGCTGCTGAGCTCGCACTTCCTGAGCTACGACACCTTCAGCACGATCGCGAACCAGATTCCCGATCTGGTTGTGATGTCGGTCGGCATGACCTTTGTGCTGATCATCGCCGGGATCGACCTGTCGGTCGGCTCCGTGCTGGCGCTCGGCGCGGCGCTCACGAGCGTGGCGGCCTTGCAATGGCACTGGCCGGCGCTGCCTGCCGCCTTGCTCGGCATGGCGGGGGCGGCCTTGACGGGCTGCGTGACCGGCGCGATTACCGTGGCCTGGCGGATTCCGTCGTTCATCGTGTCGCTCGGCGTGCTCGAGGCGGCCCGCGGTCTCGCGTACCAGATGACCAACTCCCGCACGGCCTATATCGGCGATGCGTTCGATTTCCTCTCCAACCCGATCGCGTTCGGCATTTCTCCCGCGTTCCTGATTGCCATCGTCGTGATGGTCGTCGCGCAGTTGGTGCTGACCCGCACGGTGTTCGGACGTTATCTGGTCGGCATCGGCACGAACGAGGAAGCGGTGCGCCTCGCCGGCGTCAACCCGCGTCCGTACAAGATTGCCGTCTTCGCGATGATGGGCTTGCTGGCCGGCCTCGCGTCCCTGTTCCAGATTTCGCGGCTCGAGGCAGCCGACCCGAATGCCGGCGCGGGCATCGAATTGCAGGTGATCGCGGCGGTCGTGATCGGCGGAACGAGCTTGATGGGCGGACGCGGCTCGGTGATCAGCACCTTCTTTGGCGTGTTGATCATCTCGGTGCTAGCCGCGGGTCTTGCCCAGATCGGGGCAACCGAGCCGACCAAACGCATCATCACGGGGGCTGTGATTGTCGTGGCCGTCGTGCTGGATACGTATAGAAGCCGACGTCGCGCTGCATAAATATTGACCCATTAATGACCGTCAGCGACCCTTCGTGGACGGTCAGCAGGAGAGTGAACGTGTCGAAAGAAGTGAAGCCGGGCCGCGTGCTCGTGGTGGGCAGCATCAATACCGACCTCGTCGCCCGCGCACCGCATTTGCCGCGGCCGGGCGAGACGATCAGCGGACAGGAGTTCTCGCAGGTTGCCGGCGGCAAGGGTGGCAACCAGGCCGTGGCGGCCGCCCGCATCGGCGCGCGCGTGGCGATGGTTGGCCGCGTGGGGAAGGATGCGAACGGCGCCCAGCGGGTCAAGGATCTGGAAGCTGAAGGAATCGATTGCGCGGGCGTCGAGGTCGACGCCGTGCAGCCCACCGGCGTCGCCATGGTCACAGTCTCGGACGACGGCCAGAACACGATCGTGGTGGTGGCGGGCAGCAACGGTGAGTTCACGCCTGAAGGCGTCGCGCGCCACGAAGCGGCGATCAAGGCGAGCGACGTCGTGGTCTGCCAACTGGAAACGCCCTGGGATTCCGTCCACGCAACGCTCGCGCTCGCCCGGCGCCTCGGCAAGATCACCGTGCTGAACCCGGCGCCCGCAACCGGCCCGCTGCCCGCGGAATGGCTGCCGCTCGTCGACTACCTCGTGCCGAACGAGGTCGAGGCCGCGATACTCGCCGGCCTGCCGGTCGAATCGCAAAGCGGTGCGAGAAGGGCGGCGCTGGAGCTGCAACGCGGCGGCGCCCGCAACGTAATCGTCACGCTCGGTGCGCAGGGCGCTTACCTGTTGCCGGAAGGCGGCGAAGGCATGCATTTTCCCGCGCCGCAGGTGAAGGCCGTGGATACGACTGCGGCCGGCGACACCTTTATCGGTGTCTTTGCCGCGCAACTCGCCGCCCGGCAGCCGCTGGAAGGCGCAATCAGCCTCGCGCAACGCGCTGCTTCGATTTCGGTCACGCGCGCTGGTGCACAGCCATCGATCCCGACTCGCGCGGAAGTCGAAAGCGCAGCCTGAAACGGATGCCTGTTGTGACATGAGGCAGTCCGGCCTGCAACTCTGCGTAGCTTGACGTTGAATGACCGGCACCATCTCCGGATGGTGTTCCCCCTGGTTTGATCGCGATCTCTACTGGAATAAAAGGACTAAACATGAAATCACAATGCATAGGCATCCTGATGATAACGTCGCTGCTCGCCGCATGCGGAGGCAACGTGACGACCACCGATCCGCTCGCCAACGCGCCGAAGATCATCATCGATTCGGACTTCAACACGATGGGCGACGACGGCCAGTTGTTCGCCATGACCACACAGTTGATGGGGCAGGGCAAGGTCAACCTGCTCGGGCTGACCGTCGTGACCGGCAACGACTGGTTGCTGCAGGAAGAAGCGGATGCGCTAAAGGCGGTGGAGCGCATGGGCGTGCAGAACGTAGTGGGTGTCTATGCCGGCGCCGACTATCCATTGCAATATGATGTGGCGAGCATTCGTGCGCAGCAGGCTGCCAACCCGCAAGGCTATTTTGGCGCGTGGATGCGGCCGGAACCAACCCAGCAATCCCAGCTTGTGGCGCCGCCGGACGGCTTCGCGGTGTCGACGAAACTGCAGACGCAAAGCGCTGCAGACTTCATGATCCAGACCATCAAGCGCTATCCGAATCAGGTCACCATTCTCGAGGTCGGCCCGCCCACCAATCTCGCCACGGCCATCAAGAAGGCGCCGGAGATCGTGCCGCTGATCAAGCGGATCGTCTACATGGGCGGCGCGATGGCGGTGCCGGGCAATGCGAATGCAGTGGGGGAACTCAACTGGTGGTTTGATCCGCTGGCCGTGCGCACGGTGCTTCAGACCACGATCCCTCAGGCCGTTATTCCCCTCGACGTCACGAATACGGTGCCGCTCACGCAGAGCATCTTCGATCAGATCGTCAACAACCCGAACAAGCAGACCGCGGTAACCAAGGCGTATGGGATCGTCAACGCCGGGTCGTTCGGCGACAACACGCATCTGTTCGACACACTGACGATCGCTTATTTCATGGACCCGACCTACGCCACGCAAACGAAAAGCGCCTACCTCGATATCGACACCACGAGCGGCGAGGATCAGGGGCATGTGACGGTCTATCCCGATCAACCCGCGGCGGGCGCGTCACCGAACAAGATCACGTACGTCACGCAGTTCGACAACAATCGTTTCTTCAGCCTCTACGTCGATCTGCTTACGCGCCCTGTGCCGATTACCTTGCCTTGACGAGGAATTACATACACACGCACGGCGGATTATTTGCAACGCAGGGCCGAGGTCCCGCTCAGACCCGGCCCGGATCGAGCAGGTTCGAGCTGAAATCGCAGCACTGCGCGGCGAGCCGTGCGATTTCGGCATTCAACGAGTGCGGTTGTTCCGCGCGATGCATCGCGACGTATGAGACAGGCGGCAGCGCCGGTCGCGTCTGAATCATCCCGAGCGCACCGCGTGTGACCATATGGTTCAGGCATGCCTTCGGTAGATAGCTGATGCCGAGGCCCGAGAGCGTCAGCCCGATCTGCGCGATCAGACTGTTGCTCGCGAGAATGCGTTGCATGCTGACCCCGTGCTCCTGCAGGAAGCGGCTATAGATAAAGCCTGTTCCCGACAGACCGCCCTGCAGGATCAGCGGGTACTGCGCAATCTCGGCGAGCGGAAGGACGTCCTGCTTCGGCGCCAGTGCCGGCGCGCACATCCAGGCATTTTCCACTTCACCGACCTGCGTCATAACGAAGGACTCGGTGCTGTGGATTTGCGGCACGACGATGATGTCGATCGTGTCGTCCGCAAGCCGGTCGCGCAGCGTTGCATTCAAATCCACCTCGGCTTCGACCACGACCTTGGGATACGCCGCCTGGATCGCGCCGATCAGCCGGGGCAGCCACGTCAAGGCGGTCAGCTCCGTCACGCCAATGCGGACCTGGCGCACCAGCGCTTCTTTTGAGCTGATCCGCTCGACGATCTGGTCGCGCCGTTCGAGCAGTTCTTTCGCGTAGGCGAAGAACTCGGCGCCTTTCTCGGTCAGCCGCGCGCTGCGGTGCGCGCGGTCGAATACCGTCAGGTCGAAGGCGCGCTCGAGTTCCTGAATCCGCTTCGAAACGGCCGACTGCGTGGTGTTCAGGCGGCTCGAAGCGGCCTCGAACGAACCCAGTTGCACGATCCAGTAGAGCGCTTCCATCTGCTTGAACGTCAGCATCGCGCCGTCCTTTGCATGAATTAAAGCGATAGTTTCTCATACAAAAAAATCGCTTTTTTTACTTATTTCGGCTGCTTAAGGTTTCTCCATCGCCCCGCCCCCAAATCTGGAGAGAGCATGGATACTGTCGTCGAAAGGCCGCCTGTCAACCATATTGAGCGCAAACCGCGTGTCGGACTTGCGTGGCAGATACTGATCGGTCTCGTCATTGGCGTTGCCACGGGACTCGTGTTGAACCACTTTCCGCAAATGCGGGACGCGACCATTTCAGGGCTGTTGCAGCCCGCCGGCGACATTTTCATCAAGCTGATCAAGATGATCGTGGTGCCGATCGTATTCACGAGCATGGTGGTCGGGATCGCCGGTGTCGGAGACGGTAAATCGTTCGGGCGCATCGGCCTGAAGACGCTCGTGTACTTCGAGGTGGTCACGACGATCGCGATCCTCCTCGGGCTGATTCTCGGCAACGTGTTGCAGCCGGGTGTCGGCACCGACATGTCGCAGCTCGGCCACGCCGACATTTCCCGCTATCAGCAGGCAACACAGCAGGTGCAGGGGCATCATGGCCTGATGACCCTCGTGCTTGGCGTGATTCCGGACAATATCCTCGCTTCGATGGCCAAAGGTGACCTGCTGCCCGTGATCTTCTTTTCGGTGTTATTCGGCCTTGGTCTGCAGTCGGTCCCGGAAGAATTCCGCAAGCCGGTAATCGTCATGCTCAAGGGCGTCGCGGAAGCCATGTTCAAGGTGACGAATATGGTGATGCGTTACGCGCCGATTGGCGTATGCGCGCTGATCGCGGTGACCGTGGCGAGCTTCGGCTTCGGTTCATTGCTGCCGTTGCTTAAGCTGGTGGCCGTCACGTATCTGGCGATCGTGCTGTTTGTGCTTGTCGTGCTCGGCATCACCGCCCGGCTGTTCGGCTTTCGTATCTTCACGTTGCTGCGGGTTATCAAGGACGAACTGATCATCGCGTTCTCAACCTGCAGCTCGGCAACCGTGCTGCCGCAACTGATGAAGAAGATGGAAGACTACGGTGTGCCGAAAAGCATCACAACCTTCGTCGTGCCGACCGGCTACACGTTCAATCTCGACGGCGCATCGATCTATCTCGGCATTGGCACGCTGTTCGTCGCGCAGTTGTACGGCATTCATCTTGGCTGGCAGGAACAGATGGTCCTAGTATTGACGATGGTTGTGACGTCCAAGGGTGCAGCCGGCGTGCCGGGTTTCATGTTCGTGATTTTGCTCGCGACGCTTGCAAGCGCAGGGTTACCGCTCGAAGGGCTCGCGTTCATCGCAGGCGTGGACCGCGTGATGGATATGGGGCGTACCGCGCTGAATGTGGTGGGTAACGCGCTTGCGCCGCTCGTCATCGCCAAATGGGAGCGCCAGTACGACGCGGAGAAGGGCAAAGCGTATGTCGCGTCGCTTGACGCTTGAGCGGACACGGTTCGCGGCACGACATCATTTAGCAGAAAGATCAGGAGCATCCAGATGAGCAGTAATCAAGGCGAGTTCTTTTCCGAGTCGCTGATGCAGGAGATCAAGGCGCGTTTCCACCACGTCGACCACGACATCGACGGGAGCGAGAGACTCTTCTTCGACAACGCAGGTGGCTCGTTCCGCCTCAAGGCGGCCGTCGACGCGTTCGCGCGAATCGATGCGCTGCCCGATTGCCCGGAGCGCATTCACGCACGCGCGCGCCATCTTCAGGACGTTCAGGCGCGCGGCGAGGCGGATATCCGCACGATCCTCAACGCGAAGGACGGCAGCATCTACCCATCGTTGACCGCGTCGGGCGCGATGTTCGACATGGTGCGCGCGATCATGGAGAACGTGCCGGGTACCAACGCCGTCACGACGATCCTTGAACATCCGTCTTCCTTCGACGCAATGACGTACTACGCGCAACGCACGGGCAAGTCGTTGCGTGTCGCGCCCAGCAATCCGGAGACGGGCGGCGTGGACGTGGATGCGATTCTGTCCTTGATCGATGCTGACACGGCGCTGCTCAGCGTGATGTACGCGTCGAATATTTCCGGCGCCAAGTTCGATATCGCGGCACTCGTCGAGCGGGCCCGAGAAAAGAAGCCCGGACTCTTTATCGTCGTGGATGCGGTCCAGCACGCGCCGCATGGTGTGATCGACCTGCAGAAGACACCGGTCGACGGCATCAATTTCGCACCCTACAAGTTTTTTGGCTGCCGCGGCTCCGGCATCTCGTGGCTGTCGCCGCGAGCGGCCGCGCTGCCGCATCACCGCCTCGACGCGAAGCAGGAAGGCGTGTGGGAACTCGGCAGTCCGGCGCCCGCGCAGTTTGCGGTCGTGACCGAGATCGTCGAGTACGTGACGTGGATTGGTGGCCAATTCAGCGATGCCGATACGCGCCGTGAGCTTTTCGTGGAAGGGATGAAACGCATCGAGTTGCATGAGCGCGCGCTACTATCCGCGCTGCTCGACGGCCAGGGTGGGCGGCGCGGTTTGCGGCGGCTCGATGGCGTAGAGGTGTTCTGGGATCATGCCGATCTCACGAAGCGCGACCTGATCCTGGGTATCGGCTTCGCGAATCTGAGCCCGACCGATGCAGTGCGCGAGTACGAGAAGCGCGGCGTGATCGTCTACGAGCGGATCGCCTCGAGTCTGTACTCCGGCCGTATGCTGAAGTCGTTCAATCTGGCGGGCGCGGTGCGCATTTCGCCGCTGCATTGTCATGCACCCAGCGACGTCGAGCGCTTTCTTTCTATTACAGAAGCGCTGACGACACTGTAAAGCGGCCCCATACGCAGACCCCAATTACGGGGCGCATAGAAAGTATTGCGCCCCTTTACTCCCGCACCTCGCTCGCTACCTCTGCCGCGCGGCGCATCAACGCTTACCGCTGACGCTTACAGCACTGCAGGTAATCCGTAGAAACACAACCGTAGCCAAACTGTAGCGTCGTTTGTCTAGGATGCCTCCATCGCCCATGTATCGATCAATGGAGGTACTCAATGCTCAGCCACCACGAACTTGCGACACTCATGCTGCTTGGCGACACGGACAAGCGGCTGGAAGATTTCGACCCGGACGTACTGGCGTTACGCCGTTACGAGTTAGTGGAAATTCGCCAGCGTGACCGGCAAGGTTCGACACTGCAACTGACCCGTCAGGGCCGTGAACTGCTGGAGCGTCTGCGCACGGGCGCGCAGCAATGAGCCGATACGGCGCGATCAGAGCTCACCCCGCATGCCGGGCCGTGTGCATCGCGCCGCCGCCGAAACCCGGCCACGTGGGCCAATCCCTTACGGAGTCTCACAGCCTGCCAAACGTTTGCGCTATTTGCACGATTATGTCTGACGATTGAGAAGGTTAAAGATTTGCGTTTTGCATGTCGTTATCCAGTCAAATAAGTCAGGACCATCGCACATACCCGCGGCCTCATGAAGACCCGGGATGAGCGAGGCAATAGCTCTACGGGGGATTGAATTTTGAATCAACAACGATCGCCATGGTCGCGCGCAGCGGCTCCGGGCGAAGTCATCTATTCCGAAGGCTTCGCGGGCGACGCCGTCATCTACGTAATCGCAGACGGCAAAGTCGAAATCTCCACCCAATGCGACGAAAAGAAAGTCATTCTCGCCACGCTCGGCAAGGGTGAGTTTTTTGGCGAAGCCTCGTTGTTGCCAGCCGAACCACGCGCACACACCGCGAAAGCCATCAGCTTCTGTCAATTGACCGTGATTGCGGCAAGCGTCGTGGAAGAGGAGCTCGAACGCGTATCGCCGCTGCTGCGCCATATCGTGCGCACCATGATTCGACGTGTGAGAAAGAAGGACGATGTCCTCGCTACCAACACGCACGCTGATTTTCTGCCAGGGGTTCTCTCCTACGCGCATGTTCTGTCGCTGATGGCGGGTATCGAGAGCGCAGACCGGGTGGATGGACGCGCGCGCCGCGGCCAGGGGGAAGAGTGCTCGGTGCCGCTGCCCGAAGTCATCAAGAAGTGTCATGCGATTGCCGGTCATTCCCGTCCGCACGTGATGGCGATGCTCAAGCGCATGGAAAAACTCAACCTCGTTACGCTCGAGCCAGGCCGCTCCGATCGCGTGAGCACCCTGTCGGCGCGCTATTCGGCGCAGGACGGCGCAGGCGGGCGGCAGCTCGTGACTTTCGATCCCGTGCGGATCACGGAACGGGCCCAGCAGGTGGCGGACCACGATCTCGACGTGTCGATCAACAGCGAACTGGAACTGATCGAACTGGCCGACCTGGAAGCCCTGATCGGTGTCGAGAAGAACCTGATTCTCAACAAGCTCGCCCATGCGGAAATCGCCGAAGACATCTTCGCGTTTCGCAAGACCAAGGTACTGAACTACGTCGAGGAAAAGGGCATCACGTATTTTTCCCGGCGTACTCCCCGTGGCGCAAGCGAGCTGAAGTCGCTCGCCGATCTGGAGTTTGTCGACCAGCGAACCCTGTTCGAAGCCATCAGCGCTTTCGACACCTATGACCTCGCGAAACTGCTTTCTGCCGTGACCGGCGAGCCGATTTGTGATCGCCTGTTCTCGGTGATGACCGAGGCGCGCAAGAAGGAGGTGTCGTGGGTCATGCGCCGTGAGATCAAGATCGATCCGCTCGAGATCGCCGAGATCGAGGAGCGCTTCATCGAGACCGTGCGCGCGATCAAATCGCCGGCTGCCGCTGCAGCGCCGCTTTCCAATGTGGATGCCTGAGGCCTGACTGATGGTTGGACCACGGACGCTTTAAGGTCCGATCCGATCACTGGAGCAGCCGTTCGAGAGGACGTATGGATCTTTTGACGCTATTTGGCGCCCTGTTCGGCGTGACCGCCATCGTGGCCGGATTTTCGCTCGAGGGTGGCCACTTCACCTCGCTGTTTCAACTGGAGGCGTTTGTCATCGTATTGGGCGGTACCTTCGGCGCGGTGATGATCCAGAACACCTGGGCGAGGTTTTATGACGGCGTGAAGCAACTGCGGCTCGCGTTTGTGAAAGCGCGGCAGGTCGACCGGCAAAGCTTGTCGGTCCTGCTCGAGTGGGGCGATCAGGCGAAGCTGAACGGCATGCTCGTGTTCGAGTCGATCGAGGCGGGCGATATCAATCCGTTTGCCAAACGTGGCTTGGAGCTTCTGGCCAATGGGGTGTCGACAGCCGTGCTTGAAGACGCTCTGCAACGCGAACTGGATGCCTATGAGCGCAATCACATGGCGGCCGCGCGGATATGGCAACAGGCCGGCGGCTATGCGCCGACGTTCGGCATTCTGGGGGCGGTGCTCGGCCTGATTCAGGTCACGGGCCATATGCTCGAGCCGGCGCAACTCGGGCAAGGTATTGCGGTCGCCTTTGTGGCGACGCTGTACGGTCTCGCGTTGGCGAATCTGGTTTTTCTGCCCTTGTACGGAAAGATCAGGGCGCAGGTGGATAGCGAATTGCGCTTCAGACGTTTGTATCTCGATGGTTTGCTCGCGATTTCGCGCAAGGAGTCGCCCCATACGATCGAAACCCGGCTCGCGGGTGATGTCCGGGAGCGATCGGCGGAGTTGCTGGGGTAACCAGGGGTCGCCCTGGGATAACTCGGGATAGCCGGCCTCGATCGGTTGGCGCTAGCGCGCGAGGCGCCCATTCAAACGCAATTCGGAAGCACACGTTTCGAGCATGACAATCTCCTCGGGTAACAAGCGCCTTGCGGCGGACAAAGCCGGCTATCGGCACGACGATGACGACGGCGATGGCGAGGCGCAATCCGGGCGCTGGTTGATCTCCTACGCGGACCTCATCACCACGTTGATGGTGCTGTTCCTCGCGCTTTACGCGCTGCAACTGGCGAAGAACCGGGAGCTCGAAGTCAGGATGCTCGAGCGCCGCGAGGTGAAAACGGCGACGGCTGCCGGCAGCGCCCACGCGCCGGTGGCAGCGGTGCCGGGCGCACCGGAAGCCGCGAGACGGCAGCTTCTTGCCTTGCTGGCGCCGCTTCAGGACAACCGGCAGATCACGATTTCGAATGCCTCACAGGGCGTGGAAATCGCCATCAACGCGAAAATTCTCTTCAACTCGGGCGACGCGCGCTTGTTGCCGGAGTCGTTCGGCGTCCTGGATCAGATCGCAGGGGTGCTGCGCGACCGTTCAAAGAACAACATCCTCGTCGAGGGGCACACGGACAATGTGCCGATATCGACAGCGAAGTACGAGTCCAATTGGGAGCTGTCGTCGGCACGAGCCGGCGCCGTGGTTCGATTCTTTGCCGACAAGGGCATCGAAGCTCACAGAATGGCCGCCATTGGCAGGGCGGACAACTTCCCCCTGATCATCGGCGACGATGCCGCAGCGCGCGCCGCGAACCGCCGCGTCACCATCCTCGTGGCATATTGAGTCGCAAGCAGCGTGAGTACGCTGCGCGTCAACACGGATCTCTCTACGGTCCACATGAATCAAAACCGGCCATTTCTTGCCGCATCTTACTCAGCGCTGAACTAAGCCGGACACCGCGTGCTTCGCGAGCATCCAGGAGGCTATGCGACGCGCCAGGTGCGAAGTTTTTTATCCACCGTCCGCAAAACCCCATCGTTTGAAACGCACCTTTTCGCCGCGTGACGCGCCACCAGCAAGGCGCTGCGTTTAGTGCGAGGCGAAGCGAGTGCATCGCTTACGCCACGCAAAAAAATTCGTGCGACAACCGGCCTGTCCCACGTCCAAGCGATTCATAAATCCACCGTCAATCCCCGTAGTGCGGGCCAGCACACATAGCGATGCAGGCGCAGGCGCGTCAATCTCGCAACCTGTCCGCCAGAACGACAGCTTGCTGTCTCAACCTTGCGACATACCGGTCCACGACCTGTAAAAGCTACTTTTGTGTGTTGAGACCCGGCATTTTTGACCTGGGCATTCGTCAAACCATTGCCAGTCATCGTGGCTGCGGGTTTCCCCACCCTCCAGAATTCACGCGTGGCGCATCGCGGCAACCCGCCGCCACGGCCGCTCACGGCGTATCAAACACGAATCATCGCGTGATGCGAACTCCCTTCTGCGGGTTGCACCGAATCGCTCATCACTGCCCAGCAAGGTTTTGAGGGCACATGGCACAGCGCGTGCAATAAGGGAGTCACAAAGCGAAACACGTTGCAGCCGGGAAGCAGCAAACGAGCAGAAGCAGCAGAAAAAAATCCCGGCAGCAACAACAGTCTTCGTAGAACGCGTCGGGGAGTTCAACGCGCTTTACGGGGTGCGGCGGGGCCAACGAAAAACGGATGTCGATAAAGCACGGCGCGAACGATCGATACGGGGTATCGACGATTCGTGACCGGGACGACGTGAAGCGCTGACCTCGCCACTTTTTCCGTCTCTGTGGACGGACCTCAACGCCGCACCGGTGGACCTGTTTTCAGGCAACTGGCGCGGCACAAACCGAAGTCAACTTTCACTCTTACGGGGGTTAGCATGAAGAACACGATCCAACAATTTCTGCGCGAAGAAGACGGTGTTGCAGCGATCGAATATGGCCTGCTGGCCGGGCTGATTGCGGTCGGGATTATCACGGCAGCGACCTTGTTGGGCACGGACATTTCCAATCTCTTCAACAAGATCGCGGGCAAGCTCAACGGCATCGCCGTCAACTGATCGCTGCGAGCAGAAGCGGGCCGTGAGTCCGGTCGTCTGCTTTATCTCATCAAGCATGTTGAGGTAAAGCGACGGCTGGCTCGGTCCCGAAACGGCGTCGATCCTGACAACGGAGCCTGCGATGAACGGTGTGCCATTTCCCATTGGACCTTGTGTGTTGGCGTTCGTCGTGATCGCGGCGTTGTCGGACGTGCGCACGCGGAGGATTCCGAACTGGCTCGTTGCCACGGCGCTCGTCGTCGCGCTGCCGGTGCAGGTGGTACTCCACGGGGCAGTTGAAGGGATGCAAATGTGGTTGGGTGGTTGTCTGACGGGTGGCCTGTTGCTTCTGCCGGGTTATCTGATGCGGTTGATGGGTGCGGGCGACGTAAAGCTGATGGCCGCTGTCGGTTCGTTCTGCGGCGCATACGGCGCATTCGAAATTGGACTGGCGACCTTTGCGATTGGCGGTGCATGGTCGCTGGTGGTGTTGCTCAGGCGGCGCCAGATGTTGACGGGATTGATTGGGGCCGCTTCGCTACTGGTCGAGACTGCTGTGCCCGGTGACGGCATGGTGCAGCGACGCAGCGGCCTTGCACACGGTTCGATCGGAACCATACCGTACGGTGTAGCGATAGCGATAGGCAGCACGTTCGTGTTATTCGCGAGCGTGTGACGAAGCAGGCAAGGGAAGGTGTGGCGCACGGTTCTGACCAGCCGGCGTGAAGACATGAGGCGCAGATGGCCTGAGTCTCCGTAGAGAGGCACACGTTAAGAGGATAACCAGGACGTCGTTGTTGCGCTGGTGCGCAAACACGATTCACCTGGAAAGCGCCTTCGCAGGAAGGCCAACCAGATTCGGGGGATGTGATGAGAACAACGATCAAGCCGGCCGGGCTTCCGGCCGCACACGGGTTGGACCGCTGCGCAACGACCGGCGGTCAATCGATCGACCTGCTGATGCTGGTGATCATCCAGGAAGCGCAACGCAGGCTCAGCGAACAGATGCAGCGCGAACCGCTGCATGCCACCTCGCGTCTCGATAGCGCGGCAGCGGTTGGACACAATGTCATCGCTTCGACGCCACTGCACCCACTCGAATTCAACTGATACACCGTCATCGGATGCTGTAGCTCCATTCTCATAGCGTCGTCGACCGACGACAGGATGCAGGAGAACGAAATGAAAAATGCCCGCGCTTTAATCATGCTGCTGATCGCCACGATTGCCGGCCTGACCGCGGTGGTTTTTGCGGCGCGCTGGATGACGTCACAGACCTCGAGCGCGACCACGAAAGTCGTCGTGGCCGCGTCTGACATCAATCTGGGTCAACGCATCTCGCCTGATTTCCTCAAGGTGGCGGACTGGCCGTCGAACAGTGTGCCGCCGGGTTCGTTCACCGACATGCAAAAGCTCGAAGGCCGCGTGCTGAAGGAAAGCCTCTTGCACGGCGAGCCGATCCTCGAGGCGAAGCTCTCGCCGGTCGGTACGCTCGGCGGTTTGTCGGCGGTCATCAACGAAGGCAAGCGCGCGATCACGGTGCGTGTGAACGATGTGATCGGCGTCGCCGGCTTCGCGTTGCCCGGCAACTACGTCGACATCATCGTCAATACACAGAAAGACAGCAAAGACCCGAACACGCAGCGCGATCAGAACATTTCGAAGATCGTGCTCGAAAAGATTCTTGTGCTGGCAGTCGCACAGGAAGTCGGGCGCGATGAGACCAAACCGAAAGTCGTCGATGCGGTGACGCTCGAAGTGTCGCCCGAGCAGGCCGAGAAGATCGACCTGGCGCGCAGCATCGGCACGCTTTCTCTCGTGCTGCGCAATCAGGTGGATCCACAGGCTACCGACACGATTGGCGCCACCAAGGCGTCGCTACTGAAGATTCCGGTAGCCGTGCCGGTGGCGCCTGAACCGGCACCGGTGGCACGCATCGTACGGAAAGTGGCGGCGCGGGCACCGGGCAACTGTGTGCGGGTGCTGGACGGTGCAGATTCAAGACAAGAATGCTTCTGACAGGCTCAGCCTGCAAGCCGTGACAAACGGCGCCATTACGGGGGTAGGACATGAACGCCAGACCGAATCATCGCGCGAAAGCGGCGAGTGCTCCGCACGTCACGCAAACCAGGACCCGGCTGCGGATCGCCCAGGCGAGCGCATGCGGATTGATCGGCTCCTGCCTGTGGGCGCTGCCCGCCGCGCAGGCCGCCGGGCAGAACGTGCCGGCGCTGCCGGACACACCCCTCACCGTCGCGGCCAGCGGACCGGTGCATCTGACCATCGGCATGAGCGGCAGCGGCGCGCCTACCAACGGCTCGTCGCAAGCCGGCAGAGGCCCGAGCTGCACAGGGCCCGTCGCTGACCATACGTCGGTACAGATTCCGGTTGGCAAGTCGACCATGGTCGATCTGCGTGAGCCCGTGCGTACGCGCACGGTTGGTAACCCATCGATCGTGCAGGCGATGCTGGTGTCGCCGACAACCCTCTATCTGCTCGGATCTGACGTTGGTACAACCAACATGATCGTGCAGGGCAAGAGCGGCTCGTGCACGATCATCGACGTGAATGTCGGCGCAGACCCGGCCGGCCTGCAACAGACACTCGCGGTGCTGATGCCTGAAGAAACCGGTGTGCAGGTGAAGGCCGCTGCCGACACGCTGGTGCTGACGGGCGTGGTGTCGGACTCGGTGAAAGCTGAGCGCATCGTCGAACTCGCGCATGCGTTTGTGGCGCGTCCTACCGCGGCCGTGCCGAGCGCCGCGCCGGCTGCGGGGCCGCTGCCGATCGGCGGGGCGCGCCTGGCTATCCAGCCGCCGCCGTCGTTAGGAGGCGGCAATTCGGAACGCATCATCAATATGATGCATATCGCCGCGCCTCAGCAGGTGATGCTCGAGGTGAAGGTTGCCGAAGTGTCGAAGACGCTCATCGACCAACTTGGCATGGCAGCCAATATCAATGGCGGCTTCGGCAGTTGGAGTTTTGGCTTGCTGGCGGATTTCCTCTCGGGTGGGCTTAGCGCCATCACAGCGTCGAAGGCCAACAACTCGCCGCTGAAGCTGGCGTTTGACGCGCAGAAAACCGATCAACTCGTGAAGATTCTCGCCGAGCCGAACCTGATGGCGATCAGCGGCCAGGAAGCGAGTTTCCTCGCGGGCGGCAAGGTCTACATTCCGGTGCCGCAAAGCAACGGCGCGAACGGTACGACGATCGTGCTGCAGGAAGAGCAATACGGCGTCGGCCTGACCTTTACGCCGACCGTGCTCGAAGGCGGCCGCATCAACCTGAAGGTCGCACCGGAAGTATCGGAACTGTCGTCGACCGGCGTTGCGGTCACCGCTGGCAACTCCAACAACACAACGATCCTGCCACTGATCACAACCCGCCGCGCCTCGACCACGCTGCAGGTCTACGACGGTCAGAGTTTCGCGATTGGCGGTCTGCTCAAAAGCAGCGTGACCGGTACGCTCAAGGGGCTGCCAGGAGCGGGCGAACTTCCGGTGCTAGGCGCGCTGTTCCGCAGCACGAGTTACGAACAGGACAAGACGGAACTGGTGTTCGTGGTCACGCCGCGTCTTGCTAAACCGCTGCCGCGAAACTATCCGCTGCCAACTGACGGGTTCGGTGATGCGGGCGAAGCCAACGTCTATCTGACCGGCAACATGGAAGGCAAGAAGCGTGCGGCGACGGCGGCAGGCGCTTCATCGGCCGCTACGACGACGTCGCCCATGCTGGCTGCGCCGACGCTGCCGCCGCAACCGGCGCCTGCCCCTGATCGCAATCCGGTACCGGTCTCCGGGCCCGCCCGGGTACCGACGCCGGCCGACGACCACGGCACACCCGACTCGCAGCCGCTCACGTCCACAAAACCCAATGACGCGCCGCATAGCGAACCGGTCCCCACCGCGGTGGTAGTCAGCGCGACGCTCCCGGCGGACGCCGACTCACACGCGGCGCGGTGATAGAAGCGCGCATCTAACGGTTATTCGGAGATTGACATGAAAACCATTCCCACACTGATCCGCCTCGCGCTGTGCGCTGGCGTGACTGTAACGCTCGCCGGGTGCCTCACGTCGACGCCCCACTGGGACGCGACCTTCGGCGATTCGATCAATCAGATCAAGGCAATGCAAACACTCAATCCAGAAGCCTCGGCCAACACCGACCCGGTGTCGGGCATCGACGGTCCGGCTGCTGCGGCGGCACAGAAGGGCTACGCCAAATCGTTCACCGCGCCGACGCCGCCAACCAATATGTTCACGATCGGTGTCGGCTCGGGCAGTAGTTACTGAAACAGGTGCTGGCAACAGCACCTTGCAGGGTCAGCGGAGACTTGAAATGATCGACATCCTCCTGATTTCGTCCAGCGCGGAACGCTCGACGCACATCGGCGCACGGTTGGAAGCAAGCGGCGTGGCCTATCGGCTGCGCACCGTACACGGCGAGGCGCGCCAATTACGCGCGCATGCCGCGGCGATCAAGACCGCGGATCTGTTGATCGTCGACGACGTCGATCTGACGGAGCGCGAACTGAGCGGCATCGAGGAGGCGCTCGTGCAGACGCCGCATCTGCATTGCATGCTGATCACGCCCGCGCCGTCGACCAACCTCCTGATGGCCGCGATGCGAGCAGGCGTGCGGCACGTGTTGTCGTGGCCGCTGGATGAACGCGAAATCGTCGCCGCGCTCACGCATGTCGCCAACAAGAAAAACGCAGGATTGCGCCGCGAAGGGCGTGTGGTATCCGTGAGTTCGTGCAAGGGCGGCAGCGGTACCACGCTGATCGCCGTGAACCTCGCGTACACCCTCGCCGCGCAGCGCGACAAGCGCGTGTTGCTGATCGACCTGAACCAGCAGTTTGCCGACGCGAGCCTGCTGGTGGCCGACAAGGCGCCGCCGGCGACCCTCGCCGATCTGTGCTCGCAGATCGACCGGCTCGACGCCGCTTTCTTCGACGCCTGCGTGATGCACGTTCACGCGAATCTGGACGTGCTGGCCGGCGCCGGCGATCCGGTCAAAGCAGCCGAGCTGCGCCCTGCACATCTGGAACGGATGTTCGCGCTGGTGCGTGAACAGTACGACGCGGTCATCGTCGATGTCGGGCAGAGTATCAACCCGCTCGCGATTCATGTGCTCGATCACAGCGACTCGATTTGCATGGTGATACGGCAGAACATTCTCTATCTGCATTCCGGGCGCCGCATGCTCGATATCTTCAAGGAACTCGGTTATTCGGCGAGTAAGGTGCGGCTGATCGTGAACCAGTACGACAAGAACGCACGCATCAGCCTGGCGACACTCGAGGAAACACTTGGCGCCAAAGTCGCGCATCAGTTGCCGCGCGACGAAAAACACGCGAACGACGCGCTCAACCACGGCATACCGGTCGTCACGGCGGCCAAGGGCAGTGCACTCGCCCACGGGATCGTCCTGCTCGCAGAAATGTTGTGGCCGGTCGTCGCGGCGTCACGCAAAGGCGTGCTGAGCCGCCTCTTCGCGACCCGGCCAAATCCCCTTCAACAGTTGAAGACTGAACACTGACCGGCTAACGGCAGCGGAGACCATCATGTCATTGCGCGAACAGATGTCGATCCAGAACGGATTCTTGCCTGCAGATACGGCAGGCGCCGCAGCGGCAGGCGTCGCCGCCGAGAGTCTTGCGGCGCGGCGCGCGTATCAGCAGCTCAAGATGAATATTCATCAAACGATCATCGAGCGCGTCGAACTGGACAAGTTGCAGCGCCTTTCACCTGAGCAGGTCAAGCGCGAACTGGCGCAACTCGTCGAACGTATTGTCGAGGAAGACAAGATTCCGATGAACGAGCTGGAGCGCCGCCGGCTCGCTCAGGACGTACATGACGAGATGGTCGGACTCGGGCCGCTCGAGCCGCTGCTCAGCGATCCGACCATTTCCGACATTCTGGTCAACACGTCACAGCACGTGTACGTAGAACGCCGCGGCCGCCTCGAACACACCGACGTGACCTTCTACGACGATGCTCATTTGATGAAAATCATCGAGCGGATCGTCTCACGGGTAGGCCGCCGCATCGACGAATCGACGCCGATGGTCGATGCACGCCTGCCGGACGGCTCACGCGTCAACGCGATCATTCCGCCGTCGGCGATCGATGGTCCGCTGGTGTCGATTCGCCGCTTCGCGGTGAATCCGCTGACCGTGACCGATATGGTGAACAACCAGAGCTTCACGCCGGCGATGGCGCAACTGCTCGAAGCGCTGATCAAGTCGAAGCTCAACGTGCTGATTTCGGGCGGCACTGGCAGCGGCAAAACGACCTTGCTGAATCTGCTGTCCGGTTTCATTCCCGATGACGAGCGGATTGTCACGATCGAAGACGCGGCGGAACTGCAACTGCGCCAGCAACATGTGCTGCGCCTCGAAACGCGTCCGCCGAATATCGAAGGCAAGGGCGAAATCTCGCAGCGTTCGCTGGTGCGCAATGCGCTGCGGATGCGGCCCGATCGCATCGTACTGGGCGAAGTGCGGGGCGCCGAAGCGCTCGACATGCTGCACGCGATGAACACCGGCCACGAAGGTTCGATGGCGACGCTGCATGCGAATACGCCGCGCGATGGTTTGACGCGGCTGGAAAACATGGTTGGCATGGCCGGTCTGACGATGCCGATCAAGGCGATCCGCCAGCAGATCGCCTCGGCGATCACGGTGGTCGTGCAGGCGTCGCGGCTCACGGACGGCCGCCGCAAGTTGATGAGCATTCAGGAAATCACCGGCATGGAGGGCGACATCATCAACATGCAGGAGATCTTTACGTTCAAGCGTACTGGTGTCGACGAAAACGGCATGATCAAAGGTTACTTCTGCGCGACGGGCGTGCGTCCGAAGTTCTGCGACCGGCTGGCCGGCTTCGGTATCACGCTGCCCGATCAGATGTTCGATCCCGCGCGGCATCTGGACGTGTAAGCACACGACGCGAACCGCAAGGTCCGCGTCGTCCAAGGAGTCGAGCATGAACACATCGTTTATCGGTTTCGCGGTTCTGGCGTTTCTGGCGATCGTGCTGCTGATCGAGAGCATCTACCTGTTCTGGAGCAGCCATCACGGCCCCGTCGTCAAGCGCATGGACGAGCGCATCCGCGCGCTGTCCGCGGGCGGCAATGTGAGCGCGGAGCAACTGTCGATTCTGAAGCAGCGCATGCTGAGCGAATCGCCGACGCTCACGCGGCTTCTGCTGGTTTTGCCGCGCGTGCATACGCTTGACCGCCAGTTGCAACAGTCGGGGCTCACGTGGTCGGTAGCGCGTTTTGTGAGCTATACGCTCCTGTCCGGGCTCACGGGGCTGTTCATCGGATTCGTGCTGCATGCACCATGGACCGCGATGTTCGGGCTCGCCGGCGCGAGTGCGCTGCTGCCGCTGATGATTCTGCGCCGCAAGCGCGGCAAGCGTGTATTGCAGCTCGAACGACAACTGCCGGACGCCGCCGATCTGATTGGCCGTGCGCTGCGCGCCGGTCACTCGTTTCCCGCTGCGCTCGGGATGGTCGGCGAAGAACTTCCCAATCCGCTTGGCGGAGAGTTTGCACTGGCATTCGACGAGATCAATTACGGCGTGTCGATGAATGATGCGCTGCTGAACATGGTGAACCGGGTGCCGGTGGACGATCTCCGCTATTTTGTAATCGCCGTGCTGATTCAGCGCGAGGCGGGCGGCAACCTCGCGGAGATTCTCGGTTGCATCAGCAACATTATTCGTGAGCGCCTGAAGCTGCTCGGCAAGGTGCGGGTGCTGTCGGCGGAGGGGCGGCTGTCGGCGTGGATTCTCGGCTTGCTGCCTTTCGTCGTCGTGGGGGTGCTGTCCCTGCTCAACCCGGCATATATCAAGGTGTTCTGGACCGATCCGACCGGCATCCGTCTTGCCGTGTCTGCGCTCACGATGATGCTATTCGGCATCTTGTGGATGCGCAAAGTGATACGTATCCGCGTGTAGTCGCAGGATCGGAACGATTTCAAGCCGGCGCATCAGGGAACAACGAATCGAGGAGGGCGGGGCAGCCCGCAGACCATGAGAACCGAACAAATCGTCATGCTGGGCCTGATGTTTCTCATCGTATTCGGCGCCATGCTGAAGGCGATGATGCTGTTGCGGCCCGATCCATTGCAACGGCGTATCGATCATGTCGGTGCGCCGGCGTCCCTCGACGAGTCCGACTCGGGCGAACAGAATACGTGGGTCGAAACCGTCACGAAAATGTCCCACCACGTCGCAAAACTCTCTTTGCCGAAAGAAGATTGGGACAAGTCGACGCTCCGGCTGCGGTTTGCCAATGCAGGCATCCGCAATCCGTCCGCCCCGGCGCTTTATTTCGCCGCGAAGACCCTGTTGGCGCTGGTATTGCCGGCGATAACCCTGATTTTTTGCGGAAGCCTCTTCACCCCTGAGCGGCGCATGTTGCTGCTGCTTGCAGTGCTCGCTGCGTCGGCGCTCGGCTTCTATCTGCCGAACCTGGTCCTTTCACGCATGATCGAACAACGGCAGCGCAAGCTGTTCGAGGATTTGCCCGATGCGCTTGATCTGATGACCGTCTGTGTGGAGGCCGGCCTTGGCCTCGACGCGGCCATGATGCGCGTCACACGGGAAATCGGTGTAAGAAGCCACGCGCTGAAAGAAGAGTTCGAGTTGGTGTTGCTCGAACTGCGTGCTGGTTCGGGACGCGATAAGGCGCTGCGCAACCTGTCGCTGCGCACCGGCGTCGAAGATATCGACACGCTCGCTGCAATGCTGATTCAGGCCGATCGCTTCGGCACCAGCGTCGGCGATTCGCTGCGCGTCTATACCGACAACCTGCGCACCAAACGCCGCATGCGCGCCGAAGAGAAGGCTGCCAAGATCGCGCTCAAGTTACTGTTTCCGCTGATGTTCTTTATCTTTCCGGCATTGATTACGGTATTGATTGGTCCGGCAACGATCCAGGTGATACGCCAGTTGGTGCCAACGATGAGTGGCATCTAGGGAGGCATGGGCACCATGCCGGCCTCGATGACGATGCCTGGTGACCCTCAACGAGGAGACGAAATGAAAACTGCTCGCCCGCAATTGAAGCAAGCGCCGAAGCGCACGCTCAAACAGCGTGGTGTCGTCACTGTTGAGTTTGCGCTGCTTGCACCGCTGCTGTTTCTGCTGCTGTGCATTGCGATGGATCTGGGAGTCGCGCTGTGGGTCAACCTGACGATGCAATATGCAGTGCGCGAGGGCGCACGCTATTCAGTGACCGGTCAAAACAACCTTGACCCGAGTGCGACCAATCAGCAGCGTTATCTCGCGATCGTCCAGGAGATCAAGGATAGTTCGATGGGTTTGTACAACATGGTGTCGCCCAGCTATACGATCACGATCAACGGTGTGACGCAAAGCTATAACACCCAGGCGAGCTACGGATCCAGCATGTTCGGCAGTCCTGGCGACATCGTGGTGCTGCAGATCAATTGCATCTGGCCGTTGCTGACGCCGCTGGTCAGCCCGTTCTTCGCTGGAGGCAAATATAGCTTTAGCGTCGCGACGACGATGCGCAACGAGGGTTTCTAACATGAAGACAAAACCATGGGGGAAGAGCCGCCGCAAGGCCACTGGTGTCGTCAGCGTGGAACTGGCGCTATTGCTGCCGATACTCGTTGCGCTTGCGCTGCCGGTCGTCGACGTCGCGCGCAACATTCAGGCGCAGATGATTCTGATCAGCGTGAGTCGCGAAGGGGCAAACCTGTCGTCGCGCGCGTCGCTGACGTATCCGATGCAGACCATCATGTCGTCACTCACTGCGACGACACCGCCACTCGATATGAACGCGAACGGCATGGTCTACATCACCGAAATCATGGGCAACAACAACTGCGACGCCAACGGCAACAACTGCACCGGGGTGGTGGTCTCGCAGTATCGCTGGACCGGCGGCAACTACTTTCCGGCAAGCAAACTGTGGACCTGTGGCAGCAGTAGCGGTACGAGCACGAGCTGGGCCACCGACGGCACGGGTAGTTGCGGCGGCTTGCCCGCGCCAGGCAGCAAGTCGCCGGTCGTGAATCTGTTGCAAGGCAGTCTATCGAGCGGGCAGATTGCATACGCCGTCGAAGCGTTTTATCTGCAAACACCGCTAATCGGATCGTTGAATCTGGGTGGCGGTGTCACGACACCAGCGCTGTCGCCGAATCTGTATGCGATGACGGTGTTCTGATTCAAAATAAAAGCAGGTCGGGGGATGGAATGAAAACAGCGCCACGCAAACATCAGAAAGGCTCGATCAGTATCCTTGTCGCGGTATCGCTGGTCGCGTTGCTGGGCATTGTTGGCCTCGCAATCGATTCGGGTCTCGGCTACATGATTCGGGCGCGGCTCGATGCCGCCACCGACGGCGCGGTGGTCGCCGCGGGCCAGGCCGTCACGCGCGGCAACAATAAGTCAGAGCAGACCACGAACGCGACGCAGGCCGCCAATGCGTTTTTTGCGGCCAACTATCCGGCTGGTTTTCTCGGCTCGACGGCAACGGCCGGCACGCCCTCAGTCGTATTCGATAGCAAGGGGACCGTGACGATCGGCATGTCGGCGCAGGCTCAGGTGCCGGTCACCTTCATGCAGACGCTTGGCTTCAAGGTGCTGAACGTCAGCGCATCTTCGCAGGCGATCCGCAAGACGCTCGATATGGCGTTTGTGATCGATACGACTGGGTCGATGGGAACGGACCCGACCGAACCACCCGTGGTGCGAGCGAACGCCATCTCGTTCCTGAACAGCTTTGACATCACGAACGACCGTGTCGCCCTGATGCATTTCGCTTACGGCACGATCATCGACACGCCGTTCAAGCCGGATAGCGCGCGTGGTTTTGAGCGCGCGACGATGACGTCGCAAATCCAGAAATATAGCTTCTCCGGCAGCACCAATTCCTCGGAAGCGTTCTGGAATGCGCGCAATCAGCTGAACCAGCTGACTAATCCATCGAGTCTGCGCGTGATCGTATTCTTTTCCGATGGTGCGCCGAATAGCTTTGCTTCAGCGTTTACGTTTGCGAAGAAGGCCAAGGCGTGTAATAACCTCGTTGGCACGATTGCGTCGCCCGACAGTAAAGGCAAGATGAGCGGGCTTTGGCGCTACGATCAGTTGCAGACAGCGTTTAGTTCGCCGTGTTACGACTCGGATCTGGAAGGCGATTCGAGCAGTTTCATCCCGTCACTTCCCGCCTACTACAACGCGCATAATCCGACCGACACGACCTTTCCGATCATCACGAATAGTCCACGCGTCGTCACGGCGGCCGTCACCTATCAGAATGTCAATCGAGCTTCGCGAAACCTGCTCGAAGCGATGGCGGCGGACGCACGCAACAACAACATCTATGTGTTCACGCTCGGTTTGGGCCAGCCGCTGGTGCAACCCGCAGGCCCCGATAACGAATTGGGCCAGGACGTTCTCAAATGCATGGCAAATACACCGGATTCGCTACCGCGCTGCTACAACCCGAAGCAGCCGGTCGGCGTGTATTGCCACGCGGCGACACCCGCGGACCTGGCGCCATGCTTTTCGCAGCTGGCATCGCAAATCCTCCGCATTTCGCAGTGAGCGCGCCATGACAACGACTCACCAGTGAGAGGCCACACCATGCCGGGTAACGCGTGTCGAACTGCCGCGGCGCCCACACGCATCAGGCCGCTGCTGCTCGTGGTGGCCTCATGCGTGACAGTGGGCCTGTCGCTGGTCACGCGCGTACCGGTTCGTCTGGCACCCGATGTATCTCGGCTACTTCACCACGGACATCGGCTTCCTGCTGACGAACTTCAGTTTGCAGAATATGATCGTGTATGCGTGCCAGTTCGCGCCGCAGGTCGTGCGCCAACTGTTCTCGACCATGCGTGGTGGCCAGGTTGAGCGGCTGAGAGATTGAGCGCACCGTATTGACTGGGAAATCACATGTTTTCATCGGGCCCATTTTCTGAGTTGCTGCACCACGCGAGCCACTGGCTGGGCGCCTTCGCGCTCGCTCTGCTGATGATGGGCGTGGGCGGGGCACTGGAGCGCCGCTGGCCGGCCGAGCTATTGCAATCGAGCGCCGGGATGCGCTTCAACGTCGCCTACGCGGCGCTGTATATGGCGTTCGCCGAAGCCATGCGGCCGCTCATGGCGATGGTCAGCGTCGCGCTCGTCAATGCGCTCGGCGGCGGCTGGGTCGTGCTGGCCTCGCGGGGGTGGGGCGCGTTGGCTTCCATCGTAGTCGTGCTATTGACGTTCGACATGCTGGAATATGCGTTTCACCGCTTGCAGCATGCATGGCCCGTGCTGTGGAAGCTGCACTCCCTGCACCATAGTGCCGCCGAGTTCAATGTCACGGTGACGTTCAGGCATCACTGGTTCGAGGTACTCCTCAAGGGCTGCCTGCTCTATCCGGTGGTCGGCGTGCTGTTCAAGGTCGAGCCGTGGATCGTTGGCGTCACGGCGGTCATTTTCATGTTCGGCAATTACTTCGCGCATATGAACCTGCGCATCGACCTGGGTCGCTTCACGACGTGGGTCAACAATCCGCAATATCACCGCCTGCATCATTCGAACCGCACCGAGCATTACGACCACAACTTCACGCAACTGTTGCCGCTGTGGGACCACCTGTTCGGCACGCTCTGGGTGCCTTCGAAGCACGAATGGCCAGCCACCGGTCTGGACGACGGCGCGCAACCGCGTTCGCTGCTGGGTGCGTTGAGCTGGCCGCTGCGTTCGCAACCCCGGCGTCTTCTAACCAACACTCCCACCACGCACCGCCTTCCCACCCGTCAAACAAACAACCATAGTAGCCACGACGAGCACGCATAACGCCACGCGCAAGCCGAGCAAACCCGCACCGAGTCCGATCAACGGCGGCCCCACCAGGAAGCCGGCATAACCCGCCGTGGCCGCCATCGAAACACCGACAGCCGGCGTCACGGTCGAGCGGCCCGCGGCGCTGAAAATCACCGGGACGATATTCGCGAGGCCGACGCCGACCATGGCAAAGCCCACGCAAGCCGTAAGCACGGTGGGCAGGCTCAACACCAGCGCGAGTCCGGCTGCCGCCAGCAGGCCGCCGAAGCCGATCACCTTGCTCGAACCGAAGCGCCGCACGGACACATCGCCGACGATGCGGCAAGCCGCCATCGAGAACGCAAACGCGGAATAGCCGACCGCCGCGACGCTGGCCGCTTCGGTCAAGGTAGCGCGCAAATACACCGCGCTCCAGTCGGCCACCGCGCCTTCCACCATCATGCAAAGGAACGCGAGCAACGCAAGCTTCATCACTTTGGCGTTGGGCAACGCGAAGCCGCTGGAGGACGCGGCCGCGCGCGGACCGAGATCACGCAACGCCAACACCGCGGCAGCGGCCATGAGGACGGCGATGAATACGGCCGGCAGCATGAGACCGCCGATCACGCCGACGCCGTTTTTCTGCAGCATGGCGCCCGTCGCCGCGCCGAGCAGGCCGCCCGCACTCCACGCCGCGTGAAACGACGACATGATGGGCGACTTCCATTGCGTTTCGATCGTGCTGGCGTGGCCGTTCATCGAGACGTCGAGCGCGCCGTTCGCCGCACCGAGCAGGAGGAGCACGATGCCCAGCGTCGCCAGGTTCGGCGCAAAGGCGGGGAGCGGGAGCGCGATAACAAACGCAGCGCCGAGCAGCGCGGTGGCCCGGCCGCTGCCGAAGCGCGGCGCCAACTGTCCGGCCAACGGCATCGCGATGATGGCCCCCAGCGCAAAGGCGAATAGCGCGATCCCCAACGACGTATCGCTGAGCGACAGACTCTCCTTGATACGCGGCACTTCGACTGCCCAGGCGCCGATCCCGAATCCGTTGGCGAGAAACACGCCGAGGGTGGCCACCCGCTCCTTGAGCGGTTTCATGAGCGGTGTGCTGATCGGAGTAACGAGTGTTTTCATGAGCGCGCCACCATCACGTTGTCGCACACCGCTGCGAGTTGGGTACGCCGCGCGGCCGTCACATCCGCTTCGACGAATAGATGGTCTACGGCGCGCGCCGGCGCAACGTAAAACGGCGCAGCGGTCATCAGTTTTTCCGACGTCACGGCGATAGCGACCTGGCTGCTTGCCTGCACCATCGCCCGTTTGAGTTCGGCCTCTTCAGCGTCGAACGCGGCGACTCCTTCATCTGTATCGAACGCGCACGCACCCAGAAAGCAGAGGTCGGCCTTGATCTGCTGGATCTGCAGCAAGGCGGTGGCGCCGGTCGCGCCGGCTGCATGCTGAGCGATGCGCCCGCCGATAAGAATGATCTCGAAGCCAGGCCGGTTCAGGAGACGCGCGCAAGCCTCGGGCGAGTTAGTCACGACGGTTAGATCCGCGTTGTCCGGGAGCGCCGCGGCGATCGCGACATTCGTCGACCCGGTGTCCAGCAAAATGATCTGTTTGGGCCGGACGATGGACGCCGCGACGACCGCGAGAGAGGCCTTCCGATCCACGGCTTCGTGCATGCGGACCGAGGCGTCTACGCCGGCAGGCGAGATCAGCAGGGCGCCGCCGTACACGCGCTTGCAATGACCGTGGTCGGCCAGTTCGCGCAAATGACGGCGGACCGTATGTTCAGATGTTTGGAGTTCGGCAGCGAGTTCGGATGCCAATACGCGGCCTTGAGCACGCAACCGTTCCAAAATCAGCTGTTCCCGCTCCTCGGGCAGAAGCCCGTCCACTGCGTCCTGCCTCGTTCGTTGCATGACTTCACCTTGCTCGATTGCGAAACGATCATAATCGAGCATAATTTAACGTAAACGAGCAGGGCGAGCAACGGTGCAGTCGAAATTCTTCTGAAGGGACGGATTCGGCAGGTCGTAAAGCGTTTGCGTCGGCGCCGGCGGGGCGGTCTGCAATCTGCTTAACAGGGCTGGAGGCCTGTAATCGCCGAGGCCGCGATCCACGCGCGCCATTGCGACGTGAAATTGAATTCGGCATCGATTGCGAATGCCGAGTCGAGCGCTTCGTTGAGCGTCGTTCCACGTTGCAACGCATCGAGAGCCGAATGCGCGGCGGCGCATTGAACGAGTATCTGCGGCTGCCACTGCGGTCGCACGACCAGTACATGGGTCGGTGACTCGAAATTTGCCGGAAAGGAGCCACCTGGCTGATGCGCTGCCCAGATATCGGCGATCGCATAGGGTGAAGCGATGAACGTGCAGGCGGGATGCACGACCAATTTCGCTTCGAGCAAATCTTTGGGGAGGATGGCGGCCCATTCCGCTGGCGTAAGCACGTTGGCGTCCGCGGCAAAGTAGGCCAGATGCAGCGACCATTCGAGACGCGCGAGATCGGCGAAATAGCGGAAACGGGGAGCCTGTTCGTAGGTTTCGACGAAAGCCGGTAGCGCTGCGCCGAAGCGATTGAGGTCGCCGCTCTGTGACGGATGGGCTTCTGCGTAAGCCACCGACAGCGCATTGAAGTAGGCTTCACCGACTAACACCAACAAGACGGGATAGGCGCTCGCGAGTGCAGTCCGCCGGTGGGCGCGAATGCTGCTCCGATAGAGGTCGACGCGCTCGCGCAGATTGTCCGCGAGTTCGTTGCCGTTGCCTGGTGTTTGTTCAGAGACGCATGCAGCGCTCTCAGCGCGACTTAGCGCCTGATGGACTCCACGCCCCGTGCATTGCAGTTGCGCAAGCACAGGCCGCTGTTCGCCCTCCAGCGATTCAGCGAACATGCGCTGCAGTGACTCAAGCGGCGTGCGCATTATCGGCATCGTGTTGATTCGAAGGGGTGAGGGCCGATCGCCTGGCGTGCACGGTGTTCTGAATATCACGTGCGCGATCCGCTTCATCGAGCAAGACGCTTAACGCCGGTACATCGGTATCCCACTCGATCAGCGCCGGTATCGTGCCGAACCGCTGCAGTGCGTATTCATAGAGCGCCCAGACTTCGTTGACGACGCGTGAGCCGTGATCGTCGACGACGGCGATGTCCGTCACGCGATGACCCGCAAGATGAATCTCGCCAATCGTGCCGATCGCCAGCGCGTTCATGGCCGCGACGGCGTCCTCTCCATGATTGCATTGGTTCACGTATAGGTTGTTCACGTCGAGCAATACGCCGCAACCCGTGCGTGACGCAAGTTCGGCAAGAAATGCAGTCTCACCGTACTGATCGTCGCGGAATCGAACGTACGTGGAGACGTTTTCCAGTAGAACCGGCCGGCCGAGCGTGTCCTGCAATTCGCTGACACGCGAAGTGAGCAGCGAGAGCGCCGCCTCGGTCAAAGGCATCGGCAAAAGATCGTTCAGATGGCCAGCCGATGTCGCGCCCCAGCAAAGATGTTCGGAGACGACAGCCGGCTCGATCCGCTCGATCAGACGTTTGAGCTTCGCAACGTGAGCGAGGTCGAGTGGCTTCGTCGAGCCAAGGCCGAGACCGACCCCGTGCAAACTGACAGGCAGGTCGTGTCGCACGGTGTCGAGCACGTGCAGATCGAAGCCGCCGTCGCCGAAATAGTTTTCACTGTGCACCTCGACCCAGTCGACCGCAGGCGTAGCGTCGAGGAAGTCGCGGTAATGAGCATGGCGCAACCCGATTCCGATGCCGGGCGGCGCGCAGGCAGAAGGGACGAGAGGATGCATCATGGGCCCGGACTGGCACAGGAGCGCCGCATCCGCATCAGGAATGCTGCTCGTCGAACTTGCCGCCCATCTTCTGGCAGGTTCCTTTCGGCACGGTCTTGAAGTCGCCTTTGTCGTTGTCGACCTTGGCCTCACCGGCGCAGCCGTGCACACCGGTCTTGCTCGCACAGTCGTTCTGACCGGCCTTGGCGATGCCAAAGCACTGAACCTTCTCGTCCGCATGCGCTGCGCTGATGCCGGTGGCGGCGAGTCCCGCGAGGGCCGCGGCGATCAATGCCGGCCGGCTAAGTTTCGAGTTCAATTTGCTTCTCCTGAGTAAGCGGCGGTGGATCGCTCGCCGCACCATTTCAACCGTCGCTTCGCCATGGGCTGCTGCGGGGCTGAGACGGTGCGCCTGATTCGCAGCGCCGCGGCCATGTGTAAACCGATTCTAAGCCTGCCACATTAATTATCCGGCATGTTACTGGCTCATCGTACTCGCGCTTTTCACGGCACAGGAGGCGGTGACTTTCTCGCCGTCGCTGAATGAGAACGCCAGCGGGATCGTCGTGCCGATCTTGAGCGGCTGTTTCGGATGCTCCAGCATCACGTGATAGTTGCCCGGAGCAAAGACGAGCGAGCCGTGCGCGGGCACCGCCACCTGATGGACCATCGCCATGGAAGACGTGCTGCCCTGGCTTTGCGTCTGATGCAGCATGGCCATGCCGAAAGCGTCAGTGCTGATGCCGGTGAGATTGACGGGCTGATCACCCGTGTTGCTGGCCTTGAAATAGCCACCCGATGGCAGATCGCCCGGCAACGCGCGGATCCAGCAGTCCGATACGCTCACGGCTGCAGCGGCACCGGCGAAGGCCTGAATGGATGATCCGCACAGCAAGGCGGCGAAGAGAAGTTTGCGTGTTGTCTTCATGAGGTGTTCCTCGTTTTTAACAGCGGAAATGAAGCGTTAAGCAGCTTGCCGCGTGGCGCGGCCAAAAATCGTGCGATCGGCAAGCCACACTGCGAGCAACGTGGCGCCCATCAACGGAAAGACGATACCGAGCAGAACGAGACTGGTTTTCCAGCCACGCATCGGCGGTGCGGCACGTTCGCGCGAGGGTGCGCCGAGCGAGCGCTGCGGGCGTCGCTTCCACCACATCACGCAGCCGGTCACGGCCATTCCCGCGAGCCCAAGCGAAATCGCAGCGCAGAGGATCTGATTGGCGACGCCGAAATAGCGGCCCATATGCAACGACGTGCCGTACGACACGGCTTTCGACACCGCGCCGTAATCGCCGTAGCGGATGTCTTTCAGCACCGTGCCGCTGTATTGGTCGATGTACAGCGTGCGCTCGTCTTTCGGGTCGGCGGGAAAGTACGAGACGGTGTAGACGCCCGTAGCGGATGACGGCAGCACGATGTCGTAGCCGCTCTGGACACCGAGCGATGCGACGAGGGCGACGATGCGTCCGAGCGGCAGCGCTTGCGCCGCGTGTGCGTCGGCGGATTGCGGCACCGGCGTGTTGCCGACGGCCCATGGCGTGAGCGGCAACGGCAAATCGTCCATCACCATGCCCGGCATCGAGTCCATGTTCGCCTGATCAGCGCCGTGCGCGGCTTGCGTTTCACCACGCGCTCCCGGCAGGACAGAACGCAACGGCAAACCGCCCCACGAACCTGGCGGCGCGCCAAGATTGACAGAGGTTGCGAGCGCCTTGAACTGCTTACCCCATGAGCCTGTCCACGGCAGACCGCTCAGCACGAAAATGAGCGCACCGAGCGCGAGCCAGATACCCATCACGGCGTGAAGATTCTTCCAAAGCGCGCGTCCTTGCAGCGAGAAACGCGGCACCAGCACAGCACGTGCGGTGGTCTTCCCGCGCGGCCACCAGAGTGCGATGCCGGTGCCGATCATCACCAGCGTCCAGCACGCGGCCAACTCCATCAGCAATTCGCCTGGTTTGCCGAGCAGCAGCTTGCGGTGAAGCATGCGGTCCACCTGCATGAAGCGGCGCTCGACGCTTAGCGTGCCCAATACTTCGCCGGTGTAGGGGTTCAGATAGACACTCTGTTTTTCGCCGTCGGCGAGGCGAAAAATGAACTCGGTGCTGCGATCCGGTGCGCTCGCGATAGGAGCCGTCACCGCGCGCGCATCGGTCGGCATCGCCGCGCGGGCTTTGGCGAGCAACGCGTCTTCAGTGAGCCTTGGCGTGGCTTGCGGTTCGACGATCAGGCGGTGCGGGTAAAGCAGCGGTTCGATTTGCGGCTGGAAGCAATACAGCGTGCCGGTGATCGCAAGCACGACCAGAAACGGCATCACAAAGAGACCTGCGTAAAAGTGCCAGCGCCAGAGCGTTCGGTAGCCGGCATTCGCTGCGCCTGTTGCCGAGGTCGCGCGTTGTGCGGTGGTGGTGGACATTCAATCCTCCTGAAGCAAAAATGGGTCGATCGGTTTGCGCAGTGATGCACGCGCTGGTTTGCAACTCACGAGTGCAAACCGCGCATGCCAATCGCGTGTTCACATACGCAACTTTGCTTCGACGTAAAACGTGCGGCCCGGATACGGGTGATAGACGAAGTAGCGCGCGTCAAACAGGTTGTCGACGCCGATACCAACTTCACTCAGCTTCGTCGGCTTGAACGTGAATTTCGCGTCCGCCACCGTGTACGAACTGGTGCCGCCGAATACATCGGGATTCGTGTCGGTATTGGTGAGCGTGTTGTATTCACGGCCGGAGTAGCGCGCGGCAAGCGTGATCGCTGCGCGTTCGTCGATGTGATACGTCGCGGCGAGATTCGCGCGCCACAGCGGAATCCGATAGAAGTACTTGCCGACGGTGGCCGGGTTCTGCGCATTCGCGATGATCTTCGACTGCGTGTACGCCACGCTCGCCAGCAGATCGAGACCACGCACGAATACATCCTGTCCCGAGTAGCTCGTTTCGACGCCACGCGAGCGCACCTTGCCGATGTTCTGGAAATTCGTCACATTTGGAATCACGGTCGTATCGGTCTGACTGAAGATCGTGTTCTTCACGTCGTCCTGAAACAGCGAGAAGCGGAACACGCCATTCCAGTGCGCCCATTCAGCGGTCAACTCCTTCGAGAGATCGTCTTCGGGCTTCAGGTTCGGATTGTTGTTGATGATCGAGGAGCCGTTGATTTGCCCCTGGAACATCTCACCCACCGTCGGAAACCGATAGGCGCGGCCAATCGATGCGCGCAAGCTCAGATCGTCAGTGACATCGAACGACAATGAGGCTTTCGGCGAAAAGTGATGCTGGTTCGCGTCGCTATACGGGAACACCTTGCCCGGCAGTGCCTGCGAGCCGCCGTAGGCTTGCCAGTCTTCGTACCGTACGCCGTAGACCAACTTCCAGCGCGGCAGAAAGTGCCAGGCATCCTGGGCGTACAGCGCCTGGGTCTGCGTCTTGCCCTTGAAAGCATTGGCAAACGAGGTCGCCGCGCCATCGCGCCAGTTCAGCGTGTTGTAGCTCTCGTTGTCGAGGAAATAGTTGTCGTAGTGATAGCCGAAGCTCAGCGCATGACTCGTCAGGCCCGCTTGCGGCGTGACGGGTGTGTAGGTGGTGCGCAGATCGAGCGTTTTCCAGCCGGTGCCGTCGCCGAAGATCACCGTGCCGGGGCCGTTGCCCGGCGCGCCCGAATTCGCGGTGCGCGCCACGCTGTTGCCGACGTCGTAGTACGAAGCGATTGCTTCGCCATTCCAGCCGGTGGCGTTGCGGGTTTTCAGCGTGAGCCCGTATAACCAGTTCTCGCTGTAGCCGAGGCTCGGGGCGAGGGCGGCCGCCGGAATCGTGTACTCGTAGCCGCCGATCGCGACCTTGCCGCTGTATACCGGGTTGCCGTTCGCGTCGCGCAGGAAACTCGACGTCGCGCTGTTATAGGTCTGGTGCCAATAGCCGAGTGTGAAGGCGGCCTGCAGTGTCGGCGTGAAGTCGTACTGCATCTTCAGCTTGAACTGGTCCTGTACCGTGTGTTCGATCCCTTCGCCGTTCACGCCGAGCACCGCGGTCGGCGTATTGGTCTGGTTGTTGTAGAAGTACGCGCCGGTCACCGGTGTGTCTCCGGCTTTCGCGGGCGTATTTGACTTGGCGAGCGTGGCGAATTGCAGCGGCTGGCTCGTGTTCTCAAGGTGATTCACGCCCAACCGATACGAGAACTTCCCGATCTGATCGCCGATCGACGCGCTTGCCTCGCTGCCGTTGAAATTCTGATTCACACCGAACAGGCTGAAGTGCTGGGTGAAGGCTTTGACGTCCGCGTCGGCTTCGAACTTCTTCGGCATGCGGGTGCTGATGAGCACCGTGGCGCCTAGCGAATTGCCCGGATAGAGCGCGGAAAACGGCCCATAGATCACGTCGACCTGCTGGATCTCGTCGGGAAACACCATCGACCAGCGGGGCGGAAACGAATAACTATTGCCGAGCAGATTACTGAGCAGGAGGCCGTCCGCATAGACGAGACCGCGTGCGCTCTGCGAATTGCTGGTGCCGCGTACGGCGATGATCGAGTTCAGATCGCCGATAAAACGCTTGCGCACGGCAAGGTTCGGCATGTACTTCAACACGTCTTCGGTATTGACGACGTTCCAGTTGTCGAACTGTTCGCGCGTTACGGTTTCGACCGAAGCCGGCAGATTAGGGTCGACGGCGCGCGGGTTGGCGACGGAATTGGCACTGGCGGTAACGCTGACGGCAGGTAGCGTGGCGTCGGCGGACGCGCTATCCGCGTGAGCCGGGGAGGCGATAAGTGCCGGTGCGAAGGCTGGAACTAGTGCAGAAAAATAAGCCGGGAAATGCGACAGCGGCCGCCGGCCGGATGGAATGCGCCGGGCGCCGCGGCGGGCGCAAAGAGGCAGCCTTCGCAAAGCGAAGTTGAGCATGAACGTTTCCTTGATGCATTGAACAGGCGATCGCGCGCCCCCTCAACGGGTGCGGCAAATGCGCGATCAGGAACAACAGCGATCAGGAAACGGCGGGCGGGCCTCTTGGGCGTCCGGACGGGAACGCGCCGAGCGGCGTGAAGCGGGTGGAGAGGGCGGGCGGCACAGTGCCGGCAAGCGCGAGTGCGGGCGGCGGTTCGACGGCCGCAACGGTCGGCATGGCGACGTGATGCTGGAGCAGATGGCAGTAGCCGCATGCGCCGAAGGCGTCGTCGTGGCTGAGGTGGACGGGCGCCGGGTTGGCCTGCGTGGATTGGCTCACCAGGCTCTGATTGGCCGGCTGCAGCGCCGAGCAGAGCGCCGCGAAGGGCTCGTTCGCGCGGTTCGACACCAGCATCTGACTCACGACCGGCGCGAACACGACAAGCCACATGGCGATCAGGCCAAGCCATGCGGTCATGCGGTTATGGGAGCGTGGAGTCATGGTGATGAACGTAAAGACGCGGGCGATTCTAGCACTGCCGCGCGGTCTTTTCTCCTGTGATTCCGTCTATAGCGTCGGATTAGAAGGCCGAAACCGGCTCATTTCGGGGCGTTACAGCGTGACCGTTTCCCTTAAGCTGCATGGTAAATGTTCGGCTTTCCCTGTCGGCGCTTCGACCTCCTGCGCGGCCGCGCAGATACGCGAAACGCCGGACAGGGCAGGCAAAACACGATTGACCCGGCTGACCGCCACCACCCGTTACCACGACTCATGACTGCCACGCAGACGCGCGCTTCCTCGATAGCCGACATCAATCAGCAGGCGGCATTGCTCTGCAAAAGCGGGCAATTCGCCGATGCCTGGTCGTTGGTGGAGCCGATCCTCGACCCGCACGACGAGGTGGAGGAAGACGCGCGGGCCGACGCGTTGAATATTGCGGGCGCCTGCTGGTACGGCATGGGCAATCTGTCCGACGCGGAAACCTATTGGCGCCAGTGTCTGCGCGCCAAACCCGACTATGCCGAGGTGTACAGCAGTCTCGGCATGCTGCTCAAATCGCACGGCCGCCTGTCGGCGGCCAAGGCGGTCTATCGGCAACTGGTCGCGCTGCGGCCCGGCCAGGCCGACGCGCACAACAATCTCGGCACCGTGCTCTACGGGATGGGCTACCGGGAAGAGGCCGAGGCGTCGTATCGTCAGGCGGTGACGATCCGCCCCGACTACGCGGAGGCGCACTACAACCGGGCTATCGTATTGCACGAACTGCGCCGGCTGCATGAGGCGGAAGTGGCCTATCGCGAGGCGCTGATCGGCCTGCCGGAACACGCCGAGGCGCACAACAACCTGGGCAACGTGCTGATGGAACTCGGCCGTGTTGCCGAGGCGGATGCCGCCTACCGGCAGGCGCTGACCATCAAGCCCCAGTATCCCGAAGCGCTCAATAACCTCGGCGGCGTGCTGAAGGCGACGTGCCGTCTGCCCGAGGCCGAGTTGGCTTGCCGGCTCGCGCTGGCGATTCGCCCGGATTACGCGGAGGCGCACCTCAACCTCGGTGCGGTGCTGGCTGATCTCCAGCGTCTGCCCGAGGCTGAAGCGGCGTACCGGGAGGCAATCGCGCATCGCCCGGATTATGCCGAGGCGCACTACAACCTCGGCCTCGCGCTAACCAGCCTGGAGCGTCTACCCGAGGCCGAAATGGCTTACCGGGAAGCGATTCGCTGCCGGCCCGACATCGTTCACGCGCACAACAACCTGGGCTGCGTGCTTCGTCAGATCGACCGCTTGCCGGAGGCTGTCGAGGCCTTCGCGCAAGCACTCACGCTTCGTCCTGATCTCGCCGAGGCTCACTACAACGTCGGGGCCGCGCTGGCGCAACTCAAGCGGCTGCCGGAAGCCGAAGCCGCTTACCTGCGGGCGCTCGCTTTACGCCCCGATTACGGCGATGCCAGGTTCGGTCTGGCTGTGCTGGTGCTCAGCATGGGCCGCTTTGAAGATGGCTGGCGCTTGTACGAGTGCCGCTACGACCAGCCGGGTTTCGTGCATCACAAGACGCGTTCCATGTTGAGCTGTCCGCAGTGGCAAGGCGACTCGCTCGCCGACAAGTCCTTGCTGGTCTGGCAGGAAGACGGGCTTGGCGATATGGTCCAATTCAGCCGCTATTTCGCCTTGCTCAAGGCGCAAGGGGCCGCGCATATCGCCTTTGTGTGTCAGCCTGCCTTGCACCGGCTGATGGCTACGGTGGACGGCGTGGATGCCGTGCTCGATCACGATACGGCGTTGGCCCATGTAGCCGCATCGACATACGACTGCTGGACGAGCTTGTTGAGCGCGCCGCTGCACTTGCGTACGGCAGTGGACACGATTCCGCGCCCGGTCCGTCTCGCGGCCGAGCCGTCGCTCGTCGAAAAATGGCGGCCGATGCTCGAGACCCTGCCGCCCGGCCGCAAGGTCGGGCTGGTGTGGAAAGGCAATGCGAAACACCATAACGACGCGAACCGGTCGATCCCAACGCTAGCCACGCTTGCGCCGCTCTGGAGCGTGCCGGGTCTGAGCTTTGTGAGTCTGCAAAGAGGCCAGGGCGAGGACGAGGCGCAAAACCCGCCCGCAGGTCAGCCGCTGCTCGAACTCGGTTCGACGGTGAACGATTTCGCGGACAGCGCCGCGATCATCGAACAACTCGATCTGGTGATTTGCGTGGACACGTCCATGGCGCATCTGGCCGCCTCGCTGGGCAAACCGTGCTGGATAATGCTGCCGGAGAAAGACATCGACTGGCGCTGGATGCACGAGCGCAATGATTCGCCGTGGTATCCGCATACGCTGCGGCTATTCCGCCGGGCAGTGGGCGAAGACTGGGCCGTTTCGGTCGAGAGAGTGCGGCAGGCGTGTGTGGAGCGGTTTGCCGTTGAACGCGCTACCGAACTCTGAACTCCTCCGGATTCCTCACTTGATCCGCTGCCCGCGCTTGCGGCCCGCTTGCGTTGAAGCGTGAAACTGGCTCTCGGTCGCCTCGATCGCGTGGCCGAGGAACTGCAGGAACATGCTCATCGCGACGGTCGTAGTCAGGTCGGAGCGTTGATAAAGGCAACTGAACGACTTCGCGCCCGCATCGGCGAGCGCAGTCCACGCAAGCTTGCGTTGCGTCACATCCTCCGCCACGTTCTCCGCAATCAGGAAGCCGATCCCGACACCGTCCGCAACGAGCCGGCGCACCATCGAAACCGAACTCGTTTCCACCAGCGGACGCGCCTTGCGTTGCTCGCGGTGGTCGATCTGATCCACCATGGCCCGCAACTCCGTATCCGGTGTCATGAGGATAAGCGGGTAGTCGAGGCAGTCGCGCAGCCGGGGCCGTTTGCCGAGCTTCGTCAGCGGATGCCCGGGCGGCGTGACGAGCCCGAGGTGCTGCGAGAAGGCGCGTACTTCCACCACACCGGGCGGCGGTTTGCGACGCAGGCCATAACCGATGTCGGCTTCCCCGGTCTCCACCCACTTGAGAATGCTCTCGCCGTTGCCCGAGCGCACGCTGTACGTCACCCCCGGATAGCTTTTCATAGCGGCCTGAATGGCTTCGGGCACCAACTGCTCGGCCGACGAAGGCGACACCGCGAGGTTGATATGCCCGCGGCGCAGCGAACGCAGGTCCTCCACCTGCGTCATCGCATTGTCGAAATCGCGTTGTCCGCGCCGCACCGCAGCAATGATGATCTCGCCAGCCGTGGTGAGCTGCATGCCGCGCGGCAACCGGTCGAAGAGCGGCGAGCCGACCTGCTCCTCGAGATTAAGAATTTGCTGGTGCACGGCGGCCGCGGTCAGGTGCAGCGATTCGGCCGCTTTGCGGATCGAACCACGCCTGACTACCTCGTCGAAACAACGGAATGTCTGCGATATTGGACGCATAAATCGACCGTATAGTTTTTCCATACGGCCCGTTAAGAATAATCAGATTTTATTGACGGAACGGATAGCCTAGATTTCGCTTCATCATCTTAACGGAGCGAATCGTGACCACGACAGTCGATCAAATTACCCAGCGCCGCCGCGGCGTTGGCCTCATCGCTCACGACCCCAGGGTTTCATTCGGCGGGTATACGCTGATTGCTCCGCAAACGGCGGGTGGCCGCGTCTATCTCATCGATATCGAGGGCGTCGTCGTGCACGAGTGGAAGATGCCGGTGCGGGCCGGACGCCACGCCGTGATTCTTGCCAACGGCAATCTCGGCTACAACGGCAATCATGCAAAATCGGAAGGCCGTTACGCCCCATGGTCGATGTGGCACGGCGGCGATTTCTCCGAAGTCACGCCTGAGGGCGAGGTGATCTGGCATTACGAAGATCCCGCGCATCATCATGACGCGCAGTGGCTCGCCAACGGCAATCTGCTTTACGCCGCGTGCGCACCCGTGCCGGCGGGATTTGCCGAGCGCGTGCCGGGCGGCACCGCGCACAGTCCCGACGAAGTCATGTACGCCGACGTGATCCGCGAAGTCAATCGCGCGGGCGAACTGGTGTGGGAATGGAAAGCATGGGAGCATCTCAAGCCCGAAGACTTTCCGATCGCGTCGGGCTTCGGCCGGTATCACTGGCCGCTCGTGAACGGGCTCGGCGTGAATGCGAAGGGCGACGTGTTGATGAGCCTGCGCACCACGTCGGGCATCGTCGCCGTCGATCGCAAGACCGGCGGCGTGACGATGCACATTCCGCCGAGCGTGGTGTCGCACCAGCACGCACCCGTGGCGCTCGCTAACGGCAACATTCTCACGTTCGACAACGGCAATTTCCGTAGCGGCGCGCATGTGGCTTTTTCGCGCGTGCTCGAAATCGATCCGTCGAACAACGAGGTGGTGTGGTCTTACGCCGACGACATGGTGAATGCGTTCTACAGCGCTTTCATGGGCAACGCGCAGCGACTCGCGAATGGCAATACGCACATCACCGAGTCGGCAACGGGCCGCCTCTTCGAAGTGACGCCCGCTGGAGAGGTGGTGTGGGAATACGTGATTCCCTGGTTCGACCAGTACCCGGACGAAGCGGCGCGCAAAACCGGCCCCGGCCAGTTGAACAGCGTCTTCCAGACCTTCCGCTACAGCCGCGAGCAATTGCCGTGGCTGCGCGCCTGAACGCCGCGTTTTCGATCCCTCGGGGGTAACGTGAATCCAGACCCAGCCACACATAGCGTCGATACGCGCCTGCCTGCGTGGCAACTCGCGCTGTTCGGCTTGCAGCATGTCCTGTCGATGGCGGCTTCGCCCGTCACCGCGGTTTTTCTGGTGTCGAGGATGCTGTCGCTCTCATCGGACATGACCGTGCATCTGATCGGCGCGACCTTCTTTGCCTGTGGCGCCGGCACGCTGTTGCAATCGCTCGGGGCGGGGTCGATCGGGGCGCGGCTGCCCTTTGTAATGGTGCCGGGCGGCGCGCCCGCCATGCTGTTCGCCGTCATCGCCACGCAGACGGATCTGCGCACCGCCTCGGGCGCGGCGATTCTCACCAGCCTGTTCTACTGGCTCGTCCTGCCGGTATTCGCGCGATGCCTGCGGTTTTTCCCGCGTGTGGTGGTGGGAACGATGCTGCTGCTCGTCTCAGTGAGCCTCATCAAGATTTACGCCGGCATCATCGTCGGCCAGCCGGGCACACCTGGTTTCGCTCGGCCGCAGTCGCTCGGCCTTGCGTTGCTCACGATCATGGCCACGCTGGCTGTGGCGCGTATCTTCAAGGGCACGGCGGGGCGGCTTGCCGTGCTGCTCGGTCTTGCGATGGGCACGTGTGCCGGCTGGGCTATGGGACTGATGCCCGCAGGCGATATGTGGGGCGGTCCGCTCTTCACGCTGCCGGTTTTGCTGCCATTCGGCATGCCGCGTTTCGACGTGCTCGCCGCGCTACCGATGCTGATCTTCAGCGTGATCTCGATGGCCGAGGCAACGGGGCAGACGGTTGCCGTCGGCGAGATCACCGGCAGGAAGATCGACATGCGCCGCGATGTGCCGAGGACGATTCGCGGCGATGCGGTGGCGTCGCTGCTCGGCTCGCTGCTGGGCACCTCGCTCATCATCACGAGCGCGGAGAACATCGGCGTCGTGCAGACCACCGGGGTGCGCTCGCGCTACGTGACCGCGACGGCGGGTGCGATGTTGATGGTCATCGCGCTGTTTGCGCCGCTCGGACGCTTCGCTTACGCCATTCCCGCGCCGGTGGTAGGCGGCACGGCGCTGATCGTGTTCGCGATGATCGGCGTGATGGGCGTCAATCTGCTCGGCAAGGTCGACCTGCATGCACGCGGCAATCAATACACGCTCGCTGCCGCGCTCGTTGCGGGGCTGATACCGATTCTGGTCCCCAACGTCTACGCATCGTTCCCGGGCTATGTGCAGATCGTATTGGGCAACGGCATGGCGGCGGGGACGCTCACGGCCATCGTCGTCAATCTGGTTTTCGGCGCATGGCATCTAAGCCCCGCGGAAAAGATTCAACCAACCTGATGAACTCGGGCTTTAACTTCTAACGCACGGCCACGCAGTTCTCCCTCCAGCGCTTCAACCAACACGCCATGAAAACCCATTTCGCTTTCCGCGCGACATTCGTCGCGTGCTTGCCTGCGCTCGTCGTTTCAACCGCGGCCAACGCCCAGAGCAGCGTCACGCTGTATGGCAGTCTCGATGCGGGTCTCGGCTACGTGAGCAATCTGCACGGCGCCCATGCGTATATCGCCGAGCAGGGCACCTTTCAGGCCGACCGCTTCGGCTTCCAGGGCGTCGAAGATATCGGCGCGGGCCGTTCGGTGGTATTCAGACTCGAAAGCGGTTTCGTCACGACGACGGGCGCGTCCGCCAGCAGCAGCACCTTCTTCAATCGTCAGGCCTACGTGGGACTGTCCGATCCGATGTTCGGCACCGTGACGCTCGGCCGTCAGACCGACTGGAATTTCGATTGGCTCGGCTCGGTGTCGACCGGTCAACTGCTCGGCGACTTCTCTGCGTTTCACCCGGGCAATCTCGATGGCCTTGGAAGCACCTTGCCGGTTCAGTTGTCGAGCACCGTGAAGTGGAAGAGTGCGAACTACAGCGGACTCAGTTTCGGTGCGCTCTACGGATTTCCCGGCGCGTCGGCCAGCAACACCGATGGACGGACCATTAGCTTCGGTGCCAACTATACGAACGGGCCGCTCAAACTGGTGGCGGTGTATTCCGAATACCGCGACCCTTTGCTGCCGCTTTCCAATGGACTCGGCCTGACGTCGTTCGAAGGGCAGACACTCGCGCCAGGCACCACCTTCAACGCGAAACAGGTACGCGACATGGGGATCGGCGGATCGTATCGTTTTGAACGCGTGACGCTGCATGCGCTCGCAACGGATGTGCGAATCCAGTCGGACGGCGGCAGCGAGCACTTTCGCACCGTCGACGGCGGCGTCAATGTGCGCCTGACGCCTGCGGCGGAGATTGCGGCGGGGGCATGGACCGCGACACTCGCGGGGCGCCGCTGGACTCAATTGACCGTGGCGAACGTGTATTCGCTTTCGAAAGCAACTCAACTCTATGCCGATCTGATGTTCGAGACCGCAGGTGGCGGGGCGGTGGCGAATACGCTCGGAATCGGCGCGGCGTCAGGTGGAAGGCAGACGGTGTTTCTGAGCGGGATACACCATCTTTTCTGATTCGAGCGCGGGACGACGGAGTTGCAGTCGCGCTGTGCCGCGTGTTCGAGAACATCGTTGAACAACGCGCTCCTCAAGGTTCCAAGCCGGTCTCGCGTTGAACCGACTCATTCCGATAAACAGATTAGATGGCATTGCACGCTCCTTTAGGTGCTTCCTCGCCACCTTCGAAACCTACAATAGTACCCATCACATAGTGAATACAGGTGGATTGGAAATGGCAGGCAAGGCGATGTTGGTGGTGAGCGCGCATAGCGCCGATTTCGTGTGGCGAGCAGGTGGTGCAATCGCTCTGCACAAAAAAAACGGATACCGTACGAAGGTCGTGTGTCTTTCTTTCGGCGAGCGCGGAGAATCGGCGAAACTCTGGCGCAAGGGCGAAATGACGATCGAGAAGGTCAAGGCGGCGCGCAAGGAGGAGGCCGAGCGGGCCGCGGACATCCTCGGTGCGGAAGTCGAATTTCTTGATCTCGGCGATTACCCGTTGCGCGTGCCGGACGAGGCTCTGATGCGCCTCGTCGATGTGTACCGTGAACTGCAGCCGGCGTTCGTATTGAGCCATTCGCAGAAAGACCCGTATAACTTCGATCATCCGCTCGCCATGCACGTGGCGCAGGAAGCGCGGATCATCGCCCAGGCCGAAGGTCACAATCCCGGGCAGAAGGTGGTTGGTGCGCCGCCCGTCTACGCGTTCGAACCGCATCAAACCGAACAGTGCGAATGGATGCCCAATACGTTCCTCGATATCACCGAGGTCTGGGACACCAAGCGCCGTGCGATCGAGTGCATGGCGGGCCAGGAGCACCTGTGGGAGTACTACACGCGCGTCGCCCTGCAACGCGGCGTGCAGGCCAAGCGCAATATCGGCATCACCGCCGCGCGCGATATTCAATACGCGGAAGGCTATCAACGCATCACCCCGGCCGTGACGGGAGAACTGGCATGAAGCGAGGCGTCGTGGTGACGACTATCCGCCGCGCCAATCCGCGCGATGTGGCCGTGCTGCAGCATGCGGGCGCCGCCACCGTTCACGAGGCGCAGAACCGGCTAGGCCTGCTTGCGTCGTACATGCGACCGATCTACTCGGGGCCGGCTATCGCGGGGTCGGCGGTGACGGTGCTGGTGCCGCCGTCGGACAACTGGATGCTGCACGTTGCCGTCGAGCAATGCCGCGAGGGTGACATTCTCGTTGTGGCGCCGACTTCGCCTTGCGAGGACGGTTATTTCGGCGACCTGCTCGCGACCTCGCTTACGGCACGTGGCGTGCGCGGACTGATCATCGACGCGGGATGCCGCGACGTCGCCTCACTCAGGGAAATGAAATTCCCGGTCTGGTCGAAGGCCGTGTCCGCGCAAGGGACGGTCAAGGAAACGCTCGGTTCGGTGAATATCCCGGTGGTATGCGCGCAGCAGATCGTGCATCCCGGCGATGTCATCGTTGCGGACGATGACGGCATTGTCGTCGTGCCGTTCGATACCGTGGCGAGTGTCGCGCAGGCGTCGCAAGCCCGCATCGCGAAGGAAGAGAAGACGCGTTCGGTGCTGGCCGGCGGCACGCTCGGTCTCGACTACTACGCGATGCGCGAGAAGCTCGCGCAAAAGGGCCTGCGCTACGTCGCCTCGGCCGAAGATATTTGACGGAGAGGCGAGGTCATGCCCAGTCGCGCACAAACGCGCATTCCGTGCATGATGATGCGCGGCGGCACGTCGAAAGGCGCCTATTTCATGGCGACGGATTTGCCGGCCGATCCCGCTCTTCGGGACCGTGTTCTGCTTGCCGTGATGGGCTCGCCCGATCCGCGCCAGATCGACGGCATCGGCGGCGCCGATCCGTTGACGAGCAAGGTGGGGATCATCTCGCCCTCCACGCGCGACGATGCCGACGTCGACTATCTGTTTGCACAAGTCGTCGTGAACGAAGCGCGGGTCGATTTCGGACAGAACTGCGGCAATATTCTCGCGGGCGTCGGCCCGTTTGCGATCGAACGCGGTCTCGTGGATGCACGCGACGGCAGCACACCGGTCGCGATTCACATGGTCAACACCGGGCAGATCGCGGTAGCGACGGTAAGCACGCCGGGAGGCCAGGTTACCTACGAAGGCGATGCCCGCATCGACGGCGTGCCAGGCCTCGCAGCGCCGATTCCGCTCGAGTTCAGGGACACGGCTGGTTCCACTTGCGGCACGCTGCTGCCTACGGGGCATCTCAAGGATACGGTCGACGGTATCGACGTGACGTGCATCGACAACGGCATGCCCCTCGTGCTGCTGCGAGCGCGCGATCTCGATCGCACCGGTTACGAAACGCGCGAGCAACTCGACGCGGATGACGAACTGAAAGCGCGCATCGAAAAGATCCGGCTTGCTGTGGGGCCAATGATGAATCTCGGCGACGTGAGCGCGCGCACGGTGCCGAAGATGTGTCTGGTGGCCGAGCCTCGCCACGGCGGCACGATCAGCACGCGCAGCTTTATTCCGCATCGCTGCCACGCGTCGATCGGCGTACTCGGTGCGGTGAGCGTGGCCACGGCCGCGGTGCTGCCGGGTACGGTCTGCGAGGGCCTTGCCGAGGTGGACGCTGACGGCGCGCGAAAGCGCGTGTCGGTTGAGCACCCGACAGGCGAGTTCACGGTGGAACTCGTTCTTGGCGGAAGCCTTGGCCAGCCTGAAGTGCTGAGCGCGGCGCTGTTGCGCACGGCGAGGTGGCTATTCGACGGAGCAGTCGGCATTCCTTCGGCAGTGTGGCCGGCACGGACATAAGCGGACTTCAGGCGGGTCGCTTCGCTGGGTTTCAGCGCGGTTAGCGGTATTGCGGGTTGTTTGTGGAGTTCAACCCGATAAATAAGTCAGAGGCATCCGCGCTGATTGAAATTCTGCCTATTCTTAAAATTGATGCGCGTTGTAATAAATGTTTCGCAATGTCGAGGTAGGGATGGTCGCCTCGATAAAGTTTCGGTCTGTAAATACAATATTCAAATATAAACAGACTCAGCGAATTCAAAATGAATCGATCGTGTTAATTAAGCCGTCGATTCAAACATTGGTGTGTTGAATGGATCAGCCATTAAGCCACGCCCGGCGGGCATCCACGGGGCTGTGGCAGTGTTATCGAGGGGCATTGCGGGGGCCCTGTAATGCGGAAGTATTCAACAGACAAAACAGCAGTTTTGATAAAGCGCATCCCGCATATTGCATTTGAAAATTGAGCGGTTATGATGGCGTCTCCCAGATGCGATTTCTCGAACGATCGCTTGCGGAGACGGCAGGAACATTTGCCGGGCATTAAAGCTGGAGGGGGTAATTAATACTTCCCGCGCAGATGGACTAAATCGAGGAGACGATATGTTGAGTCCCCATGAATTCGCTACGTTAATGCTCATCAAGAACGCCCCGGATCAGATCGAACTGGGCCGCGCCGAGCTCGACGCTCTGCTCGAGCGACAACTCATATCCCTGGAAAACCTCGCGTCGGGACGTTCACGTCCTCAGATCACAAGCGAAGGCGATTCCATTCTCAAGGCGGTTGCCCGGATGCGCTAGGCATCTGCATCTGCGACACCCACATCGATTTATTCACCATCGCGATCCGCCGCAGCACACCCGTCCGATCGGGGCTTCGCGTGCCGGACCGAACTTTGAGGAATTCACAATGACTCTATTGAGTCCCGAGCAGGTTGCTGCACAGAAGGCCAACGTCGACGCGTTCTTCGGGGTGGCCGGAAAGATCTTTGAAGGCTTCGAGAAACTGGCCGCGCTGAACCTGCAGGCCGTCAGGGCCACGCTGGCCGAAACGCAGGAAAATATGGCGAAGGTGTCTGGCACGACGGAGCCGCCGCAATGGTTCGCGCTGCAAGCCGGTTTCACCGCACCCTTCGCGGAAAAATCACTGTCATACAGCAAGCAGGTGTTCGAGATCGCATCGAGCACTCAGACTGAAGTGACGCAACTCGCACAGGCGCACTACGAGCGCTATAACGACCGTGTGCAGGCATTCGTCGAAGAAACGGCGAAGCATGCTCCTACCGGCTCCGAAGCAGCAGTTGCCGCATGGAAGTCCGCGATTGCCGCCACCACGACCCTGTACGAAACGCTGCAGAAAACGGGGCAACAGGCTGTGCAGTTTGCCGAAAGCAATCTTGATGTAGTCACAGCCTCGGCATCGAAGGCCGTGCAAGGCAACTCTGAGAAGGCTCCCGTAGCCGCGGGCGTGAAGCGTTAGAACTGAAGCCGATAGTTCGCTAGTTCCGCAATGGAGGTCGCGATGAGTGAAGCAGTGGGAATCGTTATGGGTTCGTTCGTGCTGGCGATGGCGCCTGTGTTCGTCGCCGCTCATTATTACCGGGAGCAGATGCGTCGCAAGCGGCTTAGACATCTCGATCACCGCCACTACTGGCCGCATTGGAGCAAAGCCCGGCATTGAGCCTCCGCGCTCGCCAGGCTGTTATTGCCGTACCTGGGTGCTGCTGCGGTCCAAGGCGCAGCAGGCACCTTTGGATTCTGCTGGACTTCTTGACCCACAGAATTTTCCAAGCCAAGGCTTCACGCCTTGGCTTTTTTTGTGCGCGTCTCTCATGGAAATCCCGTACGGCTCCTTGGTCTCCGTGTAAGCCGAGGGAAGGATTCGCTCTCCTAGAATCGGCCCATCGATGCAGACGGGCGGCACTCCGCCGCACCGGACAATAACGGAGACAATCGATGACCCCTCGCTTTCGCACCTTGCGCCATATCGCCGTTGCTTCCGGCCTGCTGTTCAGTCTTGCGTCGCAGCACGCGATAGCCGCTGACGGCGAGAAGATCACGATCATGGTCGGCGGTATCACGAAGCTGATCTATTTGCCGGCGCGCCTGACCGAACAGCTCGGCTATTTCAAGGATGAAGGGCTCGACGTCGAACTGCTGTCGCAGCCGGCAGGCGTCGATGCTGAGAACGAACTGCTGGCCGGCGCCGTTCAGGCCGTCGTCGGTTTCTATGACCATACGATCGATCTGCAAACCAAGGGCAAGGACGTCAAGGCAATTGTCGTGTTCGGGCAAGTGCCGGGCGAGGTCGAAATGGTATCGACCAAAGCGGCCGAAACGGTCAAATCGATGGCGGACGTGAAGGGCAAGACGCTAGGTGTGACCGGCCTCGGTTCTTCGACAAGCTTCCTGACGCAATACCTCGCCGGACAGCACGGCATCCCGTCCACGCAATACACGATGCTGCCGGTGGGCGCCGACGCGAGCTTCATCGCGGCGATCAAACAAGGCCGCATCGACGCCGGCATGACGACTGAGCCGACCGTCTCGGCATTGCAGAAGTCCGGCGACGCGAAGGTGCTTGTCGACATGCGCACGGTGGAAGGCACGAAGGCGGCATTGGGCGGCACCTACCCGGGATCGAGCCTCTATGTGCAGGCGGCATGGGCCGATTCCCACAAGGCGGAAGCAGCAAAGCTCGCGCACGCGTTCGTTCGCACGATGCAATTCATCAACACGCATAGCGCGGAAGAAATTGCAGCGAAGATGCCTGACGACTATCAGAAAGACAAACCGCTCTACGTGAGCGCGTTGAAAGCATCGCTGCCCATGTTTACGAAGGACGGCAAGATGCCGGCCGACGGTCCCGAGACCGTGCTGAAGGTGCTGTCGGCGTTCAACCCGTCGGTCAAAGGTAAGCATATCGAGCTGGCGAAAACTTACACCAACGAGTTCACCGGGTCGAAATAAGCCGGCGCTTGCCGGTCACTGTCGCGTGTTGGTTGCGGAGTGATTTCGTTGCGCCGCCGGTGCCGCTTTCGCGGTACCGGCGCCTCGCACGCATTTACCTGATGAATCCCGCTGTTTCCAAAGACGCTCCGGTGATCGAGTTCGACGCCGGTGGCGTACCGCTTTATCTCCGAACGGCCTGCGGCGCTGAAGTGGGTCGGCATCATCTTGCGCGGCATCGATACCGCGTAGCGAGCGCCGAATTATCGACGTATATCGGTGAATTCACTTAGTTGTGCCGGTGATGCGGGAAAGCGGCGTGAAGGATTGAGAAAACTAGGATTGCGCTCATCGACTGATCGGGGCTGTTGTCCGGATCTCCGGACCGCAGTCACCGCAGTCGGCGAAAACGAAAATTTCAACGTTGTAATCAGAGGAGACGATCGTGAAGAAAAAGTATCTGGCTTTGGCCGCTACGGCAGGCGCTTTTGCGGCAACCGGCGCGCACGCCCAATCGAGTGTTCAGCTCTATGGCCTGATGGATCTGAGCGTACCGACCTATCAGTCGCACGCGAATGCGAACGGCGATCACGTGATCGGCATGGGTATCGGCGGCGAACCGTGGTTCAGCGGCAGCCGTTGGGGCCTGAAGGGCGCGGAAGATATCGGTGCCGGTTCGAAGATCATTTTCCGGCTTGAAAGCGAATACGTTGTCGCCAACGGCCAGATGGAAGATCCGGGCCAGATTTTCGACCGTGACGCATGGGTCGGCATCCAGAACGATACGTTCGGCAAGATTACGGCAGGCTTCCAGAACACGATCGCACGCGACGCATCGACGATTTATGGCGATCCGTACGGCACCGCGAGTCTGACGACGGAAGAAGGCGGCTGGACGAACGCGAACAACTTCAAGCAGATGATTTTCTATGCGGCCAGCGCGACCGGCACACGTTATAACAATGGCGTGGCATGGAAGAAGCTGTTCGACAACGGCATTTTCGCCAGCGCAGGCTACGCATTCGGCAACTCGACGAGTTTCGGCTCCAACGCCAACTACCAGGCAGCGCTCGGGTACAACGGCGGCCCGTTCAACCTGTCGGGCTTCTATAGCCACGCGAATCGCGTCGGCTTTACCAACCAGTCGTTCTCGGTGGGTGGCAACTACACGTTCGGTATTCTGCGCGCCAACGCGGGTTACTTCCGTTACCTGGGCAATCAGGGCGCGCTCGGCCAGCGTCAGGACAATGCCTTTACGGTGTCGCTCAAGCTCTCGCCGAAGGGGCCATTCGACTACGAACTCGGCTATCAGCAGATGCGGGTACACAACGCCGCTTACAACAGTGACGGCGATATCCCGAACGCGAACATCGGCGCTTTCGATCCGACGTCGGGCCTCCACAACGGTTACAAGGAAACGCTGTACTGGTCTGCGTTCTATCACCTGTCGAAGCGTACTGAAGTGTATCTGGCGGGCGACTACATGAGGCTGCATGGCGGCTACACCGTCGGAACGACGTTCGGCGCAACCAATCAGCTCGAACTGACTTCGGGCGTGCGCACTCGCTTCTGATGCAGGAATCAGATTCGCGCTGATTCGTTCATCGGCGTGCTCCTACTAGCGGTGGGCGGACTTATCCGCTCACCGTTTTTTTGGGGCTCACCATGTGCAACCTCCCACGCCGACGGTAGGTCCAAGAACTAGCGTATGCGGTAGATGGGAGGAGGTGTGCGATGAACGGTCGAGCAGCAGTACGGTGCATTTGCGCCGCTTTACTCACGTTACTCACGTGCGGCTTTCTCGCCGGTGTTGCCGGGTGCAATGCGCTAAGCGGTCCACCGGCGGCGGAATGGCCAGGGCCTCACACTCCCTATCCTTTCCCGGACGACGTTCCGCATCGTACCGAATGAGCCGCACGCACTCCGTCACGCCACTCCAAGTCAACCGACGGCCCCGCACGCGACGTTCGGTGCTGTGTACGGGGATGGATACGCAGACGTGGGGCCGCTGACGAGGCGCAGTCGCTGAGTCGCCAATACGTCGGCTTCCGTCGTTTCGCGTCGGGTGAGCGCGGTGCCGGTGGCGCGCACAGCGGTCGGGGGCTCGTTCACAGCACAGCTCAGCGTTTTGCCGTCGGAAAGGTGCACCGTTGTCGAATAGGCGTAATTCGGCTGAGCGGCTTGGCTATCGGCAGCCCAGAACGCGGTGACGGCGAATAGTGCGAACAAAAAAGATTGGCTTTTCATAGTGCTTCCGTTGTCTTGATCGTCACTATTCGACCAAGACAACAGCGGCATATTCTGGCGATCTTTGTAATTCTGAATTCCAGTTTCCAGTGACTTTGCAGCGTTAAAGCTGGTTAAAGCTGGCTCGTGGCGATGCTGATCGTCCGCGTGACATCGACAACCGAGAGCCGGATCGCGTCGATCAACGCACGCGCCGCGGGTGAGGGTGTGCCGGCTGCCCGCATGGTCAGGCCTATGTCGCGCCGGGTGTTGTGCAACTGCACGTCGAGCATCGTCAACTGACCAGATTGAACTTCGTAGTGCAGTTGCTGGCCCGATAATGCCGCGACCATGTCCGTGCCGAGCAGCAGCCCACGAATCACGGCAAGGTCGGCCGTCTCGACCGTGGGCATGGGCGGCTTTACTTTCATTCGCTTGAATTGCGCTTCGAACAGTGCGCGAGCCGGCGCATTGCTGCGCGGCACGATCCACTGCGCGTCGCGCAAATCCATGATGGTCAGATCGCGTGCGCGAGTGAGCGGGTGATCGCGACGCACCAGAACGACCATATCTTCCGACATCAGGCGCTCGTTCTTCAAACCGCTGCTGGCGTCATTATCGCGCAGCGCGCCGAGAATGAAGTCGATATCGCCCGCGCGCAGGCCGGCGACCAGCGCCTCATAGGCGCTTTCGTCAGTGACGACTCTCACGCCCGGATGCTGCGTGGTCATCCGCGCAATCGCCTTGGGCAGGAGCAACGTGCGCCCGAGCGGCAATGCGCCTACCGTCACCGCACCCTGAATCTTGCCGTGCAAGGCGGCGATATCGTCGGGCACATGCCGCAATTCGTTCAATGCGCGGCGCACGTGAAGCAGAAACGTTTCGCCCTCCGTGGTGAGCAGGATGCCGCGCGCGCTGCGATGGAACAGACTCAAACCGGAGCCGCTTTCCAGCACCCGGATCGCTGTGCTGACGGCCGGCTGACTGATGCCGAAGGTCTTCGCCGCACTCGGCATATGCCGATGACGGGCCAATGCGATGAATAGCTGAAGCCGCCGGGTGTTGAGCAGATAGGCCGGCAACGCGCCTTCTGCTGTCGGCCGCCGGCGTGCCTGCCTCGTGGAGCACCACTGCGCGAGCTCTTCCAGCTCGGCGAAGATCCGCTCGCACCGCTGCAGCACGGCGCGGCCAACGGGCGTCGGAAGCATGCCGGAGGGGCCGCGATCGAAGAGGGGCTCGCCGAGTGCCGACTCGAGTTCCTGTACCGAGCGCGTCACAGCCGATTGGGCGCGAAATAGCGCCGCTGCCGCACGCGTGGCGCTACCCATGTCGGCGACGAGTCGAAATGCGCGCAATTGCGCCAGGTTGAGGAGTTCTTTGCTGCTCACGGGTGGCGGCATTCCGGCTGGCGGATGTTCAACGTGTCCGCGATGGTGTGCTGGGTGATCTCGTTCATGGGTGTCTGCTCATTCGAGGCCATCAAGTATAGCGACGCATCAGGTCCGGTACCACGCTTGCCAGGCGGCTTGCGACTTCGTTTCCCGGGCATCTGTTTTGTTTATCGCATGTGGATAGTCGGGAGTGTAGGCCGGGACTAGGCACGCTCGCCAGCGATACCCCACACCCTATATCCGGTGGGGCTTCCAGCGCTTATCCGTGCGCCGGCCACGGGCATTCAGGGTGCTTGCGAGCAATTTAATCGGTGCAAATGTGGTTTACCCGTACTTTCGGCAAGCCTGCATGATCTTTATGGTTGCACCTCAAGATGGTTGCAAAGGCTGCCACCCCGGTAGCGGCGACCCATCCGATTGGCGCTTGTTGAAGCACGGCACGAAGTAACGGAAGACAACGGGATATGGCAAGGATCATTGGTGGAATCGGCACGTCGCATGTGCCCACTATCGGCATGGCGTACGACAAGGGTAAGCAGAACGATCCCGCGTGGGCGCCGCTCTTCAAAGGCTACGAACCGGTGGCCGACTGGCTCGCCGAGCGCAAGCCGGACGTGATGGTGATGTTCTACAACGACCACGCAAACAGCTTCTTCTTCGATTGCTATCCGACCTTCGCGCTGGGTGTATCGGCCAATCACGAATTCGCGGACGAGGGCGCAGGCAAGCGCCCGCTGCCGGACATTGCCGGTCATCCCGATCTGGCGATTCACATTGCCGAGCAGCTCGTCAACGACGAGTTCGATCTGACGATTTTCCAGGACCGTGCACTCGATCACGGATGCAATTCCCCACTTTCGCTGATGTTGCCGCATGACGGCGGCTGGCCGATGTCGCTCGTGCCGATGGAAGTCAACGTGCTGCAATATCCGCTGCCGACCGCGAACCGCTGCTACCGTCTCGGCCAGGCGCTGCGCCGGGCGATCGAGTCGTTCGAGCAGGACCTGGATGTCGTGGTGGTCGGCACCGGCGGGTTGTCGCATCAGGTCCACGGCGAGCGCAGCGGCTTTAACAACACCGATTGGGACATCGAGTTCCTCGATCTGATCGTGCATGAGCCACAGCGGCTCGCCGCGATGAAGCATGTCGACTATGTGCGCCTTGGCGGCGCGGAGAGCGTGGAGACGATCATGTGGCTCGCGATGCGCGGCGCGCTCGGGCCGAAGGTTCGTGAACTGCATCGCAGCTATTACCTTGCGACGAGCACCGCGATGGCCGTGACCCTCTACGAAGAGGAGGTGATGCAATGAACCCGCAACTGATCGGTATCGAGGAATTGACGGGTACGTATCCGTTCGATATTCGCCAGAGCATGAAAGCGATGCGCCTGAACCGTTTCTTCTGGCAGATGCGCGAAGCGCCGGCTCGCACGCTGTGGCTGGAGAACCGGACCGCTGCCTACGACGCGGTCGGCCTGACGGCGGAGGAGCGCGCGCTCGTCGACAACACAGACTGGATCGGACTGATTCGATATGGGGTGTGTTTCTTCGTGCTCGAGAAATTTGCGCGCGTGGTGAAGATTACTAACCTGGGCATGTACGCCAGCATGCGAGGCGAAACACTCGAGGCGTTTCTGAAAACGCGCAGGGTGCCGGAGGCCGTCTAAGGCGACTCGACCCTGCGTCACCCCTTTTTTTAGCGGCTTTTTCATTTCAATACCAAGAAGACCCGGCTTCGACAGAACGCCGGGGCGGGAAACTGTTTTCTCCGGAGACACGCATGAAATCTGCAGACTCAGTCGACATCAAGGCGTTTATCGACGCACGCAAGATGTCGGCGTACCAATGGCTGGTCCTCGTTCTATGTTTTCTGATCGTCATGATGGACGGGCTGGACACGGCCGTGATGGGCTTTGTCGCGCCCGTCATCATGCATGACTGGAATGTCAGCCGGGCTGCCTTCGGCCCCGTGATGAGTGCCGCGATGGTCGGCCTTGCAATCGGCGCGCTGTCTGCAGGACCGATTTCCGATCGCATCGGGCGCAAGAAAGTGTTGATTGCCTCCGTGCTCTGCTTCGGCTTCTTCAGCCTGACCTGCGCATTCGCCGACTCAGCCTTGGAACTCGTTGTGCTGCGCTTTCTGACGGGCTTGGGCCTCGGCGCCGCGATGCCGAATTCGACCACGCTGCTCTCCGAATACGTACCGTCGCGCAGTCGCTCGCTGTTGCTCACGATCATGTTCACCGGCTTCAACTTCGGTTCGGGGGCCGGCGGATTCGTGGCGGCTTCCCTGATTCCGCACTTCGGCTGGCGCGCGGTGTTCATGTTCGGCGGTATCTTGCCGATCCTCAGCATTCCGGTGCTGTTGTTGCTGCTGCCTGAGTCCGCGCGTTTGATGCTGGTGCGCAAAATGTCGACTGAGCGCATCGCCGCAACGCTTGGTCGCGTCTGCGGGCATGTCTTCGGTCAAGACGTGCGCTTCACTGCACCCGAACCGGTGGTCACAGCGAAGGCGCCGGTGCGGATGCTGTTCGCGGACGGCTACGCGTTCAGCACGCTGATGCTGTGGCTCACGTACTTCATGGGCCTGCTGATCATCTATCTGCTCACTGGCTGGCTGCCCACGTTGATCAAGGACGCCGGCCTGCCGGTCGAGCGTGCTGCCGCGATCACCGGCATGTTCCAGTTGGGCGGCACCGTAGGCGCCATTGCGGTCGGCTTCGCGATGGACCGCATGGATCGCAACGCGGTGATCGGTGCGGCGTATCTGCTCGGTGGGGTGTTCATCTTCGCGCTGGGCATGGGCACGCTCAAATCGAACCTGCTGCCGGTTCTCGTTACCTGTGCCGGCTTTTTCATGAGCGGCGCACAGACCGGCCTCAATGCGCTTGCCCCGAGCTGCTATCCGACACGTGCCCGCGCAACCGGCGTGAGCTGGATGCTTGGGTTCGGCCGGCTCGGCGGCATTCTGGGATCGCTCGTGGGGGGCACGTTGCTGTCGCTGGGATTCAGTTTCGAAACCGTATTCGCGGTGCTCGCTGTACCTGCGCTGATCGCTGCTGGGGCGATCGTCATGAACCGTCTCGCGCTGCGCTTTATCACCAGTCCCGTGGCCGACGCCTGAACGCGTTTCCAGCGGGCTCACGCAGCGGCTTGCTGGCCGCTGCGCGCACGGCATCCCTTACCAGAAGTTATTGAAGGAGAGCAGACATGGGCGGCAATTTTAGCGTGAGCGGAAGCGGGCTCAACAAGGGCGAGGCGACGAATGTGACGGAATGGCCGAACCGCATGGCCATGATTCGCGCGGGCGTGATCGGTGGATTGGTCGGCGCCGTGATCATCTGGATTTACGAAGCACTCATCTGGGTAGGGGCGCAGCACCTGATGCCGTTGGCGGGGATTCCACGGAACGCGACGGGGCTGGTGTTCGGCAAACAGGTGCAGGAATCAATCGGTGTGTGGGCGTATATCGTCGGCACGGGCATTCACTTCGTGTTCGCGTCGGCGTGGGGTGTTCTGTTCGCGGCAATCTGGCCTTACTTTCGCCGGCGCGGATACGAAGCCACTTTCGTGGCGCTGTTTTACGCGGTTTTCGCGTGGATCGTCATGCATGTGGCGATCATGATCGCCTCCGATAACCATCCGAACTACTACGACCCGGCTGTGATCATCGGTGGCTTCATGTCCCATATCTTCTTCACCGTCCCCCTGGCCTTGACGGTAAAGCGACTGCTGCAACCGCAAGGGCAATAGAACAAAGTGTTTGGCGAACCTCGAGCGTCAATGCCGATTAAGACAATTTCAACAAGACGTACGATTTGGAGATCTGCAGCATGAATAAAAGTATCAGACGAGTAGACGTTGTGCTGTTGGGAGCAGCGATCGCAGCTTCTGTGCCGGCTTTCGCGCAAAACAGCGTCACGTTATACGGTATCGTCGACAACGGCTTTTCTTATACGAACAATCAGACGTCGCTCGGCTCCACTAGCGGAGGAAAATCGGCCGTCAAAATGGCGCAGGGTGTATTTGCGGGCAGCCGCTTCGGCCTCAAGGGCGCGGAAGACCTGGGTGGCAACACGAAAGCGATCTTCCAGCTTGAGTCCGGCTTCAATTCGGCAACCGGTGCTCAGCAATACAGCAACGCGATGTTCGGCCGCCAGGCGTGGGTCGGCCTGACCAACCCGACATACGGTACCTTCACGGCGGGCCGCCAATACGCTTCGTACTACCAGATGCTCTCACCGTATAGCCCGACCACCTGGATCACCGGCTACTACGGCGCGCATCCTGGCGATATCGACGGCCTCGACACGATCTACCGTGCGAACAACACGCTGGAGTACACGTCGCCGAAGCTCTATGGCCTGACGGTGAGCGGCTCGTATTCGCTGGGCGGCGTGGCGGGCAGCACGAACCAGGGGTCGACCTGGGCGACCGGGATCCAGTATGCGATGGGGCCGGTCGGCCTCGCAGTCGGCTTCTCGCGAATCAATAACTCGACCGCGGGCGGCGGCTCATGGGGCTCGGATTCGACGACCTCGAACGGCGGCTCGCAAATCGGCGTATCCGCGTTGACGAACGGCTATCAGACCGCGCAGGCGCAACAGCGTTTCGCGGTGGGTGGCGGCTATAAGTTCAATGGCGCGTGGGATATTACGGCGACCTATTCGAACGTCCAGTACATTCCGGGCACTGGCTCGAAGTTCCACGATACGGCGATCTTCAATACGGCGGGTACCGTCTTGCACTGGAAACCGGCCGTTGCGTGGGATTTTGCCACGGGGTACAGCTATACCCGTGCTACACGCGCGAACGGCATTCAGGACAGTGCGCAATACCACCAGTTCAATCTCTCCGAGTACTACGCGTTGTCCAAACGCACGGGTTTGTATGCGTTGGAGGCCTATCAGAAGGCGAAGGGCAAGACGCTGGGCACGAACGGCGCGGGGCAGATCATCGACGCCACGGCGACACTCGGCGATGGGTATAACACCACGCCTTCTTCCTCAGGCAGTCAGTTGGCGGTGGGCGTGGGCCTTATTCACCGGTTCTGATTGGTAGTTTTTGCGGTGAGAAAGGCCGGGGGCAGTTCAGACCCGGCCTTTTGCTTTTCGTGAACGCTTGCATGGCCGCGTGCCGGTTACCGAAACCTATTACATCCGAGGTAATTGGCGAGCCGCACGCTCACGCCTAATCTTCGGTCATCGCGCAACTCATCCCGAGCGGCGCTTACGATCGAGGACACACCATGTCGACGTTTCACATTCACACGATTGAATCCGCACCCGAACAATCCAGGCCGGTGCTTCGGCAACTTGAGCAAAACTTCGGCCTTATCCCTAACATCGCGGGCGCGATGGCTGAATCGCCGGTGTTGATCGGCGGCTTCATCGGTATCTTCCAGAAGGTTCATGCGGGTACTTTCACGGAAGCGCAGATACAGACGCTATTGCTGACTAACGCAGTGACCAATGCATGCACGTGGGCGGTTGCGTTTCACACCGCGCTCGCGCTGAAAGAGGGCCTTTCACCCGCCGATGTCGAAGCGATTCGCGACGGCCGCGCACCTGCCGATCGCGAGCATGCCGCGTTGTCGACCTTGACGAAAACGGCGATTGAGAAGCGTGGACACCTGGAGGACAGTGACGTGAACCCGTTTCTCGAAGCCGGCTTCCGTCAGGATCAGGTGCTCGAGGTTCTCACGGTGCTCGCTGCTTCCACTATCACGAATTACGCCGGCAACATCACCAAGCCTCCGCTCGAAGCGCCGTTCCAGGAATATGTCTGGACCGCGTAGGTCGCGTCTGGCAGGGCCGGTCCGCAACTGGGAGTATGCTGACCGGCGCGGTTCGAACGACCGGTTGGCGCCGGACATCTGCGATGCTCCGGCGCCGCCGATCACCGAACCTGATCTGTATCGACTAACGGACCACAGACCGATGAATCCTGCGAATCCCGAAAGGAAGACGCCGCCGAACGACCTCGGCGCGTTGTTGCGTCACTGGAGAGACATGCGCGGCATCAGCCAATTGGACCTGTCGTTCAACGCGGGTGTCTCGCAGCGTCACATTAGTTTTATCGAAAGCGGACGCAGCGTGCCGAGCCGGCAGATGCTGTTGGACATCGCTCAGACGCTCGACATTCCTCTGCGCGAACGCAACACGCTGCTATTGGCGGCGGGCTATGCGCCGATGTATGCCGAAGGCGCCTGGAACGCCCAGGAAATGCAGAGCGTCACGAAAGCACTTGGGCGAATGTTGCGCCAGCACGAGCCGTTTCCCGCGCTCGTCATGGACCGCTACTGGAACGTGCTGATGACCAACGAATCCGCGCCGCGCTTTTTCAATTGCTTCATCGATATGGCTGCGCGCAAGGGACCGCGTAACATGCTGCATCTGATTTTCGATCCGGATGGAATGCGTCCGTTCGTTGCCGATTGGCAAGCGGTGTCGAATAGTCTGATTCAGCGTGTCTATCGGGAATCGGTTGGTCGCGTGGTCGACGAACAGACGCACGAGTTGCTTGCCGCGTTGCGCGCCTATCCGGATGTGCAGTCTGATGTGAAGGCTTCTCAACGGGCCGTGGAAACCGGGGCCGCTGCTGCGGCCATGCCGGTGATCCCCATCGGTTTCATCAAGGACGGCAAGGTCCTGAACTACTTTTCAATGGTCGCAACCGTGGGCACGCCACAAGCCGTCGCGGCACAGGAGTTGCGTATCGAATGCATGTTCCCCGCAGACGAAGAGACAGAAGCGCGTCATCTCGAGATGATCGACGCGGTCCAGCAACAACACTGAACGGCAGCGCCGGCCAGCCACTCCAGCGCCGCCCAGACCCATCAGAACCGGTGCCGCAAGCCAATGCTCACAATAGCCTGGGACTGCGCGTCCGACGAGTGGCTGTTGCCCTTGTCGCTGACCGACGCGGTCGCCGCGACCGGATTGCCGAGCGCATCCAGCGTGACGCCGGACGCGTGCTGATAGCCGCCCATCAGATAGACCGTCGAACGTTTCGAGAGGTTGTACTGCGCGCCAAGCGTCACGTTGTGATATTGCGCGCGCTCATCCACACCTTCCACTTCGCCGCCGCGCGTGTAACTGTAGCCCGCGAACAGTTGCACGGCGGGGCGGATCGTCCACTGTCCGAACACACCCGCGATATTGAACGTCGCGTGCCCGTTGAACAACGAATCGGCGCCCGAGCGGTACTGCACGTTGCTGTAGTTCACACCGAGAATGGCCGGGCCGAAGTTGTACGTTGCGCCCGCGCCGATGATCTGTTGCGATTGCGCGCTCGCGTAGCCTTCATTGATCGACGAATTGAACAGGCCGTCGTCCGTGCCGTTCCATTTGCCGACCGTCGAATCATTCGGCCCGTTCTTGCTGTTATCCGAACGCTCGTAGCCGACGCCCACATGCAGCGGGCCGTTGCCGTATCCCGCGCCCACGCTCCACGTGTTCTGCTGCTTCAGGCTGCCCGGTTGACCGCCGAATCCATACAGCGCGCCGAACGTAAAGCCCGAGTAGTTCGCGCTCGTGTACTTGATCGAGTTGTTGACGCGCGCGGTCTGGTCGAGATCGTCGATATCGCCCGGATGCGCGCCGAAGCCGCCCACGAACGCGACCGGCGAAACGGGCGCGACGAAGTCGTTCAACGAGGTGTACTGGCGGCCGAGCGTGACCGTGCCATATTGCTGGCTGCCGATGCCGACAAACGCCTGGCGGCCGAACAGTCCACCGTTCTGGCCGGTCTTGCCGTTGGTGATGTCGAAGCCGTCTTCAAGCAGGAACAGCGCGTTCCAGCCGCCGCCGAGGTCTTCCTGACCCTTGATGCCGAAGCGGCTGCCGGAGAGGTTGCCGCTCGTCAACGCGACGTTCGAGTGTCCCGTGTAAGCGCCGACGGAGCCGGTGCGCTCGTTGCTGCGATAGCTGATACCCGCATCGACGATGCCGTACAGCGTGACAGAGCTCTGCGCGGCCGCAATGCCGGCGAAGGACAACAGCAGGGGTGCAGCAATCAATTGCTTTTTCATCGTGGTTATAGCTCGGTTGGATCGTCTATCTCAGGTCGCCTGCACGGCGATCTCTCTTTTTTCCGCGCGCACGCAGTCCGCTCCTGACCAACGGAGCAGATTGCGTGACGCGGGGGAGGCGGCTTGCGCGACCCTTGTTACTCGCCCTGATTGCGGGCGCGCTGCAAGGGCATGTTTAGCGGCTTAGTGGCTTAGCGCCGCACCAGGTGGCATTTCGGGCGCATGCACCGTGACAGTCTTGCGGACCTTGGCGACATCCGCCGCGCTGACCGTCGAACCGGTGTTGCCCCAGCTAGTGCGCACGAAGTTCGTGACGTCAGCGACTTCCTGATCGTTCAGGCGCCAGCCGAAGGCCGGCATCGTGAACGAGGAGGGCGCGGTTTTCGTACCTTCGAGCGTGTTGCCGGTCAGCAGCACATGAATCAGTGAGGTCGCGTCCTTGCCTTGCACGACAGGATTGCCGCCTAGTGCCGGGAACACGCGTGTATAGCCGCGGCCGTCACTGCGGTGGCAGGCGGTGCAGTTGTCGCGGTACACGGCGGCTCCTGGCGCTGTGGCGTCGCCGGTGCGCAGAGCGCGAGCCGCCGTATCGTTGTACACGTACGGCGTTTCCTTCGGATCGGTCGACGGCAGCGTCTTCAGATAACGCGCCATTGCCGTCAGGTCGGCGTCGTTCATGTGCTGCATGCTGTGCTGCACGACGTCGGTCATGCCGCCGAACGCCGCGCTGTGCTGCGTGCGTCCGGTCTTCAGGAATTGCACGATATCGGCCTCGCTCCACGAGCCGATGCCGGTGCGTGGATTCGCGCGCAAGCTCGACGGGACCCAGCCGTCGATCGCTGCGCCGCCCGCGAGAAACTCCGAGCCGTCGAGATCGCTCAACGCGCGTTCCTGCATCGTCACTGCACGCGGCGTGTGGCAGGCGCCGCAGTGGCCGAGGCCCTGCACGAGGTATGCACCGCGTGCGACCACCGGATCGGCATAGTGCTTCGAATTGAACGCCACGGGATCAGGCGCGAACAGATAACGCCAGATGCCGAGCGGCCAGCGCATTGACAGCGGCCAGACGATATCGACAGCACGGTTCCCCTGGTTCACAGGTGCGACGCCTTGCGTGAAGTACGCATACAGCGCATGCATGTCGTCATCGCTCAAACGTGCATACGAGGGGTACGGCATCGCAGGATACAGCGTGTCGCCATTCGGCCGCACACCTGCGCGCACCGCGCGATCGAACTGCGCGAAAGTCCATGAGCCGATGCCGGTGTTGCGATCGGGCGTGATGTTGGTCGAGTAGATCGCGCCGATCGGCGTGTCGAACTTCAGGCCGCCCGCGAAGGGTTTGCCCGATTGTGCGGTATGACACGCGATGCAGTCACCCGCACGCGCGAGGTATTCGCCGTGCGCGATCAACGCCGCGTCGGATTGAGTTGGAGGCGTTGCGGCTTGCGCGGCGAGCGGCATGGCCAACGTAGCCGCCACGCAGAACGACGCTGCGCGCACGCGTCTGAATGCCTGACCCAGGCGTTTCACATCGATGTTTTTCTTCATACGCTCACCAGCGGGCCGGGGTTCTTCAGATACTGCTCGCGGATCGCGCGCGCCGACCAGTAGGCGAGCGCAGCGACAAGGCCAGTCGGGTTGTAGCCGATGCCTTGCGGGAACGCCGACGCGCCCATCACGAACACGTTATGCACGTCCCAGCTTTGCAGGTAGCGGTTCAACACGCTCGTCTTCGGATCGGTACCCATGATCGCGCCACCGACGAGGTGAGTCGTCTGATAGCGGCGCGAATCGAAGTGCGCGCCGAATTCGCGCGTATAGACGCCGATGGACTTCGGCCCCATCTGTTGCGCGATCTTGTGCATCTGCCCGGTCACGTATTGCGCCATCTTGATGTCGTTGTCCTTCCAGTCGAAGGTCATGCGCAACAGCGGCTGGCCGTATGAGTCGCGATAGGTCGGATCGAGATCGAGGAACACGTCGCGGTACGACATGTTGGAACCGTGCGCGTCCATCGAAATCGTGTGCGCGTAGTGGTCCTTGACCGCCTTCTTCCAGTCCACGCCCCAGTTGGGCGTGCCGGCCGGTGTCGCGATGCCGCTGATCGGTTTGGTGCCGGCCTGATTCACCCACAACGGCGAGCCGCCGACAAAGCCGAGCGGACCGTGATCGAAGTTGTCGGCATTGAAGTCGTCGACGGCGACGCCGTTGCCGCCCGCGCCAATGAACGGATTGGTGAAGGTGTCCTTGTCAAAGAACGCGGTGATCGTGGAGAGATTCTGATACGCGAAATTGCGGCCGACCACGCCTTCGCCCGAGACCGGGTCGTACGGCTTGCCGATGCCCGAGAGCAGAAGCAGGTGGACGTTGTGATACTGGAACGCCGCGACGATCACGAGATCCGCAGGCTGAAACACTTCGTTGCCCGCCGGATCGACGTACGTCACGCCCTTGGCGCGTTTTTTCGTGTCGTCAAGTTCGACGCGCAGCACGTGGCAACGCGAGCGCAGTTCGAAATTCGGCGACTGCTTCAGCGCAGGCAGGATGTTCAGATTCGGCGACGCTTTCGAGTACATGTAGCACGCGTAGCCGCTGCAGAATCCGCAGAAGTTGCACGGGCCCATCTGCACGCCGTACGGGTTCGTGTACGGACCCGAGGTATTCGCCGAAGGCAGGCGGTACGGGTGCAGTCCGAGTTCGCGCGCGGCCTTGCCGAAGCGTTCGGCTGAGTAGGTGTTCAACTGCGCGGGGAGCGGGAAGTTGTCACTGCGCGGCGCGTCGAACACGTTACCGTCGCCGACCACCTTGCCGTTGACCTTATAAGCCTGGCCCGAGGTGCCGAACACTTTCTCGGCGAAGTCGAAATGCGGTTCGAGTTCGTCGTAGCTGACGCCGTAATCCTGAATCGTCATGCCGTCAGGAATGAAGCGCTTGCCGTAGCGCTCTTCATAGTGGCTCTTCAGACGCAGCTCTTCCGGCGTGATGCGGAAATGCACGCCCGACCAATGCAAGCCGGCGCCGCCGACGCCTTCGCCCGGCAGAAACGCGGCAAGCTGCCGATAAGGCAGCGCCGTTTCGCCAACGTTATGACGGATCGATACGGTGGTCTTGGAGAGATCGAGGAACAGCTTCTTGCGGACGTTGTAGGTCAGCTCGTCGATCGTGTTCGGATACGCGCCGTCCGGATAGGTGTCGCGATACTCGCCGCGTTCGAGCGCGACCACTTTGAGGCCGGCCTCGGTGAGTTCCTTCGCGAGGATCGCACCGGTCCAGCCGAAGCCGATGACGACCGCGTCGACGTGCGGTTTGGTTTGTGTAGTCATCAGGTGCGTTTTCCTTCAATCGACACGGGGCCATACGGATAGGCCTGGCCGTTCTGGTTGACGAAGTCCATGAAATCGGCGCGCGCGCCGGGGAAGCCGATCATCTTCCAGCCGCCCATGTCGCGATTGCCGCCGTGGATCGGATCGCAGAAGTAGCCTTCGCGGGTGTTTTGCAGCAACTGGCCGAAGAAGACGCCAGCCGGTACATCCGCGAGTTCGATCGAGCCTTTCTCGAGCGCGGTGAGCACGGTGTCGCATGTGGGGGCGTCGAGGGCGTCGAAAGGATGCGAGTAGGTCTTCGTGCAGTAGGCGTTGACCGCGGCGATGCCGAGGCGGTACAGATCGCGCGGCACGAGCTTCAACTGATAGCCGAGTTCCGGTGCGCCTTGCTGGAACGGGCCCTGCATGTACCAGAGCGCGCCGTGCGCATACGGCGTGTCCATCTGCCGGTCGATGAACTCGGGCACGCCGGCTTCGACCGCGCCCGGGCCTTCGCTGTCCGATGGAATCAGGCGATCGACCGCTGCGTGGATAAACGCCCATTCCTTCGCGTCGAAGAAATGCGGCTTGTAGTCGACGCCGGAGGGTTGGCCCGCGGAGGCGGCGCCGTTCGCGCCCTGAGCAGTCGTGGCGGATTGCTTGACTTCACAACCGGCGAGGGTCCCGGCTGGAACCAGCGCGACAGCCGTGCGTAAGAAGCCGCGGCGGGAGGTAAGAGGAGATTGAGCCATATTGTTCTTTATCGCGAGATTAGAACGCGCCGTGCTGCGCACGGACGGTCGTCGGATTTGGGCGCCATAGTAAATGGAACCGGTTCCAAAGTGTCTCTACTTTTTTACAATAAGCTGTTTCGTGAAGTGATTAAATGACGTCTTGAAAGAAATATGTCTTTCAAATCATAAGTGTTTTGCCGCGCGGAGCACTGGGAAGTTGACGCGAAAAAGCGACGCTTTTTGCTCCGGCCATGGCTCTGAGCGGCCGTTCGGGTGAACGTGGTTTACCCGCGCTTACAGCACGCTGACAACGGCAAGCGGTCGCCGGTCGGGCCTGAGACGGCCATACGGGGCAGGTGAATCCCGCTATATCTTCCAGCCGTATTGCGCGAGCCTCGACGCAAGAATACTTTTCGCCTGCCGCAAACGCGCGAAAACAGACGAAGCCTACAAATTGAAAGAAATTCCGCGCTGAAGGGCTCTTTTCGACGCCTGTGCCTCGCGCCGCCGGGGGCACACATCACGACGATCATCAAGGAGACAAGCTGTGCTTCCCGCAACCATGCCGATCAACGTTGGCAATACCGCTTTCATGCTGCTGTGCGCGAGCCTCGTCATGCTGATGACGCCGGGTCTCGCGTTTTTCTACGGCGGCCTCGTCGAACGCAAGAACGTGCTGGCGATCATGATGCAGAGCTTCATCTCGCTCGCGTGGACAACCGTGCTGTGGTTCGCGTTCGGCTACTCGATGTGCTTCGGCCCTAGCTGGCACGGCATCGTCGGCGACCCGACCTACTATGCGTTCCTGCGCGGCATTACGCTGCAAACCATGTACACGGGCAACGACGCGGGCATTCCGCTGGTGGTCCACGTCGCGTATCAGATGATGTTTGCGATCATCACGCCGGCGCTGATCACAGGTGCGTTCACCAACCGCGTGACGTTCAAGGCCTACTTCCTCTTTCTGACCGGCTGGCTGGTGCTGGTGTATTTTCCGTTCGTGCACATGGTCTGGAGTCCGGATGGACTGTTCGCGAAGTGGGGCGTGCTCGATTACGCGGGCGGCATTGTGGTCCACAACACCGCCGGATTCGCCGCGCTAGCGTCGGTGTTGTATGTGGGACGCCGTCAGACCCTCACGCACAAGCCGCACAACGTGCCCTTGATTGCGCTCGGCACGGGCCTGCTGTGGTTCGGCTGGTACGGCTTCAACGCCGGCTCCGAGTTGCGCGTCGACGCCATCACGGCTTCGTCTTTCCTGAACACCGACGTCGCCGCTTCGTTCGCTGCCATTACGTGGCTGCTGATCGAATGGGCCAACGCACGGCAGCCGAAATTCATCGGCTTGCTGACCGGTTCGGTCGCCGGCCTCGCGACCATCACGCCCGCGGCCGGCTATGTGTCGTTGAGCACCGCCGCGATAATCGGCATTTCTGCCGGTGTGATCTGTTACTACGCTGTTGCGCTGAAAAACCGGCTCGGCCTCGACGACGCGCTCGACGTGTGGGGCGTGCATGGTGTGGGCGGTCTCGTCGGTACCGTTCTGCTCGGCGTGTTCGCGTCGAAGGCGTGGAATCCGAATGGCGCGGACGGCCTGCTGTTGGGTGGCGGCGCTTTCTTCGTCAAGCAATGTGTGGCGGTATGCGTGTCCGGCGTCTGGGCGTTCGTGTTCACGTGGGGCATGTTGTGGCTGATCAACCGCGTGACACCCGTTAAGGTGGGTGAAGCGGCCGCGCAGCACGGGCTCGATACCGAGTTGCATGGCGAAGTGGCTTATCTGGACGCGTAGGCCCATGGTCGCCTCTGTGCTAGCGTTGGGTCTTGGCTCAACGTTAAGCGCAGCATCCATGGAAAATCTCCTCAAAAAGCTCGATCTCACCTCGCTGCGCCTGTTCGTCGCCGTCTGCCAGGAGCAGAACATCGCGCGCGCGGCTGAGCGCGAGTTCATCGCGTCGTCCGCGGTGAGCCGGCGCATCGCCGAAATCGAGGCATTGATCGGCTTGCCGGTGATTCAGCGCCAGTCGCGCGGCATTACGGTGACGCCGGTTGGCGAGACGGTGCTGCGCTACGCGCTCGCGATCATCGGCAACATCGAACAGATGAGCGCCGAGTTGTCGCGCTTTTCCTCGGGGGCGAAGGGGCGGGTGCGGGTGGTGGCGAATCTCTCGTCGATCGTGCAGTTTTTGCCGGAGGACGTGGCCGCTTTCGGGCGCGCGTTTCCGGAGGTGTCGATCGAACTGGAGGAGGAGAACAGCGCCGACGTGCTGCGTATCGTCGACGAACACGGTGCGGACTTTGGCATCTGCAATCCGGTGGCGGGCAGTGAAGCTTTCGAGCAGGTGCCGTATCGGGAAGACCGACTGGCGGTGCTGGTGCCGGGCGGTCATCGTCTGGCCTCGGCTTCGCGGGGCGTGGCCTTCGACGAGTTGCTCGACGACAGCTTCGTCGGCCTGCGCAGCGAGAGTGCGCTGACCAAGCTTCTCGCGCAGCAGGCGGCCAGCGCAGGAAGGCAGATCGACGTCAAGATCCGCGTCAGCAGCCTCGATGCGCTGTGCCGGATGGTCCATGCCGGCCTCGGCATCGCAATCGTGCCCGAGCAGGTGGGGCTGCTCTATGTGAATGCGCTCGACGTGCGCTTACTGTCCTTGAGCGACGCCTGGGCGGTGCGGCATCTCATCATGATCTTCAAATCGCGCGATCAGTTAAGCGCCAGCGCGGCGGCGCTGGTCGGGTTCCTCGGCAGCAAGCCTTAGCCCGCGGGGCGCCTCGCACCATTCTCCAAACAAGACGTCTGCGTTGCTGGACCGGCACTTCGGCATTGCCTACGCGCGCCGTATAGTGGGCGCAAGGAGAATGCTCATGAGCGATACGATTCGTCTGGACGGCCGCGTGCTGTACCTGTCACAGGACCCTGCGGTGATCGAGGCGCAACTCGCCGGCGAAAATTTCACGCGCGCCACCGCCGGTGCGCTGCGCGATAACGTCTCCACCGACGAAATCACCCCGGTTACCGTCATGCTCACCTATGACGAACGCCTCGGCCAGTATCCGTACGTCGGCTTCAAGGCGGGCGAGCGCATGCCGATCGGCCGCGATGCGGTCAGGAACGGCGGCTTCCAGGTGACGGTGGCGGGCAAGCGCTACGGCAAGGGGTCGTCGCGCGAATCGAGCCCGTTGGCGGAGTTGTCGGCGGGCATTCGCCTGATCGTTGCGGAGAGTTTCGAGCGTATCTATCAGCAGAACTGCGACAACATCGGCATTCTCACGACCACCGATTTCTCCGTGCTCGATCGTCTGATCGCAGGAGAGGCGGTGCCGATTGACGAGTTTCTCAAGGGGCGCGATGCCCTCACGCAGCAGATCATTCGCAGCGGCGGCTTGCTTGCGTACAGCAAGTTCGCGGACTGGCCGGCGCCGCGGGTGCGGGAGATGGCAAACCCGGCAAACGAAGCAAGCACCGCCGAACCGAAGACGCTGGTCGAGAAGATCATCGAGCGCCATCTTCATCCCGGCATTGAAAGCGCGCAGCGCGGCGACGGCGTGTTCATTGCCGCCGATTGGCGCTTCAGCCACGACTACTTCACCGGCATGTGCGCGCATCTGATGCATCGCGCGTTCGGCAAGCCTGCGCCGCTGCATGCGCCGGATCACATCATCGCGTTTCAGGATCACCTGGTGCTTGCCTCGCAAAGCATTCCGCACGTTCGCGACGGATTGCTGCCGGGCGTTGCCAATCTGATGGAAGGGCACACGTCGTTCTCGCGCGACTATCCGGTGCGCTCGCACGGCGCGCTCGACAACTCGCCGGGTTCCGAAGGCATCTGTCATGCGCTGATGGCCGAGCAGTACGCATTGCCAGGGCAGGTTGCATGCGGTACCGACTCGCACACGCCGCATTCCGGCGCGCTCGGTTGCCTGGCATTCGGTGCGGGCGCAACGGAAATCGCCAATAGCTGGGTGACGGGCTACGTGCGCTGCAAAGTGCCGGAGACCTTGCGCATTGAAATCGACGGCACGTTGCGCGACGGCGTCACCGCGAAGGACCTCGTGCTGCACCTGTTGCAGATGGACGCGATCCGCTCGGGCGGCGCGATCGGTCTCGTGTTCGAATACGGCGGCGCCGCGGTGCGCGCGATGTCGATCGACGAACGCGCCACGCTGACCAACATGGTCGCGGAACTGGGCGGTTTCACGGGCATTGTGGAGCCGGACGAACGCACGGTGGCGTTCCTGAAGGAGCGCCGCGGTGTCGATTTCACCCTTGAAAGCTGGATGAAGAGCGATGCGGGCGCGACGTATCGCGACACGATCCGCATCGACGCCACCGCCATCGAACCGATGCTCGCGCGCCCGGGCGATCCGGGCAACGGTGTGCCGGCGCCGCAACTGGAGCAGGACGTCGCGATCGATATCGCGTATGGCGGCTCGTGTACGGCGGGCAAGCGCGAAGACTTCGACTTCTATCACGAGGTATTGCGCTGGGGCGTGGAGCAGGGCATGCATGTGCCCGAGGGCACGCGTCTCTTTCTGCAATTCGGCACCATGGCCGTGCGCGCCTACTGCGAGAACCAGGGCTATTTACCGGTTTTCGAGCGTGCCGGCGTGACGCTCGTGATGCCGGGCTGCGGTTCGTGCGCGAATTGCGGACCGGGGCAGTCGGCCGATGCGAGCGAGGTGACGATCAGCGCGATCAACCGCAATTTCCCTGGCCGCTCGGGGCCGGGCAACGTGTGGCTCGCGAGCCCGTACACCGTTGCGGCGAGCGCGCTGGCCGGAAAAATCACCACCTTCGAACAATTGAAGCGCGCACGCGGCTAGAATGCTGGCCGGACCTTGCGGCCCGGCATCGTGGTGCGTGCGACACACTAAAGTACCTAAGGCCGGCACAAGACCGGCTGCGGCGAGCATCATCGTGCATCGCCTGAATGACCTGCATCACCAGGAGACAAACAATATGACATCCCCCGATCACGCTGGGTCCGTCGCGCGCAGCGCCGGCGGCGCGGCGTCTTCCGCAAGCGCGACTGCCGCGGCGTCCGCTGCATCTACCACGCTCGACGCCGGCAGCATCTCCGCGCGCCTCGACCGGCTGCCCGCCACGCGTTCCATCTGGAAGCTGGTGGTGCTGCTGAGCCTCGGCTTCTTCTTCGAACTGTACGACCTGCTGTACTCGGGCTACGTCGCGCCTGGCCTCGTCAAAAGCGGCCTGCTGACCGCGACGACGCACGGCCTGTTCGGCTCCACCGGCGTCGCGAGTTTTATCGCGGCTCTGTTCAGCGGGCTGTTCATCGGCACGATCGCGTGTGGGTTTCTGGCGGATCGCTTCGGGCGCCGCGCCGTGTTCACGTATTCGCTGCTGTGGTACACGGCGGCCAACGTCGTGATGGCGTTTCAGGAAACGGCGACGGGTTTGAACTTCTGGCGCTTCGTGGCGGGGGGCGGCATCGGCGTCGAGCTGGTGACGATCGGCACGTATATCTCGGAGCTGGTGCCAAAGCAGATTCGCGGCCGCGCTTTCGCATGCGAACAGGCGGTCGGTTTTACAGCCGTACCTGTGGTGGCTTTTCTCTCTTATCTATTGGTGCCGCGCACGCTGTTCGGTCTCGATGGCTGGCGTTGGGTGGTGCTGATTGGCGCGCACGGTGCGCTGTTTGTCTGGTGGATCCGGCGCGCGTTGCCGGAAAGCCCGCGTTGGCTCGCACAACAGGGGCGCCTCGCCGAAGCCGATCGCGTGATGAGCGAGCTTGAAGCGAAAGTACGCAGTGAATACGGCCGTGAACTGCCGCCGCCGGCGCCGCCCGCGCCGGTCGCGCCGCGGGGCAGCTTCCGCGATATGTGGGTGCCGCCGTACCGCAGCCGCACGCTGATGATGACGATCTTCAATATCTTCCAGACCGTCGGTTTTTACGGCTTTGCGAACTGGGTGCCGACGCTGCTGATCAAGCAGGGCATTACGATCACCACGAGCCTGATGTACTCGAGCGTGATCGCGTTAGCTGCGCCTATCGGTCCGATTATCGGCCTTTTTATCGGCGACCGCTTCGAACGCAAGACGGTGATCGTAGTGATGGCGGCCGTGAATATCGTGTGCGGTTTGTGGTTTAGTCAGGCGTCCGGCGCGGTGTTGTTGGTGAGTCTCGGCGTGTGTCTGACGCTCGCGGGTAACATCATTTCGTACAGCTACCATGCGTATCAGACGGAGCTTTTTCCGACCAGCATCCGCGCGCGGGCGGTGGGCTTCGTTTATTCGTGGAGCCGCTTCTCGGCGATTTTCACGGCCTTTCTGATTGCGGCGGTGTTGAAGCACTTCGGGACGACTGGCGTGTTTGTGTTTATCGCTGGGGCGATGCTGATTGTGATGCTGGCGATTGGCTTGATGGGGCCACGGACGAAGGGGCTTGAGCTGGAGAAGATTTCCAGGTAGACGGGGGGTGGGGCACGAATGAGTGCTCCCGGCCCACAACGGCGCTGCAGATGCGACTAGTTCGCCGAACCCTTTGGACGCGCTTCGCGTTCGAGATACCCTAGACAGAGCGACTCAAGTTGACCGCGAAGCTTGCGGATCATTGATTGCGGCAACTTCCCCTCAAGCAGCAAACGCATGGGACCGACCAATGCCCCCGTGAACATGAAAATGGTCGTGGACATGTCGTCAAAATGCGCATCGGAAGCCGTCTTCAGCATAGCCTCCAGCGCCGCGCGGTTGCGAGCCTCCACTTCACGAACGTAGCCGCGTGAGTCGAGTTCGAGGGCAACCGCATATAGCGCACGCGATTCGTCCAGGTTCTCCGTCTTTGCTTTCACGAATGCTGCAACCACAGCCTTCACCATCGTCGACAAACACGCGTTATGCGCTGACGCAGTGGCGTCCTCGATCGCTTTCACCACTCTTTCCAGATGCCGCTGCAGCACGGCAAAAAGAAGCGCCTGCTTTTGAGGGAAGTACTGATAAAGCGTTCCGACCGATACGCCAGCTCTCTCGGCAACCCGGATAGTGGTCAGCCGCTGCAAGCCCTCAGCCAGCAAAACCTGAATAGTCGCATCGAAAATCGCGTCCACGGTAGCCTGGGAACGCGCCTGCTGCGGCTGTTTGCGGGCGTCCAGCCCTTGTCCGTTATCTGTCCGCATATGCGAATTCACAATCTGAATGATTATTCGTATTCTATCCGAACACTTTGTAGCTACGGAAACAACAACCCGAAAGAAGGAGTGCATCAATGGCTGACGTTACGCGAGCTGGTACTTTTCAACTTGGCGACCTGTCTGTGACGCGCATGGGCTACGGCGCGATGCAGCTAGCGGGTCCTCACGTTTTCGGCCCACCGAAAGACCGCGCCACAGCGATAGCAGTGCTGCGTGCCGTTGTTGAAAGCGGAATCACGCACATTGACACGAGCGATTTCTATGGCCCCCACGTTACCAATCAGCTTATCCGCGAGGCGCTCCATCCTTATCCTGACGCTCTCACTATTGTCACGAAGGTAGGGGCCAGCCGGGGTAGCGATGGCTCGTGGAATGTTGCGTCATCGGCGGCCGAACTGGAATCGGCGGTGCATGACAACCTTCGCAATCTCGGTCTCGATACGCTGGACGTCGTGAATTTTCGTGTGATGTTCGACGTCGCAGCACCGACTGAGGGCGACATCGAAGAGCCTTTGACGGCGCTCGCGGAGCTTAAGACGAAAGGCTTGATTCGTCACATTGGGCTGAGCAATGTGACCGCACGGCAGGTGGCACAGGGTCGCGCGATTACGCGCATTGCGTGCGTGCAGAACATGTACAACCTTGCTCATCGGAACGATGACACGCTGATTGACAGTCTTGCAGAAGAGGGCATCGCTTATGTCCCGTTTTTTCCGCTCGGCGGCTTCTCTCCGCTGCAGGCCGATGCACTGAGCCACGCTGCAGACCAATGCGAAGCGACACCGATGCAGGTAGCGCTTGCATGGTTGTTACAGCGCTCGCCGAACATCCTCCTGATACCCGGTACCTCGTCAGTAGAGCATCTGAAGCAGAACATTAAAAGCGTAGACCTCCACTTGCCGGAGGATGTTTTGTCGTCGTTGGACAAAATCGGTTCCGGGAAGGCGCAAGACTAGGTCCGTCGTGTCGGCTGCTTCGGCTGCAGGTTTGACCATTGATGTGCGCGGCGCAATCAGCGCGGTAACCGCTAGAAGCTAGAATTGCGGTTTTACCTCGGAATACGCCAATGTCTTTTGCCTCGCTTGGCCTGATCGATCCCTTGCTGCGTAATCTGCAGGGCCTCAATTACCAGACACCTACGCCGGTGCAGGCCAAGGCGATTCCTGCTGTGCTCAGTGGCAAGGACGTCATGGCTGCGGCACAGACCGGCACTGGTAAAACGGCGGGTTTTGCGCTGCCGCTGTTGCAACGGCTGGTGCAACACGGCCCGGCGGTGTCCAGCAACCGCGCGCGTGTTCTGGTGCTGGTGCCCACGCGTGAACTGGCCGAACAGGTGCTGCAAAGCTTTATCGAATACGGCAAAGGCCTCGACTTGCGATTTCTGGCCGCCTACGGCGGTGTGAGTATCAACCCGCAGATGATGAAGTTGCGCAAAGGCGTGGATGTGCTCGTTGCCACGCCGGGCCGTTTGCTGGATCTCCATCGCCAGAACGCAGTGCAGTTTGATCAAGTACAAACGCTGGTGCTGGATGAAGCCGACCGCATGCTGGACCTCGGCTTTGCGCGCGAACTCAACGCCGTCTTTGCTGCCTTGCCCGCTCAGCGCCAGACTCTGCTCTTCTCTGCCACGTTTACCGATGATATCCGCGCCATGGCGGCGGGCATTCTGCGCGGCCCGGTCAATATCAGCGTCAGCCCGCCCAATGCCACGGCCAGCAAGATCAAGCAGCGGGTGGTGACGGTGGATAAAAAGAACAAGCCAGATCTCTTCATGCACCTTGTGGCTGAGAACAACTGGGAGCACGCGCTGGTGTTCGTCAAAACCCGCATTGGCGTGGATTACCTGGCGGCCATGCTGGATGACGCGGGCTATGCGGTCGACACCATCCACGGTGACAAACCGCAACCCGCGCGCCTGCGTGCGCTGGAGCGCTTCAAGACGGGCGAAGTCCAAATGCTGGTCGCCACCGACGTGGCGGCGCGCGGGCTGGATATCGACGACCTGCCGCTGGTGATCAACGTTGATCTGCCGATCGTGGCGCAAGACTATGTGCACCGGATTGGCCGTACCGGCCGCGCGGGCGCGAGTGGCGTGGCTGTGTCCCTTGTGTGTGCCGATGAAGCGCCTCAACTGGCCGCGATTGAAGCGCTGATCCGGCAAACACTGCGCCGTGAAGAAGAGCCGGGTTTTGAAGCCGAACACCGCGTGCCGCAAACTAGCGCGACAGGCGAGATCATCAAGAAACCCAAAAAGCCCAAGAAGCCGAAAGTGCCGCAAGCGGCGTCGGGCGCCATGCAGGTGCCCAGCAATAAACCGCGCCCACAAAGTGGCGAAAACAAACGCAAGCCTGCGACGCAGCGCACTGTGGCCGCGGGCCAAGGCTCAAGCTTCTCCAGCGGTAGCCCATTCAGCGTGCAAAAGCCACGCAGCAAACCCGCCAGCAAGCCAGCTGCGGGTTCACCTAAAGCGGCTGGCAAACCGGCCGGTGGCCGCGGCAAACGCTAACCCTGATCTGTGGGGATGAGGACGACGCGGTATTAGACCTTCAATGCATCCGTGTCGCCCGGACTTTGCGCCGGCGCCACCATTGCCATAGTCCCGTCGCCGCCATCGCGACGGCGGCCGGCACGGTGCCTGGCGCGCGCAATCAGCGACGAGGAATCGCCGCCTCGGTAATTCTCGGATGGGGCGCGCTAGTCGGTGCGATGTTCTGTGCCGCATGGGCCCCCGCGACACACTCAGCATTCACCTTTGACCCGTCACTGCGGTATATCGGCAGCCCCTGCTGTATCTCGCGGTCGCAGCGTCGTGCGGCGGCACCTCGCTTGCGACACTGGCCGCAAAGCTGGCGCGCTATGCGGACTTCGAACAGCGATTCGAATCGCGCTACGGCAAGGTGGTCGTGTTTGCGCCTTACGGCTACGACGCGATGATATTGCTCGCCGATGCGATGCGTCGCGCGCATTCAGTCGATCCGCATGTCTAATCTGCCTGCGCTGGAAACCGCCAACTATACCGGCGTGATTGGCACGATTCGTTTCAACCCGCAAGTTTCCCCTCTCTTTGAGGCCGAAAGCATCAAAGAATCATCTAGAGCGTAAGCCTGCTGCACGACGGATTCAGGCATGCAATAAGTCTTGCATTAATCGGTAAGGATTCTATTTATTAATTCTTAATAGAACATGATACCGTTGCGCAGGTGTGCACTGCTGGATAAGCTGCGCCGCCGACCTCCTGGTCTGGAAGTCGGAACATTCTGATATCGGGAGTCAGAATTTGCGATGATGGATTTTTCTCGCTATATACGGCTTGAATAATTTCGGCATTGTCCGGGTCGGCACGCTAAAAGCACATAATTCTGCATTGGTCATGTCATGCTCACAGCAACAAACGAAATATCGAATCCAGCTTCCACACTGGGTAGCAAGATACGCTCGCTGCGACTGCGGCTGAAACGCACTCTCGAAGAAACGGCAACGGGGGCGGGTATTTCGAAGCCCTTCCTCTCGCAAGTCGAGCGAGGTCTGGCATCTCCTTCTATCACTTCGCTAACAGGCATTGCAAACGCCCTCGGCGTAACTGTGCGGTATTTCGTCGAACGGCCCAGCGAAGAGCGCTCGGTCTGTCGTGGTGACCAGGTGAGTTTTTTTGGTTTTGCAGACTCGGCGAATCGGTTTGCACGGTTGACAAACTTGAGAGGCGGGTGTCAGTTAGATCCGATTCTTGTGAAGATGCCTCCCGGGCAAAAGCGTACCGAAGTCGCAACGCATGCATCTGAGGAGTGCTTGTACGTCATTGCCGGCGAAGTGTTGCTGACATTGGAGGGCGAAACGTTCGTATTGAAGGCCGGAGACAGTGCGCATTACGAATCGAAGGTGCCGCACAGTTGGGAAAATACAGCACAGATTGAATCTGTCTTTCTTTGGGTCGGGACGCCCAGGCTCCTTTGAATAGCAGCGCAACTGTCAATTGGTTTCGGAAAGCGAAAGCGCTGCTGAGCGGCTCTTCCAATATTGCCTTCGCACGAGGGTATCGTCCCGCCAGGAGTCAGTCGCCTGGCGGGGGAAACGCGTACAGTGATCTATATCTTCGGTCGTCCGGCGAGGCATAGCCGGAGCTGTTCGCGCGCCTGCAGGCCGTCGTGGTAGAACGTGTCGATTACCTGCTTGCCATCCACGGACACTTTGAACGTCATATCGTTCTTGGTCATCCCTTGCAGCAGCGCCTCGGCAGTGGGGATGCCGAACGAGACGGCACCAAGCTTGCCCTGCGCCACGGCGTAATTGAAGACGTTCACGGTTTGCGGATTGCCATCGCCTTGATCCAGCGTGACTTTGATGTGCGCGACTGTCGAGGGCTTGGGGATATCCAGGCCCATCAAGGTGAGCATCGCTCCTTTGTAGGAGCTGCCAGGTCCCGACAGTTGGACGGCACCCTTGAGGTTCTGGAAAAGCGCCACGCACTTTTGTCCCGAGCTGGGCTGCTGGGTGTCGTGGAAGTAGCTCCAATAACCCGTTCGAAGCTTCCTGAATTCAGGGTCCTGCGCCGTTTTGCTCATATCCTCCAACAGATATATCTGGCTTGTGGCGAGGCCGCCCATCGCCTTCGCGAGCCCGGCAGCAGCATCCGCTTGCGGATCCGCGGCGCGGCCCGGTTGTGATTGCTGTTGGGATTGTGCGTCCTGGACGCACATGGGCACGGGTGCGACGCCGGGAGAGCCACCCGCCATGCCGATCTGGCGTTCGCCTGGCCCAGGGCCAGTCGGACACACAAAGCTCCCGCCGAAAGCGGCCGACGATATACCGAACGATATGGCCAAGACGCCCAATATTTTGCGATTCATTCCAGCAATCCGTAGTTGTTGATGGCGTTGCGAGTATAGCGGGCTGACCTGCTTCAGCAGCCCAGCCGTCAAGTCGCGCAGTGCTTGCGCGTCCAGGGCGTTGAGGTCAGGCGGGATGAGTGTCAGACGCTGCTTTGAGCCGCTGAGCCCCGGGCTTCGTGAAGAATCCATTTCGCAAATGCCTGTAGTGGGGCTTCACTTAACTCGATTGGCTCAGGAAGAACAAGGCAGAAGTTTTTGGTAATCGCTTTGCCGTCCGGCCAAGGCGCTACCAGGCGGCCTTGCTCAAGCTCTGCCCCGATGTAAAGACGCGGCACCAATGCAACACCCAAGCCCGCTAGCGCCGCCTCGATCAGCATGGAATGGAGATCGTAACGTGCGCCAACCGCCGAATTGGTCAGCACGATGCCGGCCTCTTGTGCATAAACCTGCCACGCGTCCGGGTTTTGTCGCCTGTGAAGGCGTGGGAGTTCGTTTAGCGACATGTTCGCATCGGCGTCTGCGAGGAGCGCGGGACTACAGACGGGAACAAGCACCTCCTCTAGCAGGCGATGTAGATGCATACCCGCCCATGCTGGATGCTCAAAATGGATTGCTGCGTCAAAACCGCTACCCGCAAGGATGAAGGGTTCCATACGTTCGGCGATATGCACAGTGATGTTCGGATGTTTATTTTGAAAGCGTTTCAGCCGAGGGATAAGCCAACGGGTGGCGAAGGTCGGAATCGCGGCGATATCAATGCTCGCGCCTTCGATGGGCTGCCCCATCAGATATAGGCTGTCCCGTTCCAGTCGATCCAGAATCTCGCGAACCTGCACAGCGTATCGCGTGCCGTTGGGAGCAAGCCGTACCCGATTTCCAACGCGCTCGAACAGCGCGACACCCAAAAATGCTTCCAGTCGACCGATCTGACGACTGACGGCGCCTTCGGTCAGCGCTAGTTCTTCAGCCGCGCGGGCGAAGCTGCCGTGTCGAGCCGCGGCCTCAAAAGCCTGGAGCGCGGAATTGCTTGGGATCTTACGTCGCATTGGGTCTCGCCGATTGTTATGCGTTCAATGTCAGCTTGAGTAAATATCACTGAAGGCTGACTTTATATCGTTATATACGCCGAAAATCTCAGATTAGCATTACGTTACCGCAATGAACATGGATCGTTTGCAGCAATCTGCTTACGCGCCACGAAGGATAATCTGATGATCTACACCGTGGAATGCAGCTTCGCCGATCTAAGCAGCGAAGCCGAATGGAACGACTTCTACAGCCTTGAGAAACTGCCCGCCCTTATCTCGGTTACCGGCTTTCACACGTCACAGCGCTTCAAGTCGTTAAGCGATGGTTGCCCGGCCTACCTTGCCGTCCACACGATCGACGGTCTCGATGTCCTGACGGGAGAGGAATATCGCCAGAAAGGCGGCGGCAATTTTGCAAGGTGGCAGCAACACATCGCCGACTGGCACCGAAATCTCTACAGCGATATTGGCCTTGCGCCGGCGGTCAATGCAGACGAACTCCTCGTGTTTTGTGCAAACGGCCCCGAACCGCTGATCCAAATGGGCCTCACACCGTTGGCCATGCGAGCAGTTGCGCTGGAGAAGTTTCCGGAACACCGTTGGCTCGCAAAACTGCCTCGGCGAAACGCGCAGCTTGTCGGGAGCATGCCCGAAGGTGTCCACCTCTACTCGCCGATGACGGAACAACTGACACGCTCCTCCACCGTTTCGACCGGACAGGAAAAATAGGTCCGCGATGCCCAATGTGACTATCTACATCCCTACCGGGCACATGCCGTCTGATGAGAGGCTTGCCAATCTTTCCTGCGACTGCGTCAAACTCTGTACTGGTGTCCTTGAAGCGGCACTCGAAAACGTTCATGTCATCTATGTCGACGTTCGGCAAGGGCACGGACATCCCGTCTTCGCGGAAGTCCAATATCGCCTTGAGACATTTCGCACGCCTCCGGTGATGAACCAGTTCATGGAAGCCCTGGACGACGCCATCGAGCGCTGCACGGGTCTCACAGCGCGCATCCGTTGTTTTGGTTATGCCGCGTCGAACATTCACGCCCGAAATTAGGAAGTCTTCCGGAGAAGAATTGTGTCCACCATTACCTTTCCAAGGCAGCGAGCCGGGGATTTCACGATCACCGCAATCAGCGACGGCTACCTCACTGCTAGTCTGGACTTCCTCTCGAATATCGACCCTTCCGAAGCCTCCAGAATACAAAGTGACGCAGGGCAGAAGGAGCCTTCCGCCGTGCATATCAATTGCTATGTAGTACGCGGAGCGGGCCGCACGATTCTCATCGACGGTGGGGCTGGAGGCATCAAGCAATGGGGCGGTCGCCTGAGAACCAATTTATCGCTTGCTGGCGTCGAACTATCCGAGATCGACACAATCCTGCTCACGCACGCCCATCCCGACCATGTCGGAGGGCTAGTGGACGCGGCCGGACAAATTACCTTTCCGAATGCGGAGCTAGTTGCCCATCATCGAGAGGTCGAATTTTGGCAGGATGACGGAAATCTAAGTCGTGCCAGCGAGCGTGCCCGCGGTAACTTCCTGATAGCGCGCCAAGTGTTCGACGGCTACCGCGACAAGCTCCGTACTTTCGATGAGGGGGAAGTGCTTCCCGGTATCAGAGCGATGCCACTACCGGGACACACAGATGGACACTCCGGATATCTGCTCGAATCCCGCGATCAGAGCCTGCTTGTCTGGGGAGATATTGTTCATTTTCCTCACATCCAGATTGAACGGCCAGACGTATCGATTGCATTCGATCAAGATCCTTCCCTAGCAGTCACCACACGATCACGGCTTCTGGACCTGGTCAGTTCGGAGAGACTGTTGATTGCCGGTATGCATTTGGGGGAACTCGGCTTCGCGCGAATAAAGCGAACAGGCGGGAGCTACGGCCTGCTTTACGAGACCGAAGCATGAGGCCGCGAACAGAAGCAACCACATCTGATACCACTCCGGCATTCTGCACTGGAGCAACTACGCACACTCCGTTGCGGTGACAACGGCCTTGGCCGCTTCGTGCTTTATAGGGGACATCCGGTTGCACTAACGGGGCAGCCGCTTCGGCCGAAAAAGGAGCGTTTGTCTCTCTCGACCGGATGACCGGTTACAGGGGCAAGCCGACGCATAAGCGTCCGACCGACAACGCATGTTAAAGGCGGCTCATGGCCGCACTGTGAGGGATGACGATCGGCTCAGGCCGACCCGATTCGGTCCTTCGACCCGGCGCGACCTCAACGGCGGCTTCCACGGTTCAGCGGTCATTCACGCCTTCCCCGTTCTAGTCATTCCGCAATGCCCGCTTTCGTGCATTGATCAATTTGAAGAATGGATTAGGTGTCCAGGTGGATCACATTTACTCGACTTCATAACTAAAGCAGGGCAGTTTTAAATCCACATTTATATATTGGCCCTTGGTCAATGTGCATGAGCGGAATTCATATTCGCCATTATTGTCGCGAATTTGACCCTCAAAATCACCCCACAGATACTGGATTCCATGCGGCGCCGCGCACCCCGCCTTACGACATGGGCACCATCGTGGGCAAATGATGTTTCACGCACCTGGACAGGATAATGAAATCCACTAATACGCCAAGAAATCACGTGTTGGAAAAATTCAGATTTTACGCGGTATTGACGCAAACCAGATTGAAACGCTTACCGACACTCCTGGTCTCGTCCAGTGTTGCTGTAATGCTGGGGGGATGTGGTGGTAGCGGCCCGTCGACCACGCCGACTATCACCATGACTGATGCCGGCGCGGTGCAGGGCGCGACGGCCAAGGGCGTCATTGCTTACAAGGGCATCCCCTTTGCGGCTCCGCCGGTCGGCAACCTACGCTGGCAACCACCTCAACCTGTGGCGGCCTGGAACGGCGTGCTCCAGGCCACGTCATTTGTTCACGACTGCATGCAGCCTGTCGACCCGGCGGTTACGCCGCTGGCCACGACGCCGTCCGAAGATTGCCTGTATCTCAACATCTGGCGTCCCACCAGCAGTTCCGGGTCCTCGTCAAACACCAAGTTACCGGTCATGGTCTGGATCTACGGCGGTGGATACGTCGTGGGCGGCACGTCCATGCCCGAATATGACGGCACGCAATTTGCCAAGCAAGGCGTCATCCTCGTCACTTTAAATTATCGTGTCGGCCGCTTCGGTTTCTTTGGCCATCCCGCGCTCACCGCGGCCGCAGCGCAGTCCGGCCAGGTGTTGGGCAATTACGGCTACATGGATCAAATCGCCGCGTTGAAGTGGGTGCAGCGCAACATCGCCAATTTTGGTGGCGACCCCGGAAACGTCACGCTTTTCGGCGAATCGGCCGGCGGTGAGTCGATCCATAATCTTTTGACATCACCATCGGCCGCAGGATTATTCCAGAAGGCAATTAACGAGTCTGGCAATGGACGCGTAAATCAATATTACGGGCGTTCCCTTACACGTAACTCAAAAACCGTCGGGGCCTCCGCCGAAGAACAGGGTACCGTATTCGCTCAGGAATTCGGTATCAATGGCGCCGACACGAACGCGCTGCAAGCGCTGCGCGCGCTGTCGGCAGATCAAGTCGTCAATGGACTCGACATTACGACGTTGAATACTCCGCAAAACGTCGCTACCTTTTCGGGCGGCGCGATTGTCGATGGCAAATTGGTGCTCGATGAACCCGAAAATCTATACAACAGTGGGCAATTCGCCAAAGTGCCTCTCATGCTCGGAGTAAACAACGCCGACCTCGGCTTTTCCACTCCCGGTATTACGACGAAAGACCAGGCGTACGCGATCTTTGGCGCTCAAAATGTAGCCGCAGCAAGCGCGGCATTTGATCCCACGGGCACGGCCACCGTCGCCGCCGTCGAAAGCCAGATCTCCCGTGTAATTACGATGGACGAGCCCGCGCGTTTTGTTGCACGAAACTTCACCTCCCGAGGCGCCCCCACCTACTTGTATCGCTTTTCGTACGTTGCACAATCAGTGCAAAACACGGTCAGCGGCGCAGTGCATGCTGCCGAGGTACCGTATGTCTTCGACACCCTTGCGTCACAGTACGGCAACGCGGTCACGAGTCAGGACGAGCAGGTCGCCCAACGCATGAATGCGTATTGGGCGGCGTTTGCCAAAACGGGAAATCCATCTGACGCGGGCGTCACCAACTGGCCGGTGTACAGCATCGCGCTCGACAATCAGATCGAGTTTACCGCGGCCGGTACGGTGCAAGTGGATCAACCAAATCCGGTGAAAGCACAAATCGATCTTGTTCAGCCACTTAACGACGCAAACCTGACGGTTAACCGCCAATACCAGTAAGCACGCGAGATTAAGATCCATACCTGTTTAATGGTACTAAGGGAAGAGTGTCAGGACTATTTCGAATGGAGGGAATCGGTATTGGATGACGCTTTGGCTGACCAAATCGGCCAGCGTCATCCAAGGCGGTGCAAATAGTCGACATGCACCTCGCCATAGAATTCGTATCGAGCCTCGATTTTGCAGTTGGCATCTTCGAGCGATTTGAACCAGGGGTAAGCGCGCGATAGACAGTGTGGATTGCGCGAGGTGAAAGGATTTGCGTCAGTCTACCGAAGCAATTAGCCGCCAAAGTAGGAGGGCAGCCAGCACCGGGCGAACAAAAGACGCATCGTGAGTGTTCATGGCCGCCAGCGATGACATCCTCGTCGGTTCCATGGCCGCCGAAGCAGGCAAGAATTTCCGAACCGACAACGTCAGTATCGCTATGGTTGTTCGGCATATAGGCTTTCGCCTGGGTTATACCCGGAAGCACTACCCTGGGCCCTTAAGGGCGTGCTAAAAATAGTCGATATCCCGTAAGCGCGGGTGAAGCTCCGGTCCTGAGATTGGAGAATCCCACGCGGTCTGTCGCACGGAATTCCGAGGTGAAAGTATGGAAAAAAAGTGCTCGTCGCGGTAGCCGCTGCGCTTGTGTCTTCTGTGGGCGCGCTGCATCCCGAATCCGCCCGTGCCGCTGATGCCGCACCCTCGGCCTTCGAAGACTCCACCGTCGACGCATCTCTCGACCCCGGCGAAAAACGCGTCTCCACCGATGCCGACATTCAGGCGCGCCTGGCGGACCTGCGCTATGCGTATTTCATCGGCTATAACGCGCGCGCCAGGGAAGACTCGAAATCCTATGCGACGTTGGGCGACGAGGTGAAGCATCGGCAGAAGCAGCCTGCTGCGCCGGCCATACCCGCATCGCCGAAGCCGGTTGCCGAGCGTGTTGCACCCCCAAGGCGGGTCGTAGCGCAAGCCGCGCCGCCGAGGCAAGTATCCGCGCCGGTCACATTGCCGAAGCGGAATGCTGCGGCGCGAGCCACGCCGGTGAGGCAGGTCGTCGTGCAGGCCAGCCCTGTGCCGCTGAAACACGCCCCCGTGCAAGTCGCGTCTGCGCCGCCGAAGCGGGTCTCTGCACCGGTCGCGGTCGCGTCGGTGAAACAGGCTTCACTGCGGGTTACGCCGCCTAAGCGGGCCGAGATACAGCCTGTGCCTCTGAAGCAGGTTTCTACTAGGACTACGTCGCCGAAACTGTTTGGTCCCGAGTCCGAGCCGCCCATACTGATTCCGACGCAAGCCGTGACGGCATTGCCGCATGATGACGACGCGCAGGTGACGCAGAGGCGCGATGTGCAGAACGCTCAGCGGGCAGTGCCGCAGTATCGGCAGGCCGATGAGGAACCGCAATACGCGGCGGAGCAGGGGACTCAAGCGGCTTACAACCGGCAAGCCCGGCAATATCAGAATCAGCAGCCCCAGCAATACGCAGCGGCGCCGGCCTATAACCAGACGTCAGCAGAGTCTCAGGAGTCAAGTGGCTACTCGAGGCGGGACTACGCGCCGCCGGCTCGAACTGCTCAGGCTAACCAATACGCGCCAGCTCCGTATCCGCCCGCGCGATACCAAACGGCTGACGCGCAGTCCGCCTATGTGCCTCGGCCGCCCACTCAAGCGGCGCAGCAGGTCATCATGGTGGGCCGCCCGCCTGCTTATCCGGCCTACAACGAGATGTACACGCCGCCGGAGCAGCGTCGACCGTACCCTGCCGGTTACGGCAATCCGGCGCAGCCTGCCGGATATCAGGGATGGGAGTAGGCGCACTCACTCACATGAGCCGCTGGGTGCGCTGACTCACGTATGCAACGGGCCGTGACAGGCGTCCCGTTTCCATGATGGCGGCAACATGCGCATGCCGCACACGGGCGATGGCACTGCCGTGACACCGCTCGCCCATCAGGGCGATTCCTGCGAAGGTCCATAATCGTACCGATTGTCGCCACTGGAGCATTCCCCACCGGCGTGACTCGACGGCTGGTTCATGCCGAAACTTGCTGGATAGGTAAGGCGGGGCGTCTCGACCGATACCGTTACAGGCGGCTTTCGTTAGAATGTGTTTGCGATCCTTATATTCGTCTAATAACCGGAGACAAACGTGCCAAGCTTACTTCCCGATGTCGACCGCGAGGGACTGCTCGAGTATTCAGTCGTATACACCGACCGATCAATCAATCATATGTCGCAGCTCTTTCAAGGAGTCGTGCGCGATATTTCCGCTTCGCTGAAGAAAGTCTACAACGCGAAGTCGGCCGTTGTGGTGCCGGGCAGCGGGACGTTCGGCATGGAAGCCGTTGCCCGGCAGTTCGCCACCAACAAGAAGTGTCTTGTCATCCGCAACGGCTGGTTCAGTTTCCGCTGGTCGCAGATTTTCGACATGGGCAGCATTCCGTCTGAATCGATCGTGCTGAAGGCGCGGCCGGTCGAACAAGGGAGGCAGGCTGCCTATGCACCGCCACCGATCGAAGAGGTGGTCGCTGCGATCAGGGAAAACAAACCGGATCTGGTCTTTGCGCCGCATGTCGAAACCGCATCCGGGATCATGCTGCCGGACGCTTATTTGCGCGCGGTGGCCGACGCTGTGCATGACGTCGACGGCATGTTTGTACTGGATTGCATTGCCTCCGGCACGGTCTGGGTGGACATGAAGGCGAGCGGCGTTGACGTCCTGATCAGCGCGCCGCAAAAGGGATGGAGCGCGTCACCGTGCTGCGGGCTGGTCATGCTGAGCCCGCTTGCTCGCGAAAGAATCGACGGAACGACCAGCACCAGTTTCGCTTGTGATCTTCGCAAGTGGCTGCAGATCATGGAAGCCTACGAGAATGGTGCGTTCGCGTACCACGCCACGATGCCCACGGACGGTCTCGCTACGTTGCGTGACGTCATGAAGGAGACCGAGGCATACGGCTTCGATAAAGTGAGAGTAGAGCAGCTTGAACTCGGCAAGCGCGTTCGCTCACTCCTCGTGGAGAAGGGTTTTAAAAGCGTGGCGGCCGAAGGGTTTGAGGCTCCGGGCGTCGTCGTCAGCTACACGGACGATGACGGAATACGATCCGGTAAGAAGTTTGCTGATGCCGGCTTGCAGATCGCGCCTGGCGTTCCCCTTCAATGCGACGAGCCTGACGATTTCAAGACCTTCCGTATTGGGTTATTCGGCTTGGACAAACTGCATGACGTTGAAGGTGCGGTGGGCAGGCTTGCGAAGGCGCTGGACAGTATTCGTTAGGGCGGTTTTTCTTTTTGCGGAGGGAGGTTGATCTGTACAGGAAGCGCGTTCCCGCCAGCTTCGTAGAAATTGGAACCGTCACATCGCCTTCAGATCAGGCAGCAGTCTTTCGCACTCGTTCCTGACAACGCGATAGCACTCGCACGCGCGCTTTTCGACCAGATGCGGGGCGACGCGTGCCCACTCCGACTCGTCCAGCACCGCAAGAAGGTGATTACCGTTTCGATTGTCTTCCTTCAACATTTGCCGCATTCCTCGCAGACTGTCTGGAAACCGCACCGTGTCGCCGATCTGTTCCTGTGCGTGACACATCGATGCGGATATTGGAAGCACTGCGCATAGTACGGCGAGCATGGGAGCGCGAGTCTGTTTTCACATCAAACGCATCCTCGCCGGGTCCGTTTGCGACGCTGGACGATAAAAGCTGAATGCCCCTGCGCCTGAAGTTCGATCAGCCGCCGCGTAATAGGCGCTACACTGGCGATCCAGCAGTCTCCAGCGTGGCACCATGAATGATTCCAATAACACTTCTGCTGCGCCAGGGCTGGTCGTCGCTCCCCGCATAGTCGCAATCGGTGCATCGGCCGGTGGCCTTCATGCGCTGAGCCTGTTTTTTAGGGCGGCTTCCGAAATTCCGGCCGACGTTGCCTTCGTGGTCGTTGTCCACCTGGCGCCAGGCGCCGAGAGTCATCTCCCGGGGTTGCTGGCGAAAGACACGGCTTTGCCTGTGTCGGCGATTGAGGACGGCGCAATACCGCGTGCGGGGCACGTCTATGTCATCCCGCCGAAGGTGTCGGTTGTTATCGAGCAAGACGCGTTCAGGCTGCGTGCAGCCGTTGATCGTCCAGCAATCCCCATGCCGATCGACGCGTTCTTCACTTCGCTGGCCGCTGACCAGCACGATCGCGCTATCGGGATCGTGCTCACCGGCGCGAACGCAGACGGTTCAGCGGGCCTGAGAGCGATCAAGGCCGAGGGCGGCATGGTCATGGCGCAAACGCCTGACACGGCGGAGCACAGCGCAATGCCTGGCCATGCAATCGCAACGGGGTTGGTCGATTATGTGCTGCCGGTTGAAAACATGCCTGCTGCGCTGTTCGATTACATCACACGATCCACGGCAGGGACGTCACAGGCCGCCTTGGATGCCGCGCGGCCGGTCGATCTTGAACCGGTGCTCAGGGCGCTTGCAGCTGCCGGATCAGATTTCAGGGGCTACAAACGGGGAACGCTTCAGCGTCGCATTGCCCGCCGCATGGCGGTCAACCGGATTGATAGCCTTGATGCCTATTGCGGCGTCCTGTCGGCCTCGCCCGAGGAGGCTCAGGCACTCAGTCTCGATATGATGATCGGTGTGACGGAGTTCTTCCGCGATCCTGATGCTTGGACCGCACTGTCCGAACGCGTGCTGAGCGTTCTGCTGGAGGAGCCGCAGAGCGAGCAGCCGATTCGTGTATGGGTGCCGGGATGCGCAACGGGCGAAGAAGCCTATTCGATGGCCATGCTGCTGACCGAGGAGATCGAGAAGCGCCGGGTGACGCGGCCGTTCATGATCCTTGCCTCCGACGTGAACCGCGTTGCGCTGGGACGCGCACGCCAGGGCATCTATTCGGCCAGCGTCGCGTCACCAGTGGGTGAAGCGCGGCTCGAGCGTTTCTTTCAGACGCACAGCGATGGATTCCAGATCCGGCAGGAACTTCGCGAAACGGTTCTGTTCACCCCGCAGAACCTTATTGCTGATCCACCGTTTTCCCGCGTCGATCTGATCAGTTGCCGGAACCTGCTGATCTACCTCGAGCCCGAAGCCCAGCAGCGGGTATTTGAGTTATTCCACTTCGCGCTCAATCCGAAGCGCTACCTGTTTCTGGGACGATCGGAAAGTACCGATCCCGATTCCACCCAGTTCCAGGAGGTGTCAAGAGCCTGGCGTATTTACCAGCGCAGTCCGGTCATCGCACCGGCTGTCACTGGCTACCGGTTTTCCGCAAGTACGGCGCGCCGCGAGGAATTCCCGCCCGCAAGCCGCGTCGGTGTCCGCAGCAAAGGCTACGCGGAACTGGTCAACGCCACGCTGCTGGAAGAGCACCATGCCGCCTCGGTGCTGATCAATTCTGCTCACCAGGTGCTCTACGTGAGCGGCTCGACGGACGAATACCTGACGCAGCCGGCAGGTGAGCCAACCGGCAATATTCTCGACATGGCGCGCGACGGCCTGCGCCTCAAGCTGCGGATTGTATTGCGCCGGGCGGTCCAGGACCAGGCAGCCTCGCCGGTCAGTGAAATCGTCGCTGACGGTGGTGCGCCCGCGGTGAAAATCACGGTGACGCGACCATTCGACACGACGCATGCCGGCAAGGCATTGCTTGTCATCTTCGCGAGGTTGCCGACGGCCGACCGGCCTGCGTCGACGGCGCCCTCCGGCGCGGATTCCGACCTCTGGCATCTCGAGAGCGAGCTTCGCACAACGCAGGTGGAGCTTGGCAGCACAATCGAGGAACTGGAGGAGAGCAATAGCGAATTGCGGGTATCGAACGAAGAAATCCTTTCGATGAATGAGGAACTGCGCTCCGCGAACGAAGAGCTCGAAACGTCGAAAGAGGAGCTACAGGCGGTCAACGAGCAATTGAATGTCGTCAATTCCCAGCTCGAGCAGAAGGTCCACCAGTTGGAGGTTCTCAGTGAGGACGTCACGAATCTGCTTGCCAGCACGGAAATATCAACACTGCTTCTCGACAGGCAGAGTCTGATCAAACGGTTTACGCCCAGCGCGGCGAGGATCCTGGGACTTGCGCCGCCGGACATCGGGCGCAGGATCGTAGAGGTTCTCGGCAACCCGCTCGGCAACGCGTTGCCGGAGGAGGTCGACAGGATACTTCTGGGCCTCAACGAGAAGGTGGAAAAGGAAATCGAAACCGCGACCGCGGAATGGTATGTCCGCCGCATTACGCCCTACATTGCGGTTCGCGGAATGCCGCCTGCTGGCGTCGTGGTCACATGGACAGATATCACCCAGGTCAAGCTGTCCGATGAACGTGCCCGGCGCCTTGCCGCCGTGGTTCAGGATTCGAACGACGCGGTGACGGTATTCGACCTCAAAGGCCGCTTTCTCGCCTGGAACCGCGCGGCTAGCGCGATGTACGGCTATAGCGAGACTGAAGCGTTGCGTATGACCGTCTCCGACCTGGTCCCACGCGGCGCCAGGCAGGATCATCTCGACTTCATCCACCACGCTGAGCACAATGAGGCGCTGCATTCCTACGAGACACAGCGGGTCACGAAGGACGGACGCGTGGTTGATATCTGGCTCACGCTGTCGGTTCTGTCGGACGACGCGGGCAACGCTATTGCGGTGTCATCAACTGAGCGCGATCTCGTCAACCGCAGCGTGAGCAATGCTCATCTTCGTGAGCGTGCCGAACAGCTGGCGGTCGCCGACCGGCGAAAAAACGAATTTCTGGCCATGCTCGGCCATGAGCTGCGCAATCCACTTGCAGCGCTGGTTTCCGCCGGAAATCTGCTCGCGTCGGAAACGGTCCCAGTCATGCAGAAGGACTGGGCTGCCGGCGTCATTCAAAGGCAGGGGCGCGCAATGATGCACCTCGTGAACGACATGCTCGATATCACCCGGATAACGAGTGGCAGCATCGAGTTGAACCGACAGACGGTTCTCCTTAAAACAATCGTTCAGAGCGCCATCGAAGTTTGCCAGCCGATCGTCGATGAGCGTCGCCATTCATTGTCCGTCTCCCTGCCGGAAGAACCCATCTGGCTAAACGCAGACCCGACCCGCCTGTCGCAGGTCATCGAGAACATCGTGATCAACGCGGCGAAATACACCGCGCCGGGCGGCTCCATACAGTTGCGGGCGACCACCGCGGCGCATCGGCTATCGCTCAGCATCAAAGACAACGGGAGAGGTATCCCGTCCTCGATGCTCGGGAGTCTTTTCGACATGTTTGTCCAGGGGCCCGCGTCCAATAGCCAGCGCAACAACGGCCTGGGTGTTGGCCTGTCCGTGGCGCGGCGACTGGTCGAGTTGCATGGCGGTTCGGTTCGGGCCATTAGCGATGGCAAGACTGGCAGTGAGTTTGTCGTCGATCTGCCTCTCGATCCGGGACCCGTCCCCGGAGATCGGATCAGTTCGCAGCCGGCACCGGTCACCGCCCGCCCGCAGCGGATTCTGATTATTGATGACAACGCCGATGCGAGTGAGGCGTTGGGCATGCTTCTCGCCAATGAGGGGCATCAGGTCGAGACGCGCATAGACGGTGTTTCGGGACTCAGCGCTGCGGCGGCCTTCAACCCTGACTTCGTACTTCTCGACATCGGACTCTCAGGCATGGACGGATACGAAGTAGCGAGAAGGCTACGCGAATCCGGGGCAAATCGAAATGTGATCCTGGTGGCCGTCACGGGATACGGACTGCCGGCGGATCGCATCAAATCAGTCGAGGCGGGGTTCGACCATCATCTGACCAAGCCGGTCGACTATGAAGCCTTGATCCGCTTATTTGGCGCAGGGACGCAGGGGACGCCACGCACGTAGAGGTTCCCTCGGCCACCACGCGGTCCGCCACCGTACCGACTTTCTCCGGGTGACACGGCAGAGTGGGTTCAAGCGACGACAGTCGCGCGTCAGTTCAACCGCCCGAACAGACATGAACCACTGCGTACGGGCCGATCCAATGCAACCGGAGTTACCTACAATGAAAGCATTCGTTTATCTTGGTGCTGGCAAGAAGGCTGTTGAAGAACGGCCCAAACCCGAGATCGAGGCGTCCACCGACGCCATCGTCAAGATCAGCAAGACGACAATTTGCGGCACGGACCTGCACATTCTCAAGGGCGACGTCGCGACCTGTCAGCCCGGCCGCGTGCTCGGCCATGAAGGTACAGGCGTAATCGAGCAGGTCGGCGCAGGCGTCACGGCGTTCAAGCCAGGCGAACGCGTCCTGATTTCTTGCATCAGCGCATGCGGTAAGTGCATGTACTGCCGCAAACTCATGTATTCCCATTGTGTCAACGGCGGCTGGATTCTTGGCAACAGGATCGACGGCACGCAGGCCGAGTTCGTGCGGATTCCGCACGCGGATACCAGTCTTTACCGGATTCCCGACGGCGCCGACGAAGAAGCGCTGGTGATGCTGAGCGATATCCTGCCGACGGGCTTCGAGTGCGGTGTACTCAATGGGAGGGTGCAGCCCGGCAGCATCGTGGCTATTGTCGGCAGCGGGCCGATCGGGCTTGCGGCATTGCTCACCGCCCGTTTCTATTCTCCCGCCGAAATCATCATGATCGATCTGGACGATAACCGGCTAGAGACCGCAAAGCGCTTCGGTGCGACCGCGGTGATCAACAACGCGGATGGCAATGCGGTGAAGGCGATCATGAAACTCACGGCCGACCGCGGCGTCGATACCGCAATAGAGGCGGTCGGCATTCCGGCTACCTTCGAAATGTGCGAGGCTATCATCGCGCCGGGCGGGACGATAGCGAATGTCGGAGTGCATGGCGTGAAGGTGGATCTTCATCTGGAGCATCTGTGGGACCGAAACATCACCATCACCACGCGGCTGGTCGATACCGTCAGTACACCGATGCTGATGGATACGTTGCGCGCCCGCAAGCTCGACGCCAGCCTTCTGATTACGCACCGCTTCAGGCTCGATCAGATTCTCGACGCTTATGAGACCTTCGAGCGTGCTGCGGACACGCGTGCGCTGAAGGTGATCATCTCTGCATAGCCGGTCGCCGCGACGATAGTGTTGCCGCTCGAGCGCGGCCTCTCTCATAGGCCTTCGATATGAAATACAAAGACTATTACGAAGTGCTGGGATTGCCACGCAGCGCGACGCAGGACGATATCAAGCGGACGTATCGCAAGCTCGCTCGCAAATACCACCCGGACCTGAGCAAACTCGACGACGCGGAGCCACGCTTCAAGGAGGTCGGCGAGGCGTACAGCGTGCTCAAAGACACGGAAAAGCGCGCGGCCTACGACCGGATGGGCGACCAGTGGCGCAATGGTCAGGACTTCGAGCCGCCGCCGCAGTGGGACGAGGGCTTCGAATTCAGCGGCGGGGAAGACCGCGGAGCTGAGGATGCACGCTTCAGCGAATTCTTCGAGGCATTGTTTCGCGGTGAACATGCCGGTGGTGGTCGCGCCTCGACAAGACGCGGGCGGCACGCTGCCGGCGGCAGACATGATCGCGCAAACGCGCAAGACATGGAGGACGCCTATGGCGGTGTGCCGCACTCGGCTTCGGGGCAGGACCACCATGCCAAAGTGGTGATCGATCTGGAAGATACCTATCGTGGGGCGCAGCGCACGATTTCGCTGGAGATGCCAGTACTCGATGCGAGCGGCCGTGCCGTGCTGAAGTCGCGTACGCTTGACGTCTCCATTCCGAAGGGCGTGCACAGTGGGCAGCATTTGCGACTCGTCGGCCAAGGGGGGACGGGTTTCGGCGAGGGGCGTGCTGGAGACCTGTATCTGGAAATCGCGTTGCGCCAGCATGGACTTTTTCGCGTCGACGGCCGCGATGTGACGATCACCGTGCCGGTCGCCCCTTGGGAAGCGGCACTTGGCGCGCACATTACCGTGCCGACGCCCGACGGCGCCGTCGAAATAGCCATACCCAAAGATTCCAGCGGAGGCCGACGCTTACGCTTGAAAGGCAAGGGAATCCCCGCGAGCGGTCCGACTGGTACATCGGGCGATCTCTATGCGCAATTGAACATCGTTCTGCCGCCGTCTGACAGCGAGCAGGCACGCGCGGCTTTCGAGACACTGCGACAGGCATGCGACTTCAACCCGCGCGCGCACTTTTCAGGTGATGCATCATGAACGAATCGCGCACTGGCTGGCTTGAATGCCTGATCGTCGAGGAGCAGGTGGAGTTTACGCTACTCGAATTGTGCCGGGTGTCCGGCGCTTCTGAAGTCCAGCTCGTTGAATGGATCGAGCAAGGCGCAATTGAGCCGAAATACGTCAGCGAGGACGATGGCCCGCACTTCGACGGCGTCTCATTGCGCCGTGCCCGCAAGGCTCGCCATCTCGCGCAGGATCTCGAGATCAACGCTGCCGGCATCGCGCTCGCACTTGATCTGCTTGATGAAATCGAAGCTTTGCGAGCGCGGTATCTGAAGCGATAGGGCAGCTCCTTCACGCTATTTAAGGTTGTTGAGCTCGGCACGTGCAAGGGTCTCGGCCGATTCCCATGCGACATCTTCACGTTCGAAGAAAGTGTCGAGTTTGATGATGGGTTCGTTGCTCTTCGCTGCGCCTTTCGGAACGACACACACGCTCGCCACCCAGCCATCGGCAATATGGTCTCTGACTGTCATGTAAGCGTCATGTGTTGTGCTTGAGATAATTCTGTCCGCCATGGTGTCGCCCGTTTGAGTAAACGACAGCCACATTGGCCGTCGTCGCTGCTGGTAAATCTCGCGGTTGATCTGGCACGGTCCGGATTTGATGAGGACCGTGGTCCGTGCGGCGGTTCATTCCGATGCGACTGGCTCGTCGGCGCCTGCGTCCGACCAATATCCATGCTTGTCGTAAAACTGGTGCAGAACGACCTCGTAACGCCGGTCGATCGGCATCGAGTCGTCATAAGCCGGGCTATTCTTGATGACGTCGCGCGTCAATTTCGTCGATACGGTTGAGTCGAACCAGTCGACTTCGTCTATCCAGTGAATCGCGATGAGCACGGCCTTGCCACCGGGCCACCAGTTGTGCGTCTCTACGACCAGGTAACGAATCGCCCAGTCGGTGTCGTCATAAATGAAGTCCGATACGTGACCGATGCTGCCGTCGGCCGTCTTGAGGTGGTAGCCCTTGACCTCGTCGGTGCTACGCAGATGGACGTCGGGTTGCGGTTTGCTCGTATCAAGGGTTGGCCCTGGTGGCTCATCGGGCAGGGCGTCAGGCGCTACACCTGTTGGGTCATAGGCCGGGTAGGCGCCCATCCCCCACAGGTTTGGGCCGCCCCAATAGGTCGGATAGCTGTAGTAGCGCAGATACTCGATCTCGTGCTGCCGCGATACCGGCTTGTGGGCGTCCAGCATTGGGCTGTCCCTCACTTGCTGCTGGGAGAGGCCGACATGCACGACGCTCGATCCGGGATCGGTGTGTTTCACCGAATACGGCGAAACCAGCACTTGCCGGTCATTGAGCCAATTGCCTGTTTCGACCACCAGGTAGCGCACACCCCATGACTCATCGTCGAAATAGGCCTGGCTAACTGAGCCGATGTCGCCGTCCACTGCGCTAACGGTGCTTCCGTGCAAGTCTCGCATGCTTCGTAACATGGTTTCTCTATCCTGTGTTTCGACGAGGGCGCACATCACGCGCGTCCCTCGGCCTCAATTTCAAAGCGACGTGAGCCGCGTGACTTTTGTGCCTTCCAGCGACGCGCCCGCCATCAGGCCAGTGTTGGTCAACACGAAAGCGTCGACCTGTCCGGTCGCGGTGCTAGTGTCGAGATTGCCGTTCGCACCGACTTTCAGCAGGGCCACGGAGGCGTCGCCGCCAGCCGACCATCCGTCCCTGCTACGGAAGCGGTTGAGCGACTCGTCGGTCATGAACAGGAAGACGATTGCGCGCGATTGCGCGCCGATCTGCCAGCCGATCGAACCGGTCGCCGTGCTGTAGTAGCCGACCGTGTGTCCGCCGACGCGCAAGGAGCCTTCGCCATACTGACCGCCGACCACGAAGCCGGCATCGATCACCGACGGGAACGTCAGTACACCGTGCGCCTTGCCGACCAGTTCGCGTGATCCGCTTGCCATACCGTACAGGCGAGTCAGAGTCGAGTCGACGCCTGCATCGATGGTGCGGCGCTTGTCCATCTGCTGACTGCGGCTCGCATCGGAAGAAGAGGTGGTAGTGCAACCTGAGAGCGCTGCGCCGAGCACCAGAAGCGATCCGGATGTGCTCCAGATAAAGGTTCGTCTAAGCATGATTTTCTCCGCGCTGGTCAACGATAGAAGTCACGCTACGCGCACGCGCGGCAGAAAGCGGTACGACAACGTACAGAGATCTGTCTATGTTCAAACGCACAATCCGCGCAGACCCGTTAAGGCGTGGCCGGTGGCGCGCCGCGACGTACCACCAGACGCACGCGAACTATAATTTAAACAGGGTTTACTCTGGTTCGACGTCCTCGCCCCATTCGTCTGGCGCATTCATGCAACTACTGCTGATGCCTGATACTGTTAAGGACAATTCTGCGAAAACGGCGCAGTTTCTGGACGGGATGTCGGGGAGCGATAAATGGAAAACGAGCAACATTCCAAAGAAAACCACCTGCTTTCGGTTTTGCCGGAAGCAGAGCGGGCGCGCGTAGCGCCGCATCTCGTACCGGTCGAAATGCCCTTGGGGCAGGTCGTGTACGAGTCTGGCGATCGCCTTGATCATGTCTATTTTCCGACAACGTCCATCGTATCGCTGCTCTATGTGATGGAGGACGGCGCGTCCGCCGAGATCGCAATTGTGGGCAACGAAGGGATCATCGGTATTGCGCTCTTCATGGGCGGTGAAACAACGCCAAACCGGGCAGTCGTGCAAAGCGCAGGACGGGCGTATCGACTGGATGCGCGCATCCTGAAAGAGGAATTCCATCGCGCTGGCCCGGTGCAGCGGTTATTGCTGCGTTATACCCAGGCATTGATTACACAGATGGCCCAGACCGCTGTCTGCAACCGGCATCATTCGATCGACCAGCAATTGTGCCGCTGGCTGCTGCTCAGCATGGACCGCCTGCCGTCAAACGAGCTGAAGATGACACAGGAACTGATCGCCAACATGCTTGGCGTGCGCAGATCCGGCGTGACGGAAGCGGCGCTGAAACTCCAGGACGCGGGGCTGATCCGCTACGGTCATGGCCACATCGAGGTACTGGATCGACCGGGACTCGAAAAGCGTGTGTGCGAGTGCTATGGCGTGGTGAAACGGGAGTTCGACCGGTTGTTGCCTGATCTGAGGGCGATATAAACGCGCATTATTCCGTCGGACGAGGCGCGGCCCGGCCCCATTTTTAGCAAATTTTTCGTTCTTTCGATGGCGACGGATTAACTCCAAAATTGGCTTCTTTTTAACGGATTGGACTCCCCATCGTCGGCGCACACTGACATCGTGCCAATCGCGCAGGGAGCCTGAGATGTCTTTCCGCCACGACAAAAGTTACCAGTTCGAAGTCGGCCTGCCGGACGTATCTATGTCCGATGGGAACGGTCCTTCGCCATACTCCGACGCGGGCATGATGCGCGGCCTGCACCTCGCGTCGGAGTCCGTGTTGCGCCTCGCGACGCAGACTCACAACGCCGTCGCACGTGGCGACACGGTGGGTGCGGAAGTAGCGCGCGTATCGCTCGAAAAGCAACTGGCACTGACCACGTGCCTGATCGATGAGCTATTGCTCAAAGGTACCGACCAACCTACGACACATTGATTGGCCGTCAGGCCAGACAGAACTAATCGCAGTGTCGAACTTCTGAAGACTGAAATGAGTGCCTTGACCGTAATTCTTAGCATTTGGACGATGGTAGCTATCTGCGCGATCCTCTTCATCCGCGGCGCCAGCCCGCGCGTTGAGCGGACCACCAAATCGCCGCAACGCCGCCCGGCGCGCTTTTCAATCGCTGAGTAACGGCGATCAGCCTGCCAATACGGCGGCGGGCGCGGCCGCTTCTTCGACCTCACCCGAATTGCTTCCTTCGTTAAGTGATTGTCGTGAAGGGCAACACTTTAGCAAACGCCGTGCTGCGGATAGTCCGCGACGGCGAGGCAGACGAACACGAGGGGCGGTAGCCTCCATAGCCTAGCTGTCAGCTTGCGGCCACAAGTGGACGTTCGACACACCGGCTTAGATCCCCGACAATCGCGTGCAGAACCTTCATTAGCGACGTCGCTACCATGACTACCACCGTCTACGAAACAATCCTTTGGTTACAGTCGAAAACCAGCGAAAAGCAATTCCCCATCGTCGAATTTTCCGCTGATACCGACATGGCTACTCTCGGATGGGTGTCTTTAACGAGCACAGACCGACCCGAAATCGTTGTCACTCAGGCAACAGCAGAGGAGTTCCGAGCAATAGCAGATGACCTAGATGGTTACCTAGGAGTTGAACACCGAGTAAACACCGCTCTTAAGCGCTGCGACCTCAAATGCTCATGGCTGGTTCGTGTTGAAAACGTAACTTCAAGCGCCGAAGGCCTCTCGTTCCAAGAATTCAGAAAAGCGTATCAACCACCAAAGCTATTTTTTCGCGACATTCTGCATTGCGATTCACTAGCGGTGGAAGTCAGTCGTACCACACGCTCCGAGTTTGAGCGCAACGGCGGAAAATTCATCATTCTCCAATGAGGCACCACCAGCCAGCCGACTTGCTAGGGCACATTGTCAGCCGCCCCTCAGGTGAAGGACCATGTTAATGTCTGCTTCCGGGAGTTTTGACCGGCCGCTCGGGGTCGATCAGAGCCGGTCGTCGTCGGGCTCAGTTCGGCCACTAAGGGCCAGTCGCGAATGTGCGAGCGACGGCCGCAGCTTCGACGTTATCGGTCATTCGATTGATGCGAAATTCTGGACCGTGCGCCGTGCTCATGACAGCTAGTTGATACCTCAATTGTCGGCGTGCTCACGCGCGTTGCGGCGAATAGCCTGAGGTGGCTCACCGAAAGCTCGCAGAAACGCACGGCGCATTCTGTCTGGATCAGCAAAACCCGTTTCCCGCGCAACGACGTCAATCGGCAGCCTGCCCTGCTCGACCATGAGTCGCGCTGCTTCCAACCGCAAGTTCTCGACAGCTTTCGCAGGTGATTGCCCGGTCTCCTCACGGAACGCCCGGCTAAATTGCCGCACACTCAGATTGGCGGCTTCAGCGAGTCTGTCTACCGTCAGTGGGGTGTGCAAATTGCTTTTCGCGTAGACCAGCGCGGTTTGTATCCGGTCAGTTTTTGCATCGAGGTCCAGCAGTGTGGAGTGCTGTAGCTGTCCGCCGGCACGTCGATGGAACATGACCATTCGCTTGGCGACAATTCGCGCTACCTTTGCACCAAGATCTCTTTCCACCATCGAAACCGCAAGATCGGTCCCCGCAGTCATGCCCGCGGATGTCCATACTGGACCATCCACGATAAATATCCGATCTTCTTCGACTTTGACTTTCGGATACGTCGTCTGCAATTCGCGCGCGTGTGCCCAGTGAGTCGTGGCACGCCGATCGTCCAGAACGCCGGCTTGAGCCAAAAAGAACGCACCCGTGCACATTGAGGCAACGCGCCGGGTGTTTTTCACCGCGCCTCTTAAATATTCAATCAGCGCGGCGCTCGCCGGGTACGCGCCAGTGATGACGCCGCCGATGATCACCGTATCGAACCCACCTTCAGCGAAACTATCCGTCATGACGGAGTATCCGAGAGAACTTTGAACCGGCCCACCGCTTTCAGATATCAGACGTATCTCGTAGTACGGCTCCTTGGTCAGTCGGTTTGCGAGCTCAAACACTGTTAGTCCGCCGAAAACCATGACCTGGAAGCCTGGAACGACGATGTAGCCAATGCGCAGCATGATAGGTCCCGGAAAATAGCAGGACATAACGTTACGTCCTGCGCGCTGGCGCCTGGCGCGAGCCGTCGCCTGCTGAGCTGTGATTCTAACCAGCGATCCCGATGCCGATAAGAGTGGCCGCGCCAGCATGGCCAGAATTGTCGGAAATACGTCCCTCCCGCCTCGTTGAGGGCTTCTACCATTAGCGGATTCCCGAGTCTCACATCGGACCAATCGAGAAACCCCTATGGAAAGCAACCTCTCTGGAACAGTGTCTATTCCTGCACCCTCTATCTCGCGCCGCGCGTTCCTCGCGAGCGGGACGGCCTTTGGTGCAAGCCTGCTGCTGGATCGCGGGGCGCAGGCGCAAAGTCCTGGAACCGGCGGCGTACCGGGTATCAAGGAGTACGACGTCAATACCAATGGCATCACCATGCACGTAACCGAACAGGGAGATGGGCCAGCCGTACTCTTCTGCCACGGGTTTCCGGACACTTCCTACACGTGGCGCCGGCAGATGAAAGCGGTGGCGTCTGCCGGATATCGGGCAATTGCTCCCGATATGCGCGGCTACGGACGCAGTTCGGCGCCGACGGACCCAACCTTGTACACGCCACTGCAAACGGTCGGCGACCTGGTTGGCCTGCTCGATGCGTTGAAGATTCCAAGCGCTGTCCTTGTGGGTCATGACTGGGGTGCAACGCATGTGTGGCAAGCAGCGTTGATGCGTCCCGATCGATTCAAGGCCGTGTTCTGTCTGAGCGTGCCATTCGTTCCTCGTGGGGATGTCAGCGTCTTCGAGAAGATGCGCAGGTCCGGCCACCAGGATGATTTCTACATGTTCGAACAGATCCGGCCAGACGCCGATCAGATCTGGGCCGACGCCACGGTGACCATTCCAGGAATGCTGTACTGGGCATCGGGCTCCGCTCCCGCAGACAAGCGGTGGAGTCCGATGGATCCGGCACGCAGCCTTCACCGTGCGGCCCCCGGACCGTTACCGTCATGGGCGGAGCCTGATTACGTCGCTTATAACGTGGCGGAATTTCAGCGCACCGGCTTTCACGGTGCCCTGAACTACTATCGGGCCGCTGAACCGTACTTCTACCTGTCCGCTCCTTGGAAGGGCGCCAGGATTACCCAGCCTTCATTTTTCATCTGGGGGAAGGCGGATGGCTTGAAAGAGCTTTATCCGCTGACCATGGACCAGATGCGCTCCGGCGTTCCCAGTCTCATTGGCGGTCTCGAACTCGACAATGTGGGCCACTGGGTACAACACGAAGCCCCTGATGTGGTCAATGAGCAACTCGTGAAGTTTCTGCAAACCGTAACGACCACCTGACTCGCGCTGGGATTGATACGAGGAAGGGACATCTATCCTGCGTGATAGCACCCGATTCCACGCACTTTGCAGCAGCCGCGCCGGCAAGAACTACATCCAACTGAAACGGATTTAACGATGGTGACAGGCAAAAGCCCCGTGTACAGGTTGAACAATGGAATCGAGATGCCCGCATTCGGACTTGGGGTGTTTCGTAGCGAGCCTGAGAAGACCGTAGCTGCGGTCAGATCGGCAGTCGCAAACGGATACCGGCTGATCGACACCGCTGCGGCCTATATGAACGAGCAGCAGGTTGGGGAAGGTATCTATGTCAGCTATGTCACGCCGCACTCTGCTCGCCAATGGAACCGCCTTTGGTGCAAGTCTGTTGATGAGTAAGACAGCTTTTGGGTCTGGGTCTGGGTCTGGGTCTGGCGCTGCCGGCGGCACGGTAGTCGTCGGTGCCAGTGCAGATAACGTCCCTAACCTGACCGTGCATACCTTCAGCTCGCCGCGCCACACAACGCGCTACCTGGCGGCTGGCCCGGCCGATGGGCCGTTGATGATTCTCCTCCATGGCTGGCCCGAGATCGGCCTGATGTGGCGCGCGCAGATCGAGGCGTTCGCATCCGAAGGCTGGCGCTGCGTTGCACCGGATATGCGTGGCTATGGCGGCTCATCGGCGCCGGCCGCTTCCGAGGCCTATGCCTTGAACGAGATCGTCCACGACATGGTCGAACTGCACGACCATTTGGGGGCACGCCCGGCAATCTGGGTTGGCCACGACTGGGGAAGCCCGGTGGCCGGAGCGCTCGCTGCGCACCACGGGGTGCGCAGTCGCGGCGTGGTGCTGATCTCAGTCCCTTACTTTCCGGAGGGCTTCGCGCTGCCCAATCTCGTGCCGCTGATCGACCGTCAGTTGTACCCTGCGGATCAATATCCGGATGGGCAGTGGGATTACTTCCGCTTTTACCTGACGCACTTCAGTCAGACGGTTAGCGATTTCGAGGCGGACACCCCGGCAACGCTCGCGTCGCTTTATCGGCGCGGCAATCCTGCGTCTGTCGGCCAGGTCTCTCCGTCCGCCTTGATCACAAAAAACGGCGGGCGTTATGGCTCGGCGCATCGCGCCCCGGCGACGCCGCCTGATCCAGCGCTCTGGACGCCCATCGACTTTGACGCGCTGGTCGATGCGTTCGATGTCAGTGGTTTCCGTTCGGTCAATGCCTGGTACCTGAACGACACCGCCAACATTGCATACGCGCGCACAGCGCCGAAAGGCGGCCAGCTATGCCAGCCCGTTTTGTTCGTCAACGGTGATTGGGACGCAATCTGCGACATCAACCGCAGTCGCCTCGGAGAACCCATGCGCAGCGCCTGTGCCGACCTTTCCATAACGAACCTGCCCGCTGGCCACTGGCTTCCGCTTGAGCGCAAGGCTGAGCTTGTCCAAGCGATTCGTGCGTGGCTTAAGACAAGCGGGTTGTAGCGGGTGGACCGGCCGGGTGAACGTTTCCCGGTCGAAGTGAACCAGTTCGTCGATTGGCTGAGGCAAAGCTTCCTCGCATGAGGTTAATCAAGCACCCCGACGTGCCACAGATCCAACAGCCCTTTCCCTACAGCGTGGAGTGTTCGAAATGTCTGATAAGAAAATTTTTGTTGCCGGAGCGACAGGCGATACCGGTGGAGCAGCTACCGAAGCACTTGTAGCGGCCGGTGAAAAGGTACGCACGCTGGTGCGGAAGGAGGACCAACGTTCGGAACGACTGAAGTCGCGTGGAGTCGAGGTTTTGGTCGGTAACCTTTCCAGTCTGGACGACGTGGCACAAGCTCTCGAGGGCATTTTTTCCGCGTACTTTGTCTATCCAATCGAAGCAGGGGGAATACAGGCGAGCGTCTATTTTGCTCAGGCGGCCCGGGAGGCTGGAATCAGCGGGATCGTGAACATGTCGCAAATTTCCGCTCGCAGGAACGCAACGAGTCACGCCGCACGTGACCACTGGATCTCGGAGAGGGTATTTGACTGGTCGGGAATCCCGGTCACCCACATTCGCCCGACGTTCTTCGCACAATGGTTAACTTATCCCGGCCAGGTTGCAAACGTCAAAAAGGACGGAACGTTGAGGCTGCCCTTTGGTAACGGGCGTCATGCACCGATTGCAGCCGAAGACCAGGGGCGCGTCATCGCTGCGATTCTTCGTGATCCAGCTCCTCACGCTGGCAAGGTCTACCCGCTATACGGCCCCGTCGAGATGAACCACCATCAGATTGCTGATGAAATGAGCAAGGTTCTGGGCCGGGAAGTGAAGTACCAGCCGATTGACCTCGATATGTTCGAAAAGCGTTTGAATACCGATTCGAAATTTAGCGATGCATTTTCACAGCATCTCCTGTCTGTCGCTGTCGACTATCAAAATGGCGTTTTCGCCGGTACCAATACGCTGGTCGAGGAACTAACGGGCACCCCGCCCATGACCGTCGAGGCGTTCATCCGGAAGCACGTGGCGGTCTTCGCAGACTGACGGTCTAGTCCTGCCCTCGAAAGAAGCTGCTCGCGATTGTCTGGACTTGCGTAGGACGCTTCGTGAGCAGGTATCCCGATCACCAGAGAACGCATGAAGTAGTTGGCACTGAGCGCAAAGTGCGAACCCTTCCGGTTCCAATACCCGCGATATATGACGTAGTTGATTCTGAATCGGATTCGAAACTTTGACCCGAGAGAGCGGACTGTGCATACGGCCGCTACCGAATGCAAAGGAGTCGTTCCTGTGGCGGCGCCGACTGGCAGTTCCGGGTCAATGCTGGTGAAAAATGCTGGAGGACACTCCGATTTCATGGGTTGCTTTGTGAGTGGGTATGCAGAGGCATGCGAGCGTATTCGCGCGACGCTGCTCGACGCTCCGCCTGAGAACGGAAAGCGTGTGCTGCTTTACATCTGCCCAGAGTGCGGCGATGTTGGCTGCGGCGCATATTCGGCCCTCGTGCGGCGCGATCGCGAATCCTACGTCTGGGAAAATTTTGCCTACCAGGTGGGCGAATATGATTCGACGTCACTTGAGGCAGTTGGACCGTTTGTTTTCGAATTAAGTCTATATAAAGCCGGTTTGCTCAATGCGTCACGATTTTGACGGACCCGAATAGGTGTGAGGCCCCAGTCGGCCACCAAGAGTCATTCGCCGGCAGCGTCGATTGGACATCAAGGCGATCGCTGCACACCGGCAACCGGCCGTTTGACAGGTGTTGCTGAAAGACTCGGGCCGACAATGCGCGCTTCCATCGGCTCGCACCAAGCCCGGTAGGTCTCTTCGAGCTGATGGTCACGCGACTGCCCCTTCGCGCCGATTCCCCCGTGCTCCGAACTGGATTGACGCGGCCGACGTATGTCAGTCACGATGATCCTCCGGGCTGTCGGGCCGTCTTGTAGTTCACCAGGCTAGTCATTGCGCAGCAGCAGTCGAGATTCCGGGCGAGCAGGAGCGCCGCTGGCGTCGTTCAGGTCGTCGAGCCTTTTCAAATCCCGAATCACGTGGAAACGATCACGCATTGAATCAAGATCAATCAGTCTCAAAAACGCAAAGGTATCCTGATAAGCTCGCATCCAGGGGCTCATTGCGGAAGCCACAGCTTTTCGTCCCTCGGTCGTCACGGCGAGCTGATGTGTCCGCCGATCTCCCTTGTGGGTGATCGATGAGATGAGCTTGCGACGGAACAATGGTGCCAGATTGGCCGACAGGTTCGATCGGTCCATTGCCAGTTCTGCTGCCATGTCGCCGAAAACCATTGGTTCGCGTAGATGTAGCAAGGCGAGCATACAAAACTGGGATGCGTTGACGTCGGTATCCCGCAGCGCTTCGTCGAAATGAGCCCATAAGGCGCGCATTGCGCGCTGGGCGAAAAAATGGTTGAGCGCGAGAGCGGAGATTTCTCCGATTGCGAGCATCGACGACTCGAAATTCTGACTTTCCATATGTGCGGTTCCGGGTGCGTACGGGCTCGGTTGCAAAGAGTTCCGTGCTGCTGCGGGCCGTGGTTGAAAGGCGCCGAAGTTGTCATGACCATGGACGGCTGAAGCTAATCACTCGTCGGCGCAGGGCAGGCCCGCGAACGTGATGCACGTTGCGGCGGGAGAGAGGATTTCACGCGAGCCCGAATGTTTTCCTCAAGCTTGCATCCACGGGGCCGGAGGGCATGAAGCGCCGCAATTTGCGCAACAGGGATGCTTCGCCGGCCGGCGTGCGACGCATACGCCAGGTACCGAGCGCCGCTTCAACGATTGTCTTCGCTACGCCGTCGGGCGCGGGGGCGCCATTGACACTGTTGACGACTGCACTTGATGCAAGGACCCGCTCGCGATCATAGTCGGCGATCTTCGAACTCACCTCCGGTGCATTGACATCGAGATTTGTGCGGGTAAAGGACGGCTCGACCAACGATACTCGGATACCGAACTGGCGCACCTCATGATCCAGGGTCTCGGTCAGCCCTTCGACGGCATGCTTGGACGCGGAGTAGAGTCCCATGTAGGGGGCGGGCAAGAACCCGAGCACCGAACTGACATTGATGATCCTTCCGCCATGTTGTGCACGCATACGGGGAAGTACTGCCTGCGTCGTGCGCAGAATGCTGAAGACGTTGGTATCGAACAGCGACAAGGCCTCGGCAGCCGAAGTTTCCTCCACGGCACCGATCAGGCTCGTTCCCGCATTATTGACGAGGACGTCGATTCGCCCGGTGCATTCGATGACGGACTGGATTCCGGCCTGGACCGAAGCATCGTCGCGAACATCCATCTCGACAAGCTCGACTCCGGAGATAGGCACCGCTTTTGCAATGCTGCGCACTGTGCCAAACACGCGGCAATCTCGCCTCGTAAACCTCTCGGCGGTGGCGCGTCCGATACCCGATGACACGCCGGTCACAACGACAACCGTGGAATGCGACATGAAAAGCTCCGTTTGGTGATTTGATGGTGTTTCAACGCGCGTCGAGCGCATCCTGGGTCATCGGTTCGGAGCGCGAAGACTGGTGATTCCGGCTCTTGTGCGAACCCACAGGGCTGCCGGGGCGGATCCTGAACCAGATCGCGAACATGGCCGGTAGGAACACCAGCGTGAGAATCGTTCCGGCTAACGTGCCACCGATCAGCGTGTAGGCGAGGGTTCCCCAGAACACCGAATGCGTCAGCGGGATGAATGCCAGGATCGCCGCCATGGCCGTGAGAATCACCGGGCGCGCCCGCTGCACAGTGGCTTCGACGACCGCATGGAACGGATCCAGCCCGGCATGTTCGTTCTGGTGAATCTGCCCGATCAGGATCAGCGTGTTGCGCATCAGGATGCCCGAGAGCGCGATGAGACCGACCAGCGCATTGATGCCGAACGGCTGCCGGAACAGGATCAATGTCGGAACGACGCCAATGAGGCCGAGCGGACTCGTCAGGAACACCATCACCATCGCCGAGATCGAGCGAACCTGGAGAATGATGATGATCAGCGTGATCGCCAGCATGATCGGGAACAGCGGCAGCATCGCAGTCGTCGCTTTGCCCGATTCCTCGATGGAGCCAGCCTGCTCGATCCGGTAGCCGGTCGGCAGCTTCGCGATGATCGGCTGAAGCTGCCTGGTAATTGCCGTTGATACGTCCGGTGGCTGCAGATTTTCGGCAATGTCGCCACGTACCGTGATCGTCGGCACGCGGTCGCGCCAGCGCTTGATCGGCTCCTCCAGCCGCACGTCGACCTTGCCGACCTGCGACAGCGGAATGCGCTGCCCGTTGGCGCCGGCTAGCGTTAAGTCGCCGAGCCGGGCAGGGTCGAGACGCACATCGCCGGCCGAGCGCGCGATCACCTGCACGGTTCGGATATCCTCACGCACGGCGGTGACAGGCACGCCGGTGAGCAGGAACTGCAGCTGTTGCGCGACGGCGCTGGACGTCAATCCCACCGCCTGCAAGCGATCCTGCTGCAACGTGAAGTGCAGCGTCGGTGAGCGCGTGCCCCAGTCCGTGTTGACCGTGCGCATCATCGGACTGGCCTCCATCACCTGCTGGACTTGAGCCGCGATTCCACGCAGTTTGTCCGGGTCCGGACCGGTGACGCGATAGGCGACCGGGAACGGCGAATATGGCCCGAACACGAGTTGCGTGACGCGCACGCGCGCTTCGGGCACAAGACCATCGGCGATGGCTCGCCTCAGTCGCGCCTTCAGTGCATCGCGCTCCTCCTGACTGTCCGTGCGGATCACGATCTTTGCGAACGACGGATCGGGCAGTTCCGGTCCCATCGCCAGGAAAAAGCGCGGTGCACCTTGCCCGACGTACGCGGTGACGATCCTGGCGTCCTTCTGTTCAGACAACCATGCCTCCACCTTTCGCGTGGCGATGCTGGTCTGCGAAATCGATGTGCCGTAGGGCATCTGCACTTCGACCAGCACTTCGGGGCGATCGGAGATCGGGAAGAACTGCTTCTTGACCACGCCCATACCGAGGATGGCCAGGGCAAAGAGGCCAACGACCGAACCGGCGACCAGCCATTTGCGCGCGATCACGCGCGTCAGCAACTGGCGGAAGCGGTTGTAGCGCGGCGTGTCATAGATCGCGTCATGCCCACCTTCGACCTTTTTGAAGTCGGGCAGCATCTTCACGCCGAGGTAGGGCGTGAAGAACACGGCAACGACCCAGGATGCGATCAGTGCAATGCCGACTACCCAGAACATATTGCTGGTGTATTCGCCCGCGGTGGACCGCGCGAAGCCGTTGGGCATGAAGCCCACGGCCGTCACCAGCGTGCCCGACAGCATGGGGGCGGCAGTGTGGCTCCAGGCATAGGCAGAGGCGGCCACACGGCTGTAACCTTCCTCCATTTTCACCACCATCATTTCAATAGCGATGATCGCGTCGTCCACCAGCAGGCCCAGCGCCAGGATCAGGGATCCCAGCGTGATGCGATCGAAGTTCTTGCCTGTCGCGGCCATCACCACGAACACGATGGCCAGCGTCAACGGGACAGCGGCGGCAACCACCAGGCCTGCGCGCCAGCCCATGCTCACGAAGCTCACGAGCATGACCACCAGCAGGGCGACAAAAAACTTGAGCATGAACTCGTCGACCGCCGAATGAATGTTGACGGCCTGATCGGTGACCTTTGTCAGGCTCATGCCCAGCGGCAGCCCGGCGTTGATTGCGCCGACCTCGCTGTCCAGTGCCTTGCCGAGATCGAGCCCGTTCCAGCCGTCGCGCATCACGATGCCCAGCAGCAGCGCGGGCTCGCCGTTGTTGCGGATCATGAATGTCGCCGGATCTTCATAACCGCGCTCGACGGTGGCAATGTCCGACAGTTTCAGCGTGCGGCCCTGCACGACGACCGGCGTGTCGCGGATCTTCTGCAGGTTGTCAAAGGCGCCGTCCAGGCGAATGAACACTTCCGGACCTTTGGTCTCCACGGAGCCGGCCGGCGTCAGGGCGTTCTGGCCATTGAGCGCGGCGAATACGTCCTGCGGACTGACACCGAGCGTTGCCAGCCGGTCATGCGAGAACTGGACGTAGATGCGCTCGGCCTGCTCGCCGATGATATTGACCTTCTTCACGCCCGGCACATGCAGCAGCCGCTGGCGCAGCGTCTCGGCATCGCGCACGAGCAGCCGTTGCGGTTCGCCCCGGGCTTTCAGTGCGAAGAGCGCAAACGTGACATCAGCATATTCGTCATTGACCATCGGCCCGATCACGCCAGCCGGAAGGTTAGCTGCTTCGTCGCCGATTTTTTTCCGGGCCTGGTAGAACTCCTCCTGCACTTCCGACGGCGGTGTGCTGTCGAGCAACGTCAGCGTTGTGTATGCCAGGCCAGGTCGTGTGTAGGTTTCGGTTCGGTCGTACCAGCGCAGCTCCTGCATGCGCTTTTCGATCTTTTCGGCGACCTGGTCGTGCATTTCCTGCGCAGTGGCCCCCGGCCATACGGTGATGATGGTCATCACCTTGATTGTGAACGCCGGGTCTTCGGCGCGACCCAGCTTGAAGAACGACAGGAGCCCGGCCAGCGAGATCAGGCAGATCAGGAACAGGGTGATGGAACGCTCGCGCACGGCGAGCGCCGACAGATTGAATCGGCCTTCGCTCACGGACGTGCTCCTTCGTTTGCCATCGCGACGGCCTGGCCGGACACGCGGACCTGCTCGCCTTCGCGCAGCAACTGGGCACCGAGCGCAATGACGCGATCGCCTTGCTTCAACGCACCGGACACGCGCGCGCTGTCGTCGTCCAGGTGAAGGACCGTCACCGGCTGCCATGCAACCCTGGCCGGCTCGCCGTTGGCGATCCACACGCCGGGCCCTTTGCCCGCGTCAAGCACCGCGCCGATCGGAACCTGCATGCCGCCCTGGAGCGCCACGCGTGCGTCCGGTATCTCGATCGTGACGGTTGCGCCTAGCGGCGCGTCGGCGAGCGCGTCCTGCAACACATAACGCGCTTCGAATGTGCGGGTACGCGGATCCGCCGTATCCGAGAGCTGGCGCAGCGTGGCTGGCACGCTGACGCCGCTGTTGCCGAACAGGGTTGCCTTGGCGACCGAACCGATGGCGGGGCGCAGAGTTTCCGGTAGCTGGATCACGGCCTCGCGGCGCCCGGCATGGGCCAGGCGCACCACGGGCTGTCCGGCGCTGACGACCTGGCCCGGTTCGGCCAGCGTTTCCATCACGACGCCATCGCCGTCCGCGGCCAGATTGGCGTAGTCCGTCGCATTGCGCGCCACGTCGGCGTCGGCCTGGGCCGCGCTGAGCTGCGCCCTGGCGGCATCGGCGGCCGCCTTGGCCTGGTCGTAGGCCGAAGCCGAAATCGCACCCGTGCCGCGCAGGTCGCGATACCGCTCCTCATCCTGCGCGGTCTGGTGCGCTCGCGCCCGCGCGGCGGTGACCGCCTCCTGCCGGGCCTGCGCGGCAAGCTTGAGATCGATGGGATCGAGGCGCATCAGCAGCTGGCCGCGTTTGACGGTTTGGCCGGTATCCACAAGCCGTTCCAGCACCTTGCCGGAAACACGGAAACCCAGGTCGCTTTGCACGCGAGCCGCGACAGTCCCCGTAAACGAACGGGCTGCGGGGACGGCGCTCTGAACGATGGCCGTGCGCACCAGCGGCACCTCGGTGCGCGGATCGGACGGTGCTTTTTCGCCGCAGGCCGCTAGCGCAAGCGGCAGCGCACAGGCGAGTGCGGAGGTGGCGAAGCGACGCGAGAACATGAAAGTCCCATCGATGAAGTGATGACGGCTTTCATTATGGTTCTAGTGACCAAATTAGTCAAGAGTCACTAGTGTTGATCGCGTCAGGGCGACAGACTTCGGAGAACCAGGCTGGACAGCTGCGCAGGCGCGACATCGGTGGTGTCGCGGTTGTACTGCAGGAGTAGCGGGTTGAGGTACGGGCGCAGCACCAGGTAGATTGCCATCGCGGTTTCGTCCAGCGGCGTCTTGCGTTCGAAGTCTCCGCTTTGCCGACCTTCCTGCAGAACTTCCTGGAGCAGCTTCTGAACACGTGCCTCATAGGCTTGCACCGCCTGCCAGTTTTCCGTGGCGGCCGATGCTGCGATTTCGTATAGCTTGCGGTCCCGGAAAAACAGCCTGAGGCTCGCTTCGGTAAAGACCTTGAAGATCCGTCGCAGCTTCTCCGGCGGCAGATCGGTCTCTGCGACGGCTGTCCGGACCTCGCTTTCGATTTCGCGCAGGCAGTTGACGCAGATCATCTCGCCAATGGCCTGCTTGGATTCGAAGAACTTGTAGATGTAGGCCTTGGAAAACCCGATCGCCCTGGCAAGGTCAGAGACCGTCGTTTTCTCGTAGCCATACCGGCTGAAGTGCTCGGTGGCGGCGGCAACGATCTGGTCCCGCACTTCGTGATCAGCCGGGCCACGCGCGGGGGCGGAGGAAGTGGTGGTGTTTTTCATGGGCATAGCATACAGGAATGGACAACGAGTGACTATTTGGTATTATAGTCACATCCGGAACTTCGCTAAGACGCTCATGCTACCCAAACACCTCCTTGCTGCGGTCATTGTCGCCAGCCTCTCGGCGGCCTGCGCTGTCGGCCCCGACTATGTCCGGCCCGATGTAGCCATGCCGGACCATTTCCAGGGCCAGGCTGCGGTAGATCACCGGCAGGCGGCGGCGAGCGCAGACCTGGTCACGTGGTGGACGGGTTTCGGCGATCCGCAACTGACGCGATTCGTCGCGCTTGCGCTGGAGCAGAACCTCGACCTCGCGCAGGCATCCGCTCGCGTCGTGCAGGCGCGTGCAGGACTTGGCGCGGCGAATGCCGCGCTGCTGCCTTCTGGCAATGTTAGTGGCCAGGCGGCCCGGGTCTACCAGTCGGTTGAAACTCCGCTGGGACGTGTCCTGAACTCAACGCCTGGTTTCGATCGCTACGGTAACGACTACGAGGCCAATTTCAACGCGAGTTGGGAACTGGATGTGTTTGGTGGCCTGCGTCGCGGGCGGGAAGCGGCACTTGCCGACTATCAGGCTTCAGAGGCCGGCGAGGTGGCTACGCGCCTGGCTGTGGCAGCACAGACCGCCGACATCTACATCACCATCCGTGGATTGCAGGCTCGTCTGCAGGTGGCCCGCAAGCAGTTGCAGACGCAGCAGGATCTGCTCTCGACCATCGAGCTTCTGTATGGGAAAGGCCTGGCGGCCGACCTTCAGGTGAGCCAGGCTGAAGGCGCGCTTGCGCAGGTTCAGGCGTCCATCCCGGTCCTCGAGGCCGGCCTGGATGCGGCGATGAACGCGCTGGATGTGATGCTGGGCTCACAGCCCGGCACGCATCGGGCGGAACTCATCGAGGGCGGCGATATCCCGGCCGCCCCGCGAATCGCAGGCACCGGATCGCCTGGCGAGTTGCTCAGGCGTCGGCCCGATCTGATCGTGGCCGAGCGCCGCCTTGCTGCATCGAACGCGCGTATCGGCGTGGCAGTCGCTGAGTATTACCCCAAGCTGTCACTCAGTGGACTGATCGGGAGCGCCACTTCAGTGGCCAGCGGCAACCTGTTCAGTAGCGGCGCCGGTCAGGCCGCTGGTCTGCTGGGGCTGCGCTGGCGTCTGTTCGATTTCGGCCGCATCAATGCCCAGATCAATGAGGCCAAAGGCCAGGACGCCGAGATGCTCGCCGCGTACCGGCTTGCCGCATTGCACGCAACGGAGGACGTCGAGAATTCTTTCTCTGCACTCGTGAAGCGCGAGGAGCAGGCCGCCGTTCTCGCGCAGGGTGTGAGCTCGCTCGGCCGGGCGCGAGCCGCCTCGTTTGCGGCCTACCAGAAAGGTGTCGTCAGCCTGATCGAAGTCCTGCAGGCCGATCAGAACTTGCTGAGCGCATCCGACGAGCGGGTGCAGGCGCAAACAGAATCGGCGCGCGCAGCGATCGCCGCATTCAAAGCGCTCGGCGGGGGGTGGCAACCCGCCGATCCTCAGGCCGTTGCAAGCCGATAGCACCACCACCCTGGGCCGGCTGCAGTTGGCCCGCTCGTTTGCAGAGGCTTCCTCCGACAGTCGGGACGCTGTTTCCGCGCCTGCCGATGCGCAGTGCGCACGACAGGCAAGTGACCGTTGGTAATTCGAGAACGGCCACAGCTAGTGCAATGACCTGACTGAAGGAAACGGATCCGCAAAGCGGCCCTGTCCGTTATCGATCGATAGTGCCGTAGAGCTAATGTTTCATGGCCTCGATGCGGGCGGCCGCGGTCGCTGCGCTACCTTCCTTGACCGGAGCTAAAGAAGCCGTGATTCTCGTTAGAAAACGCTGGGAACCAGGTTCTCACCACCGGATACCTCGATGACGGTGCCGGTTACATAACGGTTGGTCATCAGGAACAGCGCAGCGTGTCCAATATCATCTGCTGTGCCTGCGTGTCGCGCCGGAAAGGACTCACGTACTTTTGCTCTCAATGCCTCGCGCTCGTTATCGGACATGACGCGCCACAAGTTTGTGTCGACATAGCCGGGACGTATCGTGTTAACTCGGGTAGGGGCTAGTTCGAGTGCGAGTGAGCCCGATAAGGATTCCACCGCGACAAACGCAGAGGTGACAGCGCTGAAGCCGCTCTTATGTCGCGCTGCCAAGCCACCGGTAAGGAAGGTAATCGAGCCGCCGGCTCTCAGGTGGGGCGCTGCATAACGCGCACAGGCCCAACTGCCAAGGAACTTATTTTCTATATAGCTTCGGACGCCGCGCATATCGTCGTCCATGAAAGTCCCCCAGGTCCCCAAATCGGGCCCTGCTGTGACGGCGAGATGGTCGAATGGTCCTATGTTGTCAAAGGCCTTTCTCACCGCTGCCTCATCGCAGATATCCAAGGTCACCTGTTCGAAATTAGCCAAATCCCGACGTTCCTCCGCCGAGGTGATACGCCGACTTGCGACCGTCACGGACGCACCCGCCGCATACGCCGCGTGCGCAATTCCAAGGCCAATTCCTGTTTTCCCGCCAACCACCACCACTTTTTTTCCCGAGAGGCTCAGTAAGGGCGGTGACGAATGTTCTCGATGATTCATTGCGGTGCTCATGGCTCTAGTCCTATTTGATCAGTAGTTTTGTTGTTGATCCAGGAAGCGCCGCAACTTATCGACCAAAAAATCGATGAGCGGCGTTCCTTCCAACAGGGGTTTCAAGGTGCTCGATGGGCTTGGGCGGCTGTGACGCATTGTTTTGGTAAAAAACGTGTTGCCACGCTAGCTTCTGCTGTCGTTCGACCGATCGATCGGGCACGCATCGATACTAATTTGGTCGGTTAAGATTGATAATGGGCAAATATTTCATAGGTACCATTCTTTGAAAGAATAGGTCGATCTGCCCCGGGAGGTCCGCAGTCGATTCCTGGCAAGGTTCATGCGAGCCCCGCCAAGCTCGCCAAGGAAATGGAATGGATCGATTTCATGAATTGACCGCTTTCATCACGGTTGTAGAAGCGGGTGGTTTTTCCGCTGCCGCGCGCCGGCTTGATGATTCGCAATCTGGAATGAGCAAATCCATCAGTGCATTGGAGAAGCGGCTCGGTGTGCTGCTTTTCAACAGGAGCACGCGCAGTGTGACGTTGACCGATCAAGGGCGAAAATACTATGACCGTATCAAGCCGCTTCTCGAGGAAATGGACGAAGCGGACGGGGAGCTAACCAGCAGCTCGCTGGAAGTCTCCGGTCTTGTCAGGATCGCTGCGCCCTCTACATTTGGCCGGCTTCATGTCCTTCCGCTGATCCCACAATTGTTGGCACTTCATCCGAAGATCAAGTTGGATCTTGGTCTTTCGGACAGCGTCCGAGATCTGCTTGCGGACGGGATCGATTTGGCGATTAGAGTCGGTCCTGTGCACGATCCGGATGCGGTGGTGAAACGGGTGACGGGCACTTCATTGGTATGTGTTGGGTCTCGCCATTATTTTGCTCGACACGAGGCGCCCACGGTCCCGGAGGATCTTGTCAGTCACAATTGTCTTGTCTACAACGAGATGACGAATTGGGCTTTTGGCGGCCCAAAAGGAGAATTTAGCGTGCCCGTGAGCGGTAATCTTTCTTCGAATAGTATGGAGACGATTCTTTCCGGGGTGCTTGCTGGTATAGGCATAGGCATGTTTTCCCGGGCGTCGTTGGTAGGTGAACTCCAGCATCCAGACATCGTTACCGTGCTCGATCCGTTTATGAATGAAGCGAGAGACGTCAGCCTCATCTGGCCAAAGCGTAGGTTTGTACCAGCCCGTGTGCGGCTGGTAACTGATTTCTTCGTGACGACGCTCTCTCAGCGTGTTTGAGCACCATGTGGCAAATAGCCCATGACGATTTCCGTTCATGCGAAGGGATGGTCAAGTTAGCGACTGAACGGGTAGGCCCCCGCATTCGCACCGATCCGACTGGCCCTTGAACAACCCCAAAGCGGACATATGCCTCTCGAGTGCGAACGACCGTTTCCGTCGTTCAACTGTCATCCGGCTTGATCTGAGAATGGCCGTCGTACTCCGAACGCGGATGCCCTCCACATTCTGGCAATACTGCTCGAAAGACATGGCGACTGATCGTTATACAGTGTCGCGTATGCAGCCGCACTTACTGCACCCGAGCGATCCACGGATCAGCGTCGCGGACGATATCATCGGGGCTCGATTTGGCCAAGCCGCTCCGTCAGCGATTGCGGGTGGCCATCAAACAGCGCCGCGTAGTAAACCGTGTTCGACAATACATTCTTGACGTAGTCGCGGGTTTCGTTAAACGGAATTGTCTCCGCGAAAATCGCGCCTTCCACCGGTCGCGGCAGGTTGGCCTGCCACTTACGCGGGCGCCCAGGGCCGGCGTTGTAGCCGGCGGTCGCGAGCACGGCAGAACGGTCAAGCTGGTTGTAAATCATCGATAGATAGGACGTGCCAAGCAGGATGTTCGTGTCGATGTCGTTCATCCTGGCCCGCGAGATCGTACCGAGCCCGATCTTCCTCGCGACCATGTCAGCGGTGTTCGGCATCACCTGCATCAGGCCGCCCGCGCCAACCTCCGAGCGCGCATTGATAATGAAGCGCGACTCCTGGCGAATGAGGCCATACGCCCATCCGACGTCGAACCCGGTGGACCGCGTATCGCGCTCGACAATCGTGCGGAATGGCGCCAGGTAGCGCAGCGAAAAATCATGTTCCGTCTGCGTCCTGTCGGCAGTGCTCACAGCCCGGTCATAAAGCTCGATGCGACGCGCGTACTCGGCGACTGCGAGCAGTTGTCGGTCAGTCATGCCGCGCAGCTGCCAGTTCCACTCACGGTTGCCTTCCGTACGCAGGTGCAGCGCGTAAAAGCGTTCTGCCAGCTCGAAGCCTGGTGTCCGGCCAGCCCGCTCAACTTCTTCGTCGGTCACCTTGGTCTGCGGCGGGATCACGATCTGCCGGCCGAGCGCCTCGGAGGCCAACTGGCCATAGAAGGTGTAGTTACCCGCGATCGTTCGGAATTCCTGGTCGGCTGCCTCCACCTCGCTGCTCTGCTTCAATGCGCGCGCGTACCAGTAGACCCATGCTGGCTGTGCGCGCAGCGCGGCCGGCATCTGCTCGATCGACCAGCGCACCATTGTCCAATCCCCGGCCAGCAGCGCGCTGCGCGTGCGCCACTCGTAGGCCTGACTCGACAGGGGCGCGTTCGCCGACAGCCGGTACCAGTTCACCGCGCCCGGTAGCTGCCTGAGCACCGCCTGATAGGCGATCGTGCCCCAACCGATAGCCCGTTCTGCCAGGGTGAGCGACGGTGCGATTACGGTGAAGGTGGCCTCGGCGGCCTCCGGATCGCCGACCGCCAACTGTGTGATGGCGAGCAGCGCGAGTTGATGGGACGCTGCGTCCAGCTGGATGCCTTTCGCGAGCAACAGGCGTGGCTGGTTCGTCGCCTGCTCGAGGAGCCGCTGATCCGGGCGCGCCGCGCCCAGCGCATCGACCAGTCTGCCGCCTGTCGTCCTCGCGCCCTGTTCATAGGCCTGGCGAATCAGCTGCCACCCATCGTCCGGAGTGAACTGCTGGTTACGGACGAGCGCGGTGATCAGATCGACGCAGCCGTCACCGTACCAGTTCGGCTCGACGAGCAGCGCCCGCGCCGCGTTGGCCACATTTTCGCCTCGCGTGGCACGGGACTCGAGCGCATAGCACTTCACCTGCGTGTCGTCGTCCAGGACGAACTTTGAATATTGCGAATCGAAATCGTGCCAGTCGTGGCGCGCCCCGAGCACGCGAAGGTAGTCGTTGCGCAGACGGTCGGCAATCGCCTGTCCGTCGTAGCGTTGCAGAAATGACAGCACCGGTGCGTCCGGCGCGTCGAGATTCGCATGCCCCGCGCCGGTGAACAGACGCGGCTTGATCTGGAAATAGCTGAGATAAGCCGGCGCCGGATAATTCGGAATCAAGCTTGCCAGGTGCGCTGCGCGCGCGGGATCGTTGTCGCGTGCAGCGTCATGCAACTTGATGAAAATCTGATCGTCGGCGGACAACGAGGTGAACGGGGTGGGATGTCTGGCTAGCACCGTGCCAGACATGACCAATGTCACGGCGGCAAGGGCAAGGCCGACCGTGCGAGACACCCGGTGAAGTCGTGTGGACATCGCTGTTTTCTCGTTGTTTCAGTGCAGAACATTGAACCAAAGCTTAGGCCGCTACCCTTCGAAGCGAAGCTTCGAAAAAGACAGGACTCAACCCGCAATTCAGCTCTTTGCGAGCCGGATGCCTGGGGCACATCGGCACTTGCGTGTCCGCTGTTTCGTAGCGTGGGCCGGGAGCTGGATTCGGCAATGCGATCCAGAAGGTCTTGAACGCGGCGTTGGTCGTTCTGGCCGGGATGCTCGCTTCTGGGTGGTTTTGGAGCGGAGGGTCGTCAAAGTGCAGCGAGGACTAAATGAAAACGGGCACCCACCTGGGTGGAGATTCCTCCGCTTATGTCGAGAAAGACTCTTGACTGACCAGCGCGGCTAGAGCTCACGAGTGCTGCGAGTGAGGTAGTTGTTGGACCCAACCACGGTAGCCAGGCAGCGAGCGCGGGGGGCACAGCCGAGACCTTGGCTAGTCGGATGGAAGTCGCGATCGACGAACGTGGCCGAGTTTGTGATCTACATCGTCAAAGGCCGTGACGTTCGAAGCAAATCTTTATACGACTGCTTTGCGCGCTGCGTCAGTATTTAACGGAGCACGGTAGTCTGCGACGATAGACGGCCAATTGCAGCAGTTCGCTCTCGTCGGCGCGTGGTCATTCGACCGGCGATTCAGCTTTGGTAAGAGACATTGAGACGGCCGAGCGTCGGGCGGCAGAGAAGGGTCGATCAGAGCCGGTCGTCGTCGGGCTCAGTTCGGCCACAAACGGTCATTTGACGATCGCCCTCAGATTGCTGACAATCCGGCGTCTTTCGCCGATCGACGACTTGTCAATCCATCCAGTTTTTCGCTAGACAGCGCCACGAGAGTGCCAATGACCATCTCCAGAATTCTCGAACTTTACGCTCGGAGCGGACGGTCGCTTGAAGATATGGGCCTAAAGGAAGCCGCGCTAGATCTCTCTGAAGCAGGGCAAGCGTTGGACCTGTTTGCAGGCCAAAAATGGCTGGTCCTTGGAGGGGACGTTTACCGCGCAACGTCAGACGGACGAAGTCTTGAGCCCACGTACGACAATTGGTTTTACGAGGGAAACAACGTCGACGAGGGCATCTCTGCAGCCCGGGATTTCTTGCATTCCTTGCGAGACCGTTCGTTATTCGTTGTGTTTGTCGTTACTGGCCGAACTCTACCCCCGCGAATCACCGCCTCATCGAAGCGAGCGGGCGCTCATGGCGAATCTGCAGTCCTAGGTGCCGGCCCGCTACGCGAATGTAATAAGGCGACGGTCGGCCAACAGCGGCCTGTCGACCGCGCTGCGTAGATCGTTGACGATCGTCATCCAGCCTTTACGGTAATCCGCGTCATGCCGTGAGACGCCAGAATTTCGATAAACTCGATCATTGCTTGCGCCGGCGCCGTACCAAAGTCAACTGTCAGGTACCACCACTCGCCATTCGATTCGACAGGAGTGAAGGAATGAGCCGCCCCGCTAAGATTGTCATAGGCATGAGCTTCTGTTTCTTCAACGTCGAGCCACCGAGTAATAAATCGGTCCAACTGCTGCTGATCGGCGATCGCCTTTTCGAAAACGATTTGTGCCCTGTTCCAGCTGAACGGATAAAATGCGACCTGAAGCCCACCAAACTTGAATGCGGTCGCCTCGAAATTTGGGTCTGGGTCAAGCGCCAACTCGAATGGCTTGATCGCGTCATCGGAGTTTTTGGAGAGCACATCGACTCTGAGATAACGATACGGATACGGGATCTGTTCGTTGTTGAGAGCGATTAATACCTCTGCGGCGACGTTTTCTTCAGAGGCCGAAATGCGGTCGCGGGCAGCCGTGAAAAATTCAATGTAACGTCGCTGTACGTCACCGATCAAAGACGTAATCGTCACCAGGCCACCTAAGTAGAGTTTTCGAACTGGCCGTCAGTATAGACTGACGCCAACTTTCAGAACTTGCACCGACGATCGAGTTTTATCGGTTTGAGTGGCTGCTTTGGAGGGATCTGAGAGACCGTTCGGGGTCGACTTCTGCCGATCGCATCAGGCTCTGTGTGGCCTATCAACGACCTTCGGCTACAGGCAACCATTTCTGTCCCGCGCGCCAATAGTTCGATGGCTAGCAAAGCCATGATGGTCCAGTGCTACGCGGATCGGCGGCCCGGTTGCCCGGTCCGCCGTTTTCCCCGATGCGTGGTTCCTTCGTTACTTCCTTGATGTCAGCCCACCGAGCACGGCGCTGGATGACCCGGACGTTCCTCCGCTGGCGCCGCCAAGCGCACTCTTCAGGGCGTTGACGAGGCCGGTCACGGGCGCGAGCAGGTTGGTCGTGCCGGACCCACCTGAACCGCCTGAGGCGTGTAGCGCGCCTGTCGACGATGATGCTACTGACGTCGCTGGTACTAGCGGGTTGTTGGCGCTGCCTGTCGCGCCGTTCAGCGCGACGCTTGCCGAGATGGCCACGCCGGTGAGCGGCGCTAATGGATTGCCCGGTCCTCCGACCACGCTGGTCAGCGAAGAGGTCAGCGAAGTCAGCGTGCCGGCCAGAGGTGCGAGTGGATTGGTCGAGCCGCCAATACTGCCAAGTCCGCCCGTCAGCGTGCCGGGCAGCGAAGTGAGGATGCTGGTGAGCGGTGCCAGCGGATTGCCGGACGAACTGCCGCCCGGATTGAGGATGCCGGTCAGGCCGCCGAGCGGATTACCGCTGCCCGAGCCACCTGTGGTCAGCAGGCCGCCGACCGAGGTAACCGTATTGCCCAACTGGGTCACGACGTTACCCAGGTTCTTGCCGATCGGATTACCCGTGGCGCTGCCGATCTGGCCGCCCGCAGTGTCGAGGCCGTGGCCGATGGTCGACAGTAGTCCATTGAGCGGCTTACCCAAACCGGTCGTGTCGCCGACGGTCTGGGTGGTCTGCGCGAGCGTCGCGGTGATTGGCGTGATTGCAGTGCTGAGGGTCTGCGTGAGCTGCTGCACCGGGCCGTTAGTGAGCGTCGAGCCGAGTTGCGTGCCCAGGCTGCTGACGGCGGTGCCCACGGTTGAGATCGTGCTACCGAGCGGGGCCGTCAGGGGGCTGAGCGGAGCAGTCGGACCGCTGCCGAGGCTGGTCACGAGCTGTCCGGCGCTATTGACGGCCTGGCCGGCGTCATAGACCAGGTTGCCGCTGCTGGCGAGGGTGGTACCGAGAGGGTCGGTCGAGTTCCCTAGCTGGCCGAGACCGTTGAAAGCGCCCGCGCCGAGTGCGGACACTCCGGCGCCGAGATTCGAAACCACACTGCCGAGCGCTGTGGCGGTAGCGGTGTTGCCGCCAGGGATCGGCGTGAGACCGATCTGGCTGCCGATGGCCGAGACAGTCTGGCCGGCCGCAGTGACGACATTGCCGGTGTTCTGCACCACGACGCCGAGTGGGTTCGCGCTCGACGGCGTGGGTGTCGGCGTCGGCGTGGGCGTAGGCGTAGGCGTAGGCGTCGGCGTCGGCGTCGGCGTGGGCGTGGGCGTGGGCGTGGGCGTGGGCGTAGGCGTAGGCGTGGGCGTGGGCGTGGGTGTGGGCGTCGGCGTTGGCGTTGGCGTGGGCGTCGGCGTCGGCGTCGGCGTCGGCGTCGGCGTGGGTGTAGGCGTGGGCGTGGGTGTAGGCGTTGGCGTTGGCGTTGGCGTGGGCGTGGGCGTCGGCGTGGGCGTGGGCGTTGGCGTAGGCGTAGGCGTCGGCGTGGGCGTTGGCGTTGGCGTGGGCGTCGGCGTGGGCGTGGGCGTTGGCGTAGGCGTAGGCGTGCCGTTACCTGAGCCGGACCCCGATCCGGAGCCTGTACCGGACCCCGCCCCTCCTCCCGAACCACTGCCGGACCCGCCGCCTGTACCTGTGATGGCGCCGCTTCCCGAACCATTGCCAAGCGTTGGCGACTTCGTGGTCAATGTCGATCCACAACCTTGAAGAACCATCAGTGACGACACGCACATGGCGATCGTCGTCATTTTGAAATTGCGATTCATGCTTGCACCCCCCGGTGATGAAAATCCTGGGGTTGTGACTGCAAAGGTCATACCATATGGGGAGCGCACCGTGCGGTGCATAAGAAAGGTCAGCAAATCAAGGGCGCGCAGGCGATCGATTCCCGCGCGTCGCGATCTTGAATGCCAGTGTGGTGCGGAACATTGTCTTCCAAACCTCGAACGTAACGTAACGTGCGGAGCGGTTTTCACACATCTGCGTTTCCCCCGAGGCAGCTGTTCTTCAATAATGAACAGTCGTTTAAGAGCCGATTGCGATCGACGGTTGATGGTCGACGACTTTGCCTGACGACGACCGGCTCAGTTCGTTTAGGATTGTTCGACGCCTGCTCGCATGCGTCATGCGTGCGCTCACGCGGCAGCAGGCAAGGGCAGGTGTCGAATAATCCTAAACGGGTGTGGACGTTCGCCGTCGTAGGCGCTCAAGCACCCGATGCGGTTGCTTCCTTGCCTGCATTGCAGACTGGCGTACCGTTCGGGCTAGTTGTGGCATCCGGGCGAATGTCCGTTGTCGATCAATTCGAACGTCCCTATCGGGTCCACTGCACACAAACGCATTGAGCAGCCAGCCGGCCACTCAATGCACTCACCGGCGCGCTCGCCTGCGGAACTCGCTTCCAACATTTCCGTAGGCCAGTCGACCAGCGAAGAGCCGAACCAGCCTGAGGCACTAACAGCGCACCTCAAGCAAGCGCCACGACAGCAATCTCGACAAGCAACTCGGGCGCGGCCAATTTCGCCTGCACTGTCGCACGTGTTGGTGCGCAGCCTTGTGGAACCCATGCGTCCCATACTTCGTTCATACCGGCGAAATCGCGGCTAATGTCCGAAAGCCAGACCTGCGCGGAAACCAGACGCGTCCTGTCGATGCCAGCTTTCTCCAGAAAGCCGTCGATCTTCTCCAGTACTTTCGCGGTCTGAACCTTCACGTCGGGTGCGTGATCGGCCGACGTCTGGCCGCCAACGAACACGAGGCCACCGGCTTTGACGACGCGGCTCATACGCTGATTGGTTTCGATACGAACGATATCGGTCATGAACATCTCTCCAGTTGAAGTCGGACGAAACCGTCGCGCGCCGACTCAACGCGCGTGACGGAGCAAAAAGAAGAAGGCGATTAGTGCGCGACCAGCTGCGCAGTGCGTGAAAACGACGAGTCGCGGCCGAAGCGATCGATAGCGAACGCATCGAGCGGGATCGATGGCGCGCCGTCGAGTATCAGTTCGGACACGAGCTTGCCGCAGCCTGGCCCCAACTGAAAGCCGCTGCCGCAATAGCCAAACGAGTAATACAGATTCGACGCCTTGCGGCTCGCGGAGATCACCGGCAATTCATCCTCGGTGAAGGCTTCGACGCCGGCCCACGCGCGATTTACACCGAGATTGCGCAGGTGCGGAAACAGATCGGTCACGGTTCGCGCGCTGCGCACGAGGCGGGCGAAATCCACTTCGCCGTGACGATTCGCGAGGTCCGCGATACCGATCAGTTTGCCGCCGATCACCACCGTGCCGTTGTCGAATTGCTTGAACGACAGCGGCCTGCCCGTTGCGCCAAGCGTCGCGCGACAGAAGGGCGCGACACGATGCGTGACCATCAGCATCAAACCTTCGGGGTGCACCGGAACCGGTTCACCCACCTGCTTCGTGAGTTCGCCGGACCACGCGCCCGCGGTGACCAACAGTTTTTCCGCGCTGAACGTGCCACGCGATGTCACCGCGAACCACCGCGTGCCGCGCTGTTCGATGCGGCGCACCGGCGTGCCTTCCAGAAAGCGCGCGCCCAGTCTTTGCGCGGCGAGTCGGAAGGCAGTCGTTGTCCGATAGGGCAGTGCGAAGCCGTCGCGCTCCACCCAGATGCCGCCCGTCACGTGCTGCGCAAGCGCTGGCTCGAGTTCCAGCACGGACTCGCGGTCGATCACTTTCTCGTGCGTGAATCCATGCGATTCGAGCAACGCGACGCGCTGGCGGCACGCTTCCAGTTCGTCATCGGTTTCGGCAATTTTCAGCTGGCCGGACGGGACGAAGCCCCCATCCTCGCAGAGCAGATCGCTCATCCGATACCAGATTTCGCGCGACATCAACGCGAGCGGAATCTCGGGCAACGGGCGGCCCAGCGTGCGCACGCCGCCCGCGTTCACGCCCGACGAATGACGCGCGACGTAGTCGGCTTCGAGCACGATCACCTTCGCGCCACGCCGCGCCATGTGGAACGCGCTGCTGGTGCCGTGCAGTCCACCGCCCACTACAAGGACATCGACTTCGTGAAGGTGGGTGGTGTCATTCACCGGCGAGTTCTCCGAGCGTGAGCGGCTTGATCGGCGGACGGATGCGGTAATAGCCCACTTCGGCGGGCGAGACGCGGCGCGCTTCGGCGATCACTTCCGTCACCGTGAGACCGCACATGCGGCCCTGGCACGGTCCCATTCCGCAGCGTCCGAAAGACTTCGCCTGATTCGGTCCCACACAGCCCAGCTCGACGAACTTGCGCAACTCGCCCGCGGTGACCTCCTCGCAACGGCACACAATGGTCTCGTCGCGCGGAATGCGGTTGATGTCGCGCGGACGATAGAGGCTGTCCAGAAACGGCCGGATGCGCATGACGTCGGCGAGCGCGCGGCGATGCTGAGTGGCCTCGGTATCGCGAAGCGAGGCAGTGATGGCGTCCAGTTGCGCGGCGGCCGCGAGCCCCGCGAGCGACCCCTGCAATGCCGCGGCCTGCGCGCCGCCGATCCCCGCGCAATCGCCCGCCACGAAGATGCCCGGCACGTCGAGTTCGCCCCACGCATCGACTTGCGGCGTAAAGCAGAGTTGCCCGTTGTCCCAGCGGTGCGTGGCGCGCAGCGCCTGCGTGAATTGCGTGTTCGGCACGACGCCCTGGTGCAGCAAGATCACGTCGGCTTCAATGCGATGCGCCGTGCTTTGGGTCGTGAAGTGAAGCGCGGCGGCGCGCTCGACGTGATCCGTGCCGATGCACCCTTCCACACGCAGATCGTCTGCCGCCTCGAAGATCGGCACGCCGGCTTCGCGCAGCGTGCTGATCAGTTGCAAGCCTTTGGAGAGAAACGGCCACGCGCGCAGCGCCGCAAACACATGACGCTTGGCGCGCCAGCGATCTTCATGACGCGTGGTGTCGACCAGCGCGCGAATCGGCACGCCGGCGCGCACGTATTGCCAGCCCAGCAGATAGAGCAGGGGGCCGCAGCCCGCCAGCACAGGCGGCGCGGCGGGCACTTCGCCCGCGCTTTTCAGGAGAATCTGCGCCGCGCCCGCGGTCAGCACCCCGGGCAGCGTCCAGCCGGGAATCGGAAAGGGCCGCTCCAACGCGCCGCTCGCGAGAATCACGCGCTGTGCGTCGAAGCTGCCAATCTTGCCGTCCTTCAGATAATTGACGCCGCGCTCGCGCGTGACTTGCCACACGCTCGCGTTGGTCACGTGGCGCGCGCCGGAAGCGACGAACGCGTCGGCAGTGGCGGCACCCGCTGCGTAGTCCGGACCGAGAATTTCCTTCCGACGCGCGTCGGCGCGGCCAATGCCGCGATAGATCTGGCCGCCCACGGCGTCCTGTTCGTCGATCAATACGGTTTTGAGGCCTGCGCGCGCGGTGCGCGTCGCCGCGCTCATGCCTGCGGGACCGGCGCCGACCACAACGACGTCGACAGTTTCAGAAGCGAAATCAGCTGCCATGTATGTTCTCCAGCGGTGCGTCAGTCACGGGCGGCAGGTCGCGCGCGCCTTCCTGCGAGCGAATCCGCATGCCGGCCTTCACTTCCACCATGCAGCTCTGGCGGCTCGGCACGCCGTTTATTTCGACGAGGCATTCGAAGCACGCGCCCATCATGCAGAAGGGCGCGCGCGGTGCGCCGGACACGGGCGTCGCACGAAAGCGCGAGACGCCCGACGCGAGCAGGGCGGCCGCGACGGACCGGCCGCCGGGCACGGTGAGCGGCTGATCGTTGAACAGGATGTCGACGTTCGCGGCGGCTGTGCCTTGCGCGTCCGCTAGTGGCTTGAAGAGGGTGTGGGTCGATTGCGAAGTCATATCGATGGTCAGTGAGCGGGAGTCAGTTCTCGGGCGTGCTCGAAGCGGCGCGCGGAAAAATTGGGCAGTTCCTCTGGCATCGGTCTGCCCATGATCCACGGCGCCACGCGCAACGCGTGCGCCGCCGCGAGCGTCACGCCGCTGTGACACGTCACGACGAACGCGCCGGGATGCTTCACGGACTGGTCGTAGATCGGGAAGCCGTCGGGGGTGTAGACGCGCAATGCGGCCCACATGCGCACGAGCCGCACGTGCTGCAACAGCGGGAATGCGCGCACGCCGCGTCGGGCGATGTCGGCCAGCACGTGCGTGGTGGTGAAGTCGTTGAAGCCGACTTCCTCCATCGAATCGCCGAACTGCACAGTGCCCTCGTCGGTCTGTCGTACGTTGAGCGTCGGATAGTCGAGAAACTGCGTCACGCGCTCGCTCACCAGCACCTGTCCCCGATTGGGCGCGACCGGCGCATTCAGTCCGACGAATGGCGCGAGCGCGCGATTGCCGAGGCCAGCGGCGAGAACCACTCGCGCCGCGCGATACGTGCCGCGTGTGCCATGCACGATGAAGCCATCGCCTTGCGGTTCGATGCGCTCCGCGCGTTCGCCTGAGACGAGCCGCACGCCACGCGCCTGCATCGCGGTGTGCAGTCCGCGCAGGAGCTTGAGCGGATTCACGTGACCGTCCATCGGCGTATAACTCGCCCCAATCACATCGGGGCCGATCTGCGGAATGCGCGCGCGGACTTCGGCGGCATCGAGCATCTGATACGGGTAATCGCCGAGTTCGGCTTGCAGCGTGGAGAGGCGTTTCTCGCGTTCGGCGAGTTCGTCGTCGTTGAAGCAGAAGTGGAAGCCGCCTGGCTGACGCAACGCGACATCCACGCCGGTTTCCTTGAGCAGCGCTTCGGCGAGCAGGGGCCAGCGCGTGGCCGAACTGCGCGACCAGCGCGCGTAGGGCGACATGCCGTAGCCCTTGCCCTGAATCCAGACGAGGCCGAAGTTGCCGCGCGAGGCGCGGAAGCCGCCGTCGTCCTCGTCGAGCACGGTCACGCGCGCGCCTTCGCGGGCGAGTCCGTAGGCCACGGCGGAACCGACGAGTCCGCCGCCGAGCACGAGCACGTCGGGGCAGACGCTGCTTGTCAATGTCATCGGGCTTCTCCGATCAGAATGCGATCGAGTCCAACCATGCGATCGAGCAGGATCATCAGGAGGACAGTGCCGACGATCAACACCGCCGACACCGAAGCGACCAGCGGATCGATCGTCTGCGCGATCTGGTTGTACATGGCGACGGGCAGCGTGGTGGTGCCGGGCGTCGCAACGAAGATGGTCATCGTGAGTTCGTCGAAACTCTGGATGAACGAGAGCACCCAGCCGCCTGCCACGCCGGTGCGGATCATCGGCAGCACCACGCGGCGAAACGCGGTGAACCGGCTGGCGCCACACGAGAGCGCGGCGCGCTCCGCATCGCGATCCAGTCCGACAGCGGACGACAACGCGAGCCGCAACGCATACGGCAGCACGATGATCACGTGTGCGCAAACCAGTGACCAGAACGATCCCGACAGATGCAGCAGCGACAGAAAGCGCAGGAACGCGATGCCGAGCACGACGGCGGGAATCATCATCGGTGAGAGAAAGAAGCTCGTGAGCGCGGCGCGGCCGGGAAAGCGATACCGCGCAATGGCGAGCGCGGCGGGCACCGCGAGAACCACGCCGATGGTCGCCGAAGCGAACGCGAGCCGCACCGAGAGCCAGAATGCCGAGACCATGTCGTCGTTCTCCAGGATCGCGCGGAACCAGCGTAGCGACGCGCCATCGAAAGGCATCGAGATATAGCCTTTATCGGTGAAGGCCACGAGCATTACCGCCGCGAGCGGCGCGATGATGAAGGTGAGAAAGAACGCGTTGTACACGAGCCCGAGAATGCCGTTCTGTTTCATGTTCGCTCTCCCTCGCTCAGTCGAAGATATGCCGGAAGCGGCGTTCTGTGAGACGGCTGCAGCCCATCACGATCGCCACGTTGGCGATCAGCAGCAGCATGGCGATGCTTGCGCCGAGCGGCCAGTTGAGCGTGCCGAGGAATTCGTCGTAAGCGGCGGTGGCGACCACTTTCAATCGACGTCCGCCGATCAGCGCTGGCGTCGCGAAAGCCGAAGCCGAGAGCGCAAACACGATGATCGAGCCCGACAGCACGCCCGGCATGATCTGCGGCAGCACCACGCGGCGGAACACCGCGAATGGCGAGCCGCCGAGCGAGCGGCCGGCCCATTCCACTTGGGGATCGAGCTTCTGCACGGTCGCCCACACCGACATCACCATGAACGGCACTAGCACGTGAGTGAGCGCGATGATCATGCCCGTCATCGTGAAGACGAGACGGATCGGTTCGCTCGTGATATGCAGCGACTGAAGCAGATTGTTCAGCACGCCGTTATTGCCGAGCAGGATTTGCCAGCCGAGCGTGCGCACCACCACGGAAATCAACAGCGGGCCGAGCACGATCAACAGACACAACGACTGCCATGGACGCTTCATGCGCGCGAGGACGATGGTCTCCGGCACGCCGAGCACGATCGAAAGCAGCGTGACGGCGAACGCGAGACCGGCAGTGCGCAGGAAGATCGTGCCGTAGTAGGGATCGCTGACCACTTCCCAGTAGTCCGTGAGCGTATAGGCGGAGGTGACGCCGGCCGTGTCGCTGAACACGCGGAACGACAGCATCAGCGTGAGCAGCAGCGGCACCAGCAGCAGGCCGACGAACAGCAGCAGCGCGGGCCCCGACAGCAGCCACGGCGCCGCGCCGGGGCGGCCGTCTTCAAGCGTGGCCATGAGCGCTTTCCCGATCGTCTTGCGTGAGTACGCGTAGGTCGTCGTCGGTCCATGCGAGACCCACTTCGTGACCTTCCTCGGGCGGCGGCGCGCCGAGGTTCGGCTGCGCCACGCGCAGCTTGCCGAGTTCAGTCTCCACTTCCAGCAGCCACTGATTGCCGACGAAGACCCGCGTCGCGATACGGCCGCGCACACGGGCGTCGCCATTCGCCAGATGAACCTTTTCCGGGCGGATATAGACGTTCACCGATCCATCTACCTGACGGCCCTCGTGCGGAACATGCAGCGTGGTGCCGACCACCGCGACTTCCGCGCAACGCGGATTGCGGCGCAGCACTTCGCCGGGAAACGCGTTGGTGCGGCCGAGGAAGGTGGAGGCGAACGGCGTGGCGGGCCGTTCGTACGCGTCGTAGGGCGTGCTCAGTTGCGCAATCGCGCCGCGATGCATCACGGCAATGCGATCGCTCATGGTCATCGCCTCCACCTGATCGTGCGTGACGAGAATCGTCGTGATGCCGAGGCGCTTCTGGATGGCGCGCAGTTCGATGTGCATTTCCTCGCGCAGCTTCGCGTCGAGGTTCGACATCGGTTCGTCGAGCAACAGGAGTTCGGGCTGCATCGCGATGGCCCGCGCTATCGCGACGCGCTGCCGCTGACCGCCAGACAGTTCCTTCGGATAGCGGTGGCCAAGGCCATTGAGGCGCACGAGTGAGAGCGCTTCGGCCACGCGCTCGTCGCGCTCCTTGCGCTTCACCTTGCGCATCTCCAGCCCGAAGCCGACGTTGCCGGCGACTGTCATGTGAGGAAACAGCGCGTAGCTTTGAAACACCACGCCAATGCCGCGTTTTTCCGGGCGTTCCTGGGTAATGTCGCGGCCATCGAGCAGAATCCGGCCCGCGGTCGGCGTGACGAAGCCCGCGACCATCTGAAGGGTGGTCGTCTTGCCGCATCCGGACGGGCCGAGCAGCGCGAGCAGTTCCCCACGTTCGACGGCCAGATCGAGCTGCTCGATGGCGGTGAAATCGCCGTAGCGCTTCGAAATGCCTTGCAGAGTCAAAAAGGCCATACGCCTCGCTCCTTCATCAGATCGCGCGCCGCGCGAAGAACTTACCAGTCACAGACGGCTGTGACGTACATCAGCGTTCGACCGAACGGTTCCAGCGCTCCGTCCACTCGGCGCGATGCTGGTTGATCGTGGCCCAGTCCATTGCGGTCAGCTTCGAGACCTGCTCCGGTCCATACGGCACGCGCGCGGCGATGTCAGGTGTGAGCTTCACCGTCTTGTTGACCGGACCGATGCCGATGCCTTGCGCCTGCAACACCTGCACTTCCGGGCTCAACAGGTACTGCACGAACTGCTGCGACAACTGCGGCTGCGCGTTCTCCGCGACAACGCATGCCGCCACCTGCAACGCGACCGCGCCTTCCTTCGGGTAGATGAACTTGAGCGGGAAGCCGGTGTTCTGGAGCGCCACGGCGCGGCCGCTGCCATAAGGCGCGAGGATCACGTCGCCGGCTTGCATCTGACCGTCCATCTCGCCGGGCGTCGGCGCCCAGGAGAGCACGTTCGGCGCGACTTCCTTCGTCATCGCGGCGAAGCCAGGATCGATATTCTTTTCGCCGCCGCCGGAGAGGCGCGCGAGCATCACGAGCGTATGCAGGCCGTAGGTGTTGGTGATCGGCGGCACGCCCAGCTTGCCCTTGAGGTGATTGTCGGTGAGCGCCTTCCACGAGTCGGGCGGCGGCAGGCCGGCTTTCTTGAACGCCTCTTCGTTGTAGCCGATTCCGGTCGCCACCATGCCGACGCCGATCGAGGTCGGGCCGAGTTTGGCGAGCGGATAGACGTCTTTCATCACGGGCGCGTCGTCGAGCTTCGCGCACAGGTTGAATTGCATCGCCTGATACATGGGGCCGTCGTCCATCACCGCCACGTTGATCTGCTGATGGCCTTTCTGCGCCTGGAGCTTGGCGAGCGTGTCGCTCGAATTCCCCGCGACGTAGACGATCTTGACGTCATGCGCCTTTTCAAACGGCGGAATGATCTTTTGCCGGTAGACCTGTTCGTTCGAGCCGCCGACGTTGGCCACATAGAGCGTGGTCTCGGCCTGCGCGAAGAGCGGGGCGGCGAGGGCGGAAGCGAAGGAAACGGCCGCGATGGCGGCGCGCGACGGGGCGGACAGACGGCGATGCAACGCTCTTCTCATGACGACGATCTCCAGTTCCGGTGTGGGGAGGCGGGCTTGGTCGCCCGTCGTTAGAATGCAGTGTCACGCTGCCTAATCATGTCGTCCAATACGAATTAAATACCTACCTATGCATGAGTGATATGGGTTAGGGGTGGTCGTTTAAGGGAGAATACGGATGAATCTCAAGCACATCGAGGCGTTTCGCGCGGTGATGGTGTCGGGGTCGATGACCGCCGCGGCCAAGGCGCTCTTCACGTCGCAGCCGAATGTGAGTCGGCTGATCGCCCAACTGGAGCGCGATACGGGCTTGCAGCTCTTTCAGCGCAGCGGCGTGCGGCTGATTCCGACCAGCGAGGGCGAGGCGTTCTTTCGCGAAGTCGAACGCGCATTCGTCGGCTTGCAGGGTTTGGCCAATGCCGCGGCGCAGATTCGCAATCTCGGCAGCGGCCGTTTGCGCATTGCCGCCATGCCATCGGCGGGCATGACGCTGGTGCCGCACGCGATCAAGCGGTTTGTCGCGCTATTTCCGGAAGTCACCGTATCGCTGCATGTGAATACGTCTGGCACGGTCAATCATTGGACTGCTTCGCAGTTCTGCGATCTGGGTGTGGCGGTGTACGTCAGCGAGGCGTCGGATTGCGAGGTCGAGCAGTTGTCGAAGGTGGCTGCCGTTTGCGTGATGCCGGCGGAACATCGGCTGGCGGGAAAGCGCAGCATCAAGCCGGAGGATCTGGAGGGTGAGTCGTTCATCTCGCTGTGTCACGGCGATGGCACGCGCGTGCTGATGGACGAAGTGTTCCAGCGCGCCGGCGTGCAGCGCGTCCTGGCGATCGAGGCGCAATACACCGCGATGTGCTGCGAGATGGTTCGGCATGGGATGGGCGTGACGCTTGCGCATCCCATCGTCGCACGCGACTTCGCCGGACCTGATATCGCAATTCGCCCATTTCTACCGGCCACACTCTTTCCGACTTATCTGCTTTTTCCTCCGCACCGGCCACGAGAGCGGCTCGCGTCAGCTTTTGTAGAAGTGTTGCGGGGGCTGCACGAGGAATTGCTTGCAGAGGTAGTTGCGCCGGTTCGGAGTACGGCGGGCCGCGCGCGAGCGCGCTCTCGGGCCGGGGCGTGACGGGAAACGTTTCGAATTGGCGGCGGCGTATTCTGGTCTTGTGGTGGGGCCGTCGGGCGGGGTTCGGCCAATTGCGGCCGTTGGTCAAGTCTTTGAGTCGGACGCTTAAACGTCGCTTTCTTGGTTGGCTGCTGACATTCGAACGCCAGTCGTGGTCGTCGCGATATCAGCCTAAGGACGGCCGCTTGCAGCGTATCGCGGGTACTGGCGTCACCGTCACCGCTGTGGTGCCGCGGCCAACGCGCTGCAAGTTTTAGGGCGACTTGATTGAGAAGCAGCCCGAGGGCAATTGCGTCACGCAAGAGGAAGTCAATCACGGTTTCCTGAAGGCGATGCATGATGGGTCCGACCACCCTCGTCCAGCTCGCGACCAAGGACGAGGTTATCAACATCATCGTTAATGTTTGTTTGGAGCAGGCAAGCGCGACGAGCGGCACTGAACTAAAGTCTCAGGCGGCGGCGTCCGCTGAGTCGACTGAGGCGGGAGCGACGAATACCTGATCGTGAAATGTGAAGATAAAAATACGGTATCGGCTGAAGCACTCAACCGGCTTTTTCGATTCGACCGTACGTACCGGAAATGGACCGACGCCCCAGTCGAAAAACGCTTGATCCACGACCTCTGCGTCCTTCACTGAACACGAAGGGCCGCACGAGGTTCTCCAGACTAAAGCGAGCGGTCGCGCTCGGCAAGAGTGTTCACCATCTCTGCCATGTTCTCTGTTCCCCAAGTGCATAGCGGGACAATCTTGTCGGCCAGACTACGACCGAGTGGGGTCAGCGCGTAGTCCACGCGTGGTGGCACCTCCTTGTAGTCCGTCCGCTCCAGTACACCATCGGCCTCCAGTTCCTTCAATTGCTGAATCAGCACCTTGGCGCTGATACCGTGGACATTGCGTTTAAGCTCGCCGTAGCGCTTCGGGCCGTCGAGCAGGAAGTAAAGGATCAGCGGCTTCCACTTGCCCGCGATGATGCTGAGGGTGGCTGCGAGCCCGTAGGAGTAGCGGCCACCACACTTTTCAGAGCAGTCGTTCATTTGATGGTTACCAAAAGGTGCATACTTGTACTCAGGTTATCAGAACTGCATACTGGACTCAAGTAAGCAGTTCGCTGCTTCCCAACAACTCCAAGGAAGGATGCAAGTGATGACCAGATTGAATGGAAAGACCGCTGTGATCACCGGTGGCGCTACCGGCATCGGACGCGCGGCAGCAAAGCGCTTCATCGAGGAGGGCGCCTTCGTCTTCATCTACGGCCGCCGACAAGAAGCGCTCGACGCCGCTGTAGCCGAGCTCGGCTCCAATGCCCGCGCGGTGAAGGGCTCGGTCTCGGATGAGGCCGACCTAGACCGACTCTACGCGGCGGTGAAAGCCGAACGCGGAACCCTCGACATCGTCTTCGCTAATGCCGGGGCTGGAAGCCAGCTTGCGCTCGGCAAGATCACCGCCCAGCACATCGACGAAACCTTCGACACTAACGTGAAGGGAACCATCTTTACTGTTCAGAAGGCGCTGCCGCTGATGGGCCAAGGCGGTTCGATCATCCTGACCGGATCGAGCGCGGGCACCACGGGTGCGCCGGGAATGAGTGCGTACAGCGCGAGCAAGGCGGCCGTGCGCAACCTCGCGCGGACCTGGGCGGAAGATCTCAAGGGCACTGGCATCCGGGTAAATGTGCTGTCACCAGGCGCGACAGCGACGGAACTCGCGAAGGAGGCGCTGGGCGAGGAAGGTCAGAAAGTCTATGCCTCCATGACTCCGCTGCAGCGTATGGCCGATCCGGCCGAGATCGGAGCGGTGGCGGCCTTTCTCGCGTCGCAGGACAGCAGCTTCATGACCGCTAGCGAGGTCGCCGTCGACGGTGGTCTGGCGCAACTGTGACACCCAGCGCATAGCAACTCAACGCGCGTGAGCTATCCATCACGGTCTATGTTCATTGCCGATACGGAAAGGCAAGTGCCGGAAGCTTGTCCGCGTCAGAGGCCGGCACTTCACACCTGACGATCCACCGCAGCAATTGGAGAATCCTCGTGAATGCGCAAACGAATGTTCGGATAGCGAAGGCGTTTTTTTCCGCTATCGGGAAAGGCGATAAGCAAGTCGTGATCGCGCTGTGTGCCGAAGACATCGAATGGATCATTCCAGGCGAATGGGCGTGGGCCGGCGCACATCGCGGACATGCGGGATTGACAGATTTTATTCAGAGATCGTCTGAAACGGTGGAGATTTCATCTTCTGAGCCACCGACATTCATCGCGGAAGGAGACCGGGTTTTGGCAGTCGGTGTGGCGAAAGGAAAAGTCAAAGCCACAAACAAGACTTTCGAGGACCATTTCATCTTCGACTTTACCGTTCGCGAAGGAAAGGTGACAAACATTCGGGAGTATATCGACACGCTGGCACTCGCAAGGGCCTCCGAGACGGCCTAAAGCTACGGACTAACACTTCTAGAGAACAGTTATGAGCTACGCAATTATCGGCTTCGGCAAGATAGGACAGGCGCTTGCCACGGCGTTCGCGCGCAGCAACATCGAGGTATCGGTAGCAACCACACGCGACCCGGCAAGCTTTGCATCCGCTGCGGCCGCGATTGGACCCACGATCATTCCCAAGACACTGGCCGAAGCGGTCAAGGCGGATATCGTTTTTCTGGCTGTCCGTTTCGAGTCGCACCAGGATGTCGCGAAGACGCTGACCGACTGGCAGGGTAAAACTATCGTCGATGTGACGAACGCCTACGGCGTATCGCCTGAGGAGCTGGGTGGGCGACCTTCGTCCCGCTTTGTCGCGCAGAGCTTCGTTGGCGGCAGGCTGGTCAAGGGCTTCAATCACTTGGGCGCTGCCGTCCTTGCCCAAGACCCAGCTATTCATGGCGGGAAGAGAGTCGTGTTTCTGGCGAGCGACGATGACGACGCGGCAGCGGAAATCGGCGCGCTCGCGGACAGACTCGGATTTTCGCCGATCGAACTTGGCGGCCTTTCGGAAGGTGGACTGCTTGTGCAGGCGCGCGGAAAAAGCTGGGGCCGACTAATCTTCAAGGACCTGGTCAAGTTCGACTGACGGTAGGGGACCTCTATTCCCCTGCTTTTAGTGCAGACGCCGGTAGTCATAGCGGTGAGCAAGCCAAGGCCTCGCTGTTCCATCTGCGAGGATGAAATACTGATCTTTCGTTTCATGATCGGGGCCATCGCGCGTAATCACTTCTTCCATGCGAAGCATGCGCCCGGCCCAACCGGGCGCAACCGGCGGCGCGGCGAACGGTTCAAATCGTACGGTTATGCGCTCCGGCGTGTCCCGCGCAAAACTCGACGCCGACATCGGCGCAACAAGAATGCGCGCTTCGATCGAGACGTAGCGCCATTGTCCTGCTGTCGTGTCGTAGCCGAGGTAGTCGATACGAAGAGGTCTGGAGGTCTCCGATGTGTGCAGCGTCTCCTCGAGGAAGCTTCCTACCATCCGACGCTCGGCAACCAGCCCCTTGCTGACCTCCGGCGCCATGTCTGGTCCCGCCTTGAACGTATCGACCACTGACCAACTACCTTCCTGTTCTGATAGCGCCGCTGTTTCTCGCGATGTTTGTGCGGAGGTAGACAGGCTCGAAAAGAAGCCAGTGACGATAAGCGCTATCTGCAAACCGCGGCTTGTGCGTTGTGAAAGCATGTGTATCTCCTTTCGCGAAATACTATCCCGTGAAGCCGGTGAATATCAACGGGCTACATTGGGATATTATTTCCACTTAATGTAGCGTCACAGGATGCAATGTGCTTGATCTTTTCAATGACATTCCGGCGTTCGTTGCGGCCGCCAAGGCCGGAAGTTTCTCGGCCGCCGGACGCGATCTGAACCTCTCCCGCTCCGCGATCGGCAAAGCAATCGCCCGCATCGAAGCGCGGCTCGGCGTACGATTGTTCAGTCGCACGACGCGCGCACAGAGACTCACCGAGGAAGGCCGAGCATTCCTTGCGCGGTGTGTCAGGGCAACAGACGAATTGCTCGAAGGTGCGGCTTTCCTTGAAGCTGGGCGTTCAAGCATCACGGGCGTGCTCAAGGTAACGATGCCGGTCCTCTACGGGCGGCTGAAGGTCGCGCCGACGCTGTTGGCCCTCGCATGTGACCATCCCCAACTGACACTTGAACTCGACCTGCGGGACCGACGCGTCTCCCTGGTGGAGGAAGGATTCGACCTGGCTGTCAGAAGCGGTTCAATCGGTTCCGTAGCGGGTCTGTCGACCTGTGTCGTCGGTCGACATGCCACCGTGCTGTGCGCCGCACCGTCCCTTGTCGAACGACTAGGCATGCCCGGTTCACTCGATGACCTCGGTCGATACGACGCGATTGTTTATCACCGTGATGGAGTGACTGAGCCCTGGATGTTCCCGGGCGAGGACGGGCGCCAGTTGTCGATCGAACCGGCTTCCCGAATTCGCGCGGCCGATCTCGGCATCATCCTTGATGCCGCCATTTCGGGGCGGGGTGTCGCGTGGCTTCCCGACTGGCTAATAGAGGATGCGCTCAAGACAGGACGACTTATACGCCTGCTGCCTGATCTCCCTGCTCGTCACCATGACATCCATTTGCTGTGGGCGACGGCACCGATTCTGCCGGCCCGACTGCAAGTTGCCATAGCGGCGCTTACCGAAGCATCCGATACCTGATGTGCAGGTGCCACCAGTCAGGGCCAGGATTCACGGCAACCCGGACCCGTAGTGACTGCGTCGACTTTTGAACAGTCCCTCTTGCCCTGGTTCAGAATCGGCCGGCTCGAAAGTCAGCGAACGCTTGCTGGATTTCCGCCTGCGTGTTCATAACAAAGGGACCTCCAAACGCGATCGGCTCACGCAGAGGCTGGGCGGCGAAAAGAAGAAAGCGGCCGGCATTGCCACGCGCCGTTATGGTAAGTTCCGACGATCCCGGCTCCTTCGATCGCGTCAACCAGCCAAGCTGGCTGGCCTCCAAACCGATCGGCAGGCGCACGATGCCCGCAGCTCAGGTCTTATTCGCGGACGATCCGGCGGACGAAGTGCAATTCCACAGCCGAAAGAGGGCCGCCGAGCTGTTGCATCGCACCGCCGTCCGCGAGAGAACCGAGGTCGAGCGCGACCAGGCCCGTCGAATTAATAAGTTCGACCACGAGCACCTTGGCATCGCGATCGTCGCCCGACACGAACAGTACGGTTTTCGGCTTCTGTGGCGAGAAATCCTGTATCCAGGCCATCGGCATATTGCTGATCGACTTCACCAGCCTGGCCCCGGGCGCCATTGCGGCGACTGTCTCGCTCGACGTGCGGCCCTCCAGCGCGGCAACCGATCTCGCTACGCCGACAGCGCTGATGTCCGGTTCCTCGCCCATGTGGGCGTTCGTCCCGTCGACGAGGATGCGGCCGCTCCAGTCGATACCCTTGAGCGCCTCCGGCGCATCCGCCCAATTCGTGGCGAGGATCACCACATCGCATTCCGCAGCGTCCTGCCTGGATCCTGCGCTGGCGGCCGGACCCAGATCGGCGACGAGCCCCGCTAACGCTTCCGGCCCCCGCGAACTGGACAGGACGACCTCATGGCCCGCACCGAGAAAATGACGACCCATGGTCGTAGCCATGCGACCGGCGCCGATGAACCCAACTTTCATGACCGTTTCTCCGAGATCAACCGACGACTCGAGCAGCCGCGGCCGATGCAATCACTTCGCCGAACGCCTCCACCGCCGTCTCGCCTGACATTCCAGCGCGCGCCGATCCGGCGAGTACGATGTCCAGATCTGTAATTCCGATGAACCCCAGCACCTGACGGAGGTAGCTGCTGGCGTGATCGTAGCCTTCGATCGGAGAGCCAGGACTGAAATCACCACCGCTCGCAAGAATGACGGTGGCCTTCTTGCCGGTTAGCTGCCCGACATTGTCGACGACCGTGACACCGACCCGGACGATATGGTCGATGTAGGCCTTCAGCGCCGCAGGGATGGTGAAGTTGTACATCGGTGTGGCGATGATGATGCGATCAGCTGCTTGCAACTCGGCGACCAAATCGTTGGAAATCTTGATGGCGGCAGCGCTCTCCGGCGAATGTTGCTCCGGGGGCGTAAACGCGCCGCCAATCCATGGCAGATCGACAAACGGCAGATTGGTCTTCATCAGATCGCGTTCAATGGCTTTGCCGCCGGGGTGTGCGGCCAGCCATTTCTCGACGAACACCGCCGAGAGCTTGCGGGAGGTCGAGTATTCGTGGCGAGGGCTTACCTGTATCGCGAGAAGTGTCGGCATTTCGATCTGTTTCCTATCAGCTTTGAAGCGTTGCCCAAGTGGGCTTGCGTGATACGCAAGATAGGGAAAGTGAATCATCTTGAAAACTGACAAAATATCGCTTCTATCCATCTAAGGAGTAGATGACGTGCTCGACACCGTCTCAATCAACCAACTTCACACCTTCGTCGCGGTGTGTGAGGAGATGAGCTTCACGGGCGCGGCCCGCCGGCTTCGGCGAGCCCAATCCGCCGTTAGCCACGCGATCTCCGCCTTGGAAACCGCGCTAGGCCTAGAACTCTTTCAGCGAGATGCCCGGAAGGCCGAGCTCACCGCTGCAGGACGGGGCCTTCTTCCTGACGCGCGAGCCGTGATTGCACGTATGGAAGAGATGAAGAACCGGGCGAAGTCGATGTCGGCGGAAGGCGTGCCGAGCCTCTCAATCGCCGTCGATACGTATTTCCCAAGGGGGCGCCTGATCGACTGCCTGCGTGCACTCGAACGCGAATCGCCAACGGCCGCCATTAGCCTGCGCATGGTCACCATGCAGGGTGGTGAGGCGCTGGTACTGGCAGGCAGCTGCTCGCTCGCGGTTACCGTTTCAGACGTGCCCGAGATCAAGAAAGGCGCGATCGAAAGGCACTGGCTTTGCGAAGTAGAGATGGTCACCGTGTGTGCGCCGACCCATCCGTTAGCGAATATCGAGCGGCCAATCTCCCTCGAACAATTTGGTCAGCATGTGCAGTTGGTGGTGACAGACAACCAGCCGGGTGCAGAGAAGATCCAGATGGGCGTAGCAGGAGAGCGCCAGTGGCTCGTCAACGACCTCGGCGCGAAACGTGACCTTCTGATTTCGGGGCTCAGCTGGGGCCACATGCCTGCGAACCTGGTCGCTGAAGACCTGGCTGTCGGTCGTCTGGTCGAGCTTCGTCGCCGGGCATGGCACCTCCGCCCTCTTGTGTTTGTCCTCTCGCGCATGCGCGGCAGCGAGCTTTCTCCGTTTGAAGAGCGTGCCGTACAGCTTCTGGCGGATCGGGCGATGTCAGACTCTTCGCAATATCCTTGAGATCGGACATTCAGTCCCGCGCGCGGCCAAATTCGGCTTGAGCGCGTTCCAGTTCAGCGCCATAGGTCAGCGCCCAAGTTTGCACCCATTGGGGAGGTCGACATGAAGTTGGTGCCGGGATCTGTCAGGGCTTCACGAACCGATAGGCGAAGCGATCGGTCTCGCCCTTGATCGCAGGATCGAACACCTTGATCGAGTGCGGATCGTCCTTGTTCGCGAGCATGGTGCTTTCCGCGTCCAGTACGAAGCCGGCGGCCTCCACCTCCTCGCGAACGGACTCAGGCTCGATCCGATGCAGCGACTGGGCGTCGCTCGTGCCCTGCCCGACGGCGGCGGCGTGGTCCACGATGACGTAGTACCCGCCGGGCTTGAGCTGCTCGTAGACCACTCGATTGAAGTGGGCCGCCGTCGCGCCCCTGGCCTGCATCAGCGGTGTGTGGAGATCGTGATAGAACAGATGCAGCCAGAGGACATCCGCTGGTTGCGTGACCTTCGGCATCGCGATGAGATCCGCCGAGACGGCTTCCACGTTCTCTCGGCCCGGCTCCGTTGCAAGCGTCCGCATGCGGCCGACCGGATCGTTCTTGAAGTGGGCGACTTCGGCCGGTACGAAGCTGTAGACCCGTCCTTTGGGTCCCACGATGTCGGAGAAGAGACGGGTCCAGTCGCCCTCGCCTGGGTAAACGTCGATGACGGTGGAGCCCGCATCGACTTGTGCAAACCGGATCAACTCGGATAGCGTGGATTGGTCGTACATAGAGCTTTCCTTTACGGTTGGGTATTCGACGAGCGCGCGGCATGCGAGGGGACGATCCACGGCAGATCCACCGTCTATCCCGACCCGATGGCCGCAGATGGCCAGCGCTACGCCGGCCCGGACGTGTCCGTCTGCGAGGCCCGCGCCAGTGCTTGCGTGTCGATGTACTCCCGGATGCTCGTCAGTTTGCCGTCACGGACCGTGATGGCGAAGATCCAGTTGTCCTCGAACGTCTTGTTCGTGGCTTTGATCGTCCCCCTGGCGAAGCCGACGACCACGACCCTGTCTCCTTGCGCTATGAACTCCCGGGGTTCCACGGACGTTTCTATCGACTTGGATGCGGTCTCAAGCAAATCCGCCAGCCCCGCGTGTCCGCGGCGCGTTCCGGCCAACGGCCAGTCCTCGCCCGGAATGATCCACTCGATGTCTTCGGCGGCCAGCGCCAGCAGATCCTTTCTGTCGCCGCGGCCGATCGCGGCGAAGAAGTCCTTCACGGTCTGGACGTTCTTATCGGTACTCATCGGATTTTCTCCATTTCTCTCGGATCGGGTCGCGCGCGAAGTGTCTCAATCAGGCTCGCCGTCAATATCCGTCGCCCCTAGCGGCCTGTCTTCGGTCACGTCGATCAAACGCCTCAACAAGCGCCCGGCCGATATTGCAGAAACGTGGTCCCACGACTGGCGCGGCTTGTGGGCCAGCCACGGGAGCGCGCCGGGGTCAGACCTGCGCCATGCCTCCATCGACGGCGAGATCCACACCCGTGATGTAAGAACTTTCATCGGAAGCGAGGAACGTGACTGCCGCCGCGATTTCCTCGGGCATGCCTCTGCGGCCCATCGGGATCTGCGCGGTGAACTGTGCAACTGCCTGCTCGGCCTGTTCAGCGGTAAGGCCTGTCGTCGTCGCCAAGGCCGGGGTGTCGATCGCTCCGGGACTCATGGCATTCACGCGGATCTTGCGGTCTTTCAATTCCATAGTCCAGCCGCGCGCGAAGTTGCGTACAGCCGCCTTACTCGCGGCGTAAGCAGTAAATCCCGGAAGCCCGAGCACGTTTGAGACCGAAGAGTTCAGGATGATCGAACCGCCGTCTCTGAAGAGGGGAAGGGCCTTCTGCACCGTAAAGAACATTCCCTTCACGTTCACGTCGAAGGTCTGGTCGAAATGGCCCTCTGTAGCTACCGCGAGCGGCGCGATTGTCCCTGCGCCCGCGTTCGCGAAGAGAACGTCAATGTGACCATGCTTCTCTTTTACCACGGCATAGAGCCGGTCCAGATCTTCCAGGCTCGACACGTCGCCCACGACCGTCGTAACGTTTCTCTCGATGGCGGCGGCGGCCTCCTGCAGCTCTTTCTCTCGCCGCCCGGTGATCACGACGTGCGCACCTTCTTCCACGAAGCGCCTGGCTGTGGCCAAGCCAATCCCGCTGCTTCCGCCCGTGATGACTGCAACCTTACCTTCCAATTTCTTCATGATCTTTCGCCTTTCGTTTGAGGTGTCAGCAGCGCCGCTGTTCCCATGGGTACAAAGGCGCTGTATCATTTGGACCACCGATCCAGATCCTGATTCGCGACATCCGGACCAGTGATCCAAATATACGGATCAGCGATCCGTTTGTCAAGGGACCCCATGCGAGCCGACGCCCAAAAAAATTACAGCCATCTACTTGCAGTCGCGCACGACGTTGTCGCCGAGCACGGTGTCGACGCGTCGATGCGAGATATCGCCCGCCGGGCTGGCGTCGGGTTGGCGACACTGCTGCGTCATTTCCCGACGCGAGAAGCCTTGTTCGACGCGTTGTTGTGTACGAATCTGGACGAACTGACGCGGAAGGCAGGCGAACTCGAAACGTCGAACTCACCTGACGAAGCGCTCGTGTCCTGGTTTCGCGAATGGATCGCATTTGCCCAAAGCTATAGGGGTGTTGTCGCCCTGATGGCGGCAGCTCATACCAACCCGGACTCCGCGCTTTACGCTTCATGCGCAGCCGTGCACTCAGCGAGCGCACGGCTGTTGCTGCGTGCCCAAGCCACGGGGACAGCACGTGCCGATATGAATGGGGACGACATGTTCGGCCTGATGGCAGCGCTCGGCTGGCTTGTTGATCTGCCCTCATTCGCGCCACGGGCAGATCATCTTGTTCACCTTATTACGAGCGCTATCCTGACAAACCGGCCCGGCAACGACGTCAAAAAGAAAGATGTCAAAAAGGCCATGCGCTGAATCAGATCGGCTTAGAAGGATTGCTGCGGGTCAGTCGAACTTGACTAAGTCCTTGAAGATCAGTTGACCCCAGCTATTGCCGCCTGCCAGGGCCTATTCGTCGCAAGTTCATAGCGAACCACGGCGAGAACATGATCGTCGACGTGGGTCTCCCGCAGCTCGGCATCGGTCGCGGCAAGCTTGCCAAGAGTTGATGCCAGGTCAGCAGCTCGAACTGCCGTGTATCGCTCAATCGCGATAGTGAGCGTTTGGGGTACGAGGCCACGCGTGGCGACGAGGCACGGGAGCATCCGCTTCCAGTTCTCGATCCACACGCGAGAAGCAGCGATTTCAGCCGACGAAACTTCCCTGACCGTCGTAGAACACATTAAAGATGTCAACGTTGCGCCTATAAAGTCGCCAACTCGGCACTACGGATCGCCCTGCGATTCAAATCATGGCTGCTAGCGTTCGCCTTGAGCGCAGCGTGTGCCGGTTTCGTGGCATGCCTGAACCTGGTACTCGACAATCCGGAATATCCGCAACCGCCCTGGTTGATCTATTTACATGTGGCTTGTGCATTCATCGGCGCGCTGGCCATCACTCGTTTCATTCAGGGCATTCCCGCCGCACTGCAGGGACCGAGTTCACGGTCCACCGTCGCACAAACCTTTGTCGCCCACAACAGGGTGGCGGTCGTGAACATCGTCGTGCCAGGTAAGAGTGCATTCTTCTCGACGGTCCGGTGCGCCATGATTCTCTGCTTTGTGCTGTGCCTCATGGCACGCTTTCAATCGCGATTCCTCTGAAGAGCATCAACCGCACCGAAGCGTTCGCGCCGGCGCGAACTCTCCTTCTCTATTTCAAAGGGGCGTCGGCGCCCGATGTGGTGGTCTCAACAAATGCTGCCGGCATTTCCGCTAGGCCGTTCGCATATCAGCACTATCTGGATTCAGAAAACAGCCATCAGTCATTCAGCCAGCGTTATGGATCGCAGATCAGCACGGTCGGCATCACCGCACTATTTGCGCTTTGGTTTGGTTGGTCGATCTGGTTGATCCTCGCTGGTCGGAAGCGCGAAGTCGCAAATATGGTTCATGCAGTGACAGTAGTTGAGAACTTGATCCAAGGGCTCCCATCCCAGCCGATGTCGCCAGGGCAACAGCATGACTTCGCGAAAAATTTGGTTTTCGAGATCTGGAGCGCGGCATACCACCGGGCATGGCGCATCAGCAGACTTCTCTCGGTAGCACCTGATCGATCCAAGCTTTGAAACTGCGACGGTGATTGGGAACCGAGAGGTATGCTGGCTACGAAGTCAGAGTCATCCCTTTCACATAGCGGAGGAAGAAGGGGGGGGAACTTAAGCATTTTGCCGATGCGAGGCGAGGAGACCCGGGAAGTCAGGCGACCACACACTGCAGGCGTCGCCCTCGTTCCGATCAAACAGTAATTGCGGCTATCGCCCTTTGGAGCTTTCAGCGTCTACGCGGCGTGGAGCTTAATTGAGGCGCTTACGCATCCCCTTGTCAGAAGCCGTTCCGTGAAGCTGAAGTCTGGGAGCAGATAAAGAGGCTCGGCGGAACCGACAGCAACCCCCTTAGAGCAGCACATCGATCGGATCGTTTGGGAACCTTACTGATTTTATGGTCAGCCGATCACGAAGATTAATACCGGTCCCTTGGAACTCAAGTTTCCAACTCAGCGGGCGGAAACACGTGGCAGGTTTTGTTTTTCTATGGCAGATACTTCCCGGACCGCCTCGCTGGTCTTCCCTGAAACGACGGGTTCTTCGATTTTGCGCACTTTCGAACGACCACTTTCGGCATCGGCGCCGGTGCGCTCCGGGTCGATCAGAGCCGGTCGTCGTCGGGCTCAGTTCGGCCAGGAGCGGTCAGTTACCGGCGTCATTCAAATGACCGCAGCTGGGTCGGCAGTGGACATTTATTCCGCAACATCCGGACCGGGCGCTAATGTCTCAAACCAAATCAAGAACGATAACGAAGCGAGTCGATGACGACACGTACAGCGACCGGAAGTTGGCGTCGGTCGGGATAATAGAGGAAGCTTCCCGCTAGCGTGACAGACCATCCCTCTAACACTTGCGTCAATGTGCCTGACTTCAGGTGGGGTTGCACCTGTTCTTTGAGAACATAGGCGAGGCCGTTTCCCGCCAGGGCGGCATGGATAAGGATATCGCTGTCATTGGAGATAAAGACCGGATCGACTGGCACCTGGACGGATCGGCCCTCTCGCTCAAAGTCCCAGAAATGGAGGGCCTTCGAACTTGGTCGTTGATATCCCAGACATGCATGGCCGGCCACATCGTCCGGAGTGAGCGGCGCGGCATTGTTCTTCAGGTAAGAGGGCGATGCAACCACCGCGGTTCGGTAGTCTGCACCGATGCGAACTGCCACCATGTCCTTAGCCAATAGTTCGCCATTCCGGATGCCCATGTCGAAGCCAGCCGCGACGATGTTTGCCAAGGAATCATCTACCGACAGTTCAACCACGACCTCAGGATAGTCGCGCCGAAGTTGTGTGAGCTTCGGCACGACGAACATAAGCGCTGCCGTGCGATGAACACTGATACGGACACGGCCTGCTGGCCGGCTTCGATTATCCGCAAGCGTCGTCAAGCCTGCCCCGATCTCGATGAAAGCGGGCCGCAACCGGCTCAACAGCTTTTCTCCCGCAGCGGTCGGTGCGACGTTTCTTGTGGTTCTATTGAGCAGCTTGACGCCGAGGCGCGCCTCCAGCAAGCGAATGGAATGACTGAGAGCAGAAGCGGAAACACCGAGCCGCGCGGCTGCACGCGTGAAGCTGGATTCCTCGGCGATGGTTGCAAAAGTTAGCAGATCGGCCAGATCCTCGCGGTTCATTGTTGAGTCTCACTCATGATTTCATACAAAATTATGTCACTAATCAACAAAGCCGACAGGCACTAGACTGCTGGAACTGATGACAGTCCGACGCAATAAGGCGTCGTGCAGTGCGCAGGAGGATCGATGACAGCAAACATGATTGCAGTGGTGACGGGTGCGAGCAGAGGCGCCGGAAAGGGAATCGCGATCGCGCTTGGAGAAGCCGGGGCCACGGTCTATGTCACCGGGCGCAGTGCCACTGGGGGCGAAACGCCCTTCGGCGGTTCAGTAGATGAAACAGCCGAACTCGTGTCTCGCGCAGGCGGGACAGGAATAGGAGTTGTGCTCGATCACGCAGACGATCTGGCAGTGGCAGATTTCTTCGCCGACATCCGTCGTCAACACGGCCGTCTCGATATCCTCGTGAACAACGCTGCAAAGGTTGGTGCACCCGCTCAAGGCGGCTTCTGGCAGAAGCCGTTGGATACGGCCGATGTGATTACTGTCGGCCTGCGCTCGCACTACGTGGCTAGCTACTATGCTGCGCCGCTTCTGATTGCCAATGGCCGTGGGTTGATTGTCAACACCGGACACTACGGTGCCGTCAGCTACCATCAGAACCCGGCCTACGGCGCCCAAAAGGCAGGTGCGGACAAAATGGCGGCCGATATGGCGAAGGAGCTACGGCCATACAATGTCGCCGTGGTTTCCGTTTGGATGGGCGGTTTAGATACCGAACGTGCTCGCGCCTATCTCGCTACGCTCCTCGAAGACAAGCGCCCCAGGCAAAAGCGCGAGTCTCCACAATTTACAGGCCGCACTATCGCCGCGCTCTATGAATTTGAGTCCATGATGGCACTTTCAGGCAGGGCGCTGATCGGCGCGGAGATCGGCGCAACACTCGGGGTGACCGACATCGACGGTAGCCGGCCACGCTCTGATCGCTACGCGATGGGTGGCCCGCCTGAGTTACATCGTTCCCTTACCATTTAAGCCGTCCTGCCATATACAAATCTGAACACTAGCGAAGCGTGTCGGATGAAACCGTGTGATGTCGGCTTTTGTCCGGGCAACGGCCATTCGTGATCGTAGCCTACAGGGTGGCTGTGGGTCGAACCCAGGCGCTCGCCATCCGGCTGAGTTCGGCCTTGGATTCAACCGGTCGCCGGCTCGCGAATTTCAGGCTGCGAACGCCACTTGCGTGAGGCAGACAGCGGCCATAAGCGGACCTTCGACAACCACACCAGAATCGTCGACAATTTGCGTGCTCAACGTCAGAGGCAACCGGGAAGAGAATCATGGACTGCAAGTCTGCCGTATTCGCTGTGGGGCTGCTTTTTGCCGGTGTTGGTCCGATTCAAGCCCAAAACGAGGTCACGTCGTCAGATCCAACGGCGGTCAGGCCAATTCACACAGCCCCTATGGTTCCACCCGCGATGAGTCAAGAGGGTAGGGATGCCTTATGTACCATCTTCAATCGCATAAGTGTCGCGACGAAATCTTTGAAACTCGGGAGCGACTCTCCACCAGTAGTCGGCTATAGCGTCCATGTTGACAGTAGTGGGCAGGTTACGAAAGTGATGAAGAACGCGCGTGCTGAAGATTCCGATTTTGATAACGCTGTCAGGCACGCTCTCGTAGGTTACAACGTGTCTCAACGCCCCGATGGCTTTCCATATGTTGTGACTATCGGGTTCGACGGAGAAGGGCACCTCGATGACAGCTACCATCTGGGAGACTGCCTTATCGCGCACTGACAAGCTTGGCAAACAGCGAGTGTGCAGGTCCAAAGGAGTCTCGCTAAAGCGCATCGGGCCGCGATCTGCCAGGAACGGCCTTTCATTGGTGCCCAATGATTATCGCAGGAATGGCGGTTTTCGATCCGTGAGCCGACGCCCTTGATTAATCGGTTTTTCGAGCGCTACCCGTGCGACGACAAATATCTGATTGACACAAGATAGACCGATTAGTATCTTTGCGTACGCAATCAGGCCATCACATGACCTTTATGTGACGCTATTTCGTCATGTCGTCGTGAAGCGCTTCATCACCCGCTAATGGCGCCGGCATGGCTTCCTATTTTCAAAACGGAAATACCACGCCGATGATATTCTTGTCCATCCGCCGTCTTGCGTTCGGTGTCGCCGTCATGCTGTCCTTGACCGCACTGGGCGGCTGCGCGGTGCCCTCATCCAAGACGCAGTCCGAGCGTGAAGCCGAGGTGGCTGCACACGAAAAAGCCGCCGCGGAATCTGGCAATGTGATGGCCGAGTATCTTTACGCCTCGCACCTCGTAGGTCAGAACGACCTCGCCGGGGCCTTCGTCTATTTCCTGAAAGCCGCGCAGGCCGGCGATGCTTTGGCACAAGCAAAAGTCGCCGGGTACTACTACTACGGAAGTGGTGGCGTAACCAAAGACTATGCCGCCGCCGCGTCATGGATGCGGAAATCCGCCGAACAAGGCAACGACCGCGCGCAATTTTCGCTGTCTACCATGTATGCGGAGGGGGTAGGCGTGCCGAAGGACAAGGCCAAGCAGATTGAATGGTTGGAGAAGGCGGCCTGGCAGTACAACCGCGATGCGCTTAACGCCCTTACTCGCGTGGGCGATCCTCACGGAGTCGTGCAAAAGGTAGAAGCGAACAGAGACGCGTTCCTCCGGGCATCGAACGCGAACGTTCAGGCCGAACGACTCCAGCAGGCGGTACAGCAGCAGAATTCACAACCGGCGCCGCAGCGGCTGTGCCCGGTGACTATGGGTAGTGTTACCGGCCTGGCACCGTGCTGAGAGATCAGGCCGCCGGCAAAGCTGAGAATATGGCGTCCACCGAGGACACGCAAATGGCCGTTGGACTCCGGAAGCGGACTTTCAAGTAAAGCTGGCTCCAATGGCGGTAGAGGGTCGACAAGACTCAGTTGAGTTTCTTGAAAACGACCGTTCGTAGACGAAGATGTGTGTCCCTTCGATTAACGGCTATCGCTGAGTGCCAGCCGTCCAGCGGCGACAAAGAAAACGGGCCGAAAGTGGATCGCGCATCCAGCGTTAAAAAACACGGGATACGCGATCGATGCTCAATGATCGTCGTCAGCCGCGCACATACGGTTATGGTCTTGGCCGCGACCGTGACCGTTGCCGCGCGTGTCGTCATCCACTCCGGGCAGGCGCTGCGCGACATAGGCCGGCAAGTCGCTCGGATCCCACGCGAACACGAAGAACTGATTCGGGTTCGCGATACCGGCCGGATGATTGGAATCGGTTATCGTCCCGATAAAATCGTTATCGTTCGCAATGAACAGCGTGTGCTTTTTCACGCCGCCGACCATGACATCGGGACCGAACGCGAGGCCTTCGAGCTTCGCCGGTATATCGTTGGCGCTGAGACCGTGTGCATTTAGCGTGGTGACGACATCGAGGAACAGGGCCTTCTGGACCGCGTAGGGTGCGAGCCCCGCCTGACTGCTTGCGTTGCTCACATCCTGGGCGCCCGTCAGGTCAATGTGAAACACCTTCTTGAACACTGCCGTCGAATTGTCGCCAAGACCCTTGCCGTCGCGTTCGTCCATCAGCAGTTCGTGATCGTTGACGGCGACCACGTCGCTGATGGTCGGGTACTTCGGCTTGGCTGCCGTGCCGATGTTCGTTAGCGGATACGCAAATTGCGTCATCTTGCCGCTGCGTATATCGATTTTCACGATGCGCGTATAAGCGCCGTCCGTGCCGCCATCCTGGATCAGCGGGCTTTGCATCGCGCCGAACAACGTCTTTCCGTCGGGCGAGATCGCCAGGCCTTCCATGCCCTTGTTCGCCACGCGGCCGGAGGTGTTGAGCGTGATTTCATCGCTACCGAGAGGGCTGAGCGTCGAGACCGCGAACGTATCCGGCAGCTTGTAAGTGTCGATGCGGCGTCCACTGCGGCGATCGAACCGGTAAACGTACGGACCGTATTCATCGGAGATGAATACGGTCTCGCCGTCATTGCTCACGCGCACACTTTCCGGGTCGAAGCGCGCGTTGCGATCATTCGTCGACAAGCGTGAAGGGTCAAAGTTGTCCGAGCGGCCCGAGAAGTAATGCGTGTGATTGCGGCGGTTAAGCGTTGGGGCGCCATCGGGGACGCCGGCAGCCGCGCCCGTTCCGTAGACCAGTGGTTCGGAGGCGTGGAGCAGGGTGGTATCGAGGAGTTTAGGTGTCAGCGTGTACGGCAGTGCTGCGCTCGCCGACGCCGGTTTCAGGCGCAGGCTCAAGGTCTGGAAGCGGTTGATGTACGACGCGGTATCGTCGATCGCGGCGTTGTACGACACGGCATTCGGGCCGCGGTCCGGAACAGCCACGAACGTTTGGCACCCCGCGTAAGCGATGCCCGAACCCAGGCCGCCGAGCAGATTGCCCGCTACACCGTTTTCCAGCGGCGCAGCCGTTTCCTTCGATAAATCGCCGGTCAGACCGCTCAGTTGGCCCATCGCAATGAGATCCACGCCCGCATACGCCGTAGTTGTAAATATGAGCGACGACGCAATCGCCGTCAGAGCAAACAGTCTTGAACGTGACACGATGTCTTTCCTTGAGTGGGCATGGTTCTTGTCGAGCGCGTATGGCGCTGAGTCTTGTCCTCGCTTGTCTTGCTCGCCCGGATGTTTGCATCGGACAAGGACGGACTCGCGCGCAGATCGTCGGCCATTTGAAGGCTGGCGGTAATACTGCGTGAGGGTTGTGACCGATTGATGACGCTAATTAGTTGGATCGGCCGGACGCTCAGATTGGCCAGTCTTGTGCCGCTTGCGCTAGAAACCGGGCCCTATTGCTCGCTGTACCTTGCTGGCTCAGGAGAAACGTCGGAGCCAATTCCCGGAGCGCGCCGGCTGCCTTTCTGTGTTACCTGAAGGGTTTGAGTGCTCACTGGCCGACAATCGCGAAGAGCGGTCTACTGTCGCGGGAATGAGAATATTGGGTGCCTCGTACAGACAGATCCACTCGGATCTACCGCGTTCTAGCGGATCTGTTTCGTGTATCCAGTTGAAGCCACAGTGCTTGCAGCGATAGCGATGTAGAACAACCGGCGGTCGGCCGAAGGGGCGAAGAATTGCTGGGTTGCGATATGTCAGCAGCCCATCGTGGGAACCGTCTGAATCGCCAACCAACAATTTCTGGCACGCTTCGCAGGGCATGGTTTCCTGAAGCCGACCGGGGTGAGCATCGAAGGTAGCACGTTCGCGAAGAAAGGAAAGAACGTTTGGGCGAAAAAATACCCGCTTTGTGGCGGGCTCAATTCATATCAATGGAGACATGGAGGAGACGTAACGAGTACAAACCCTTGGGGCTCGATTGCAATCGCACAACTATGCGCTCTATCTGGCAACCAGTGTCGATGGCATAGCTGCCTGCAATCTGTTCAGCCGTCCGGCGGTGCTGGCGAAGTCGTTCCCCGCTGGCGATTGTAGGTCGAAACTATGACGAGCCTGACGGGACCTTCGAGTGCTTAGGCGGTGCCTAAGCGCGATTCGGCAATCCGCTTCAGATCATCGGGAGTTGAAGCAGATTCAGCCAACCGCCCGAGCAGCTCCGTGGCCCTGTTTTCGTCTTTAGGCCCACCATCGCCAAGCGTCAAACTCACCGCCAGGTTAAGTATTGACCTAGGGAGCCCTCGCGAGGCCAGAGCCTCAAGGAGGTGACGAGCCACTTCGGGTTCTCGCTTTCGGTTGCCGCTTAGCAACTCATCAGCAATCGATTCTACAAACCTCAGCGAGCTTTCGTTTTCCGTTCTGTGTATGCCAGTCATGAGCGCTTGTTCGAAGTGGCCAACGGGACGGTCCGCGGCGTGAGCCAATGTGCTCAGCGCCTCCTGAAAACTCAGATCTTCCTTTGAGCCGGCAAACGGCGCTTCTGTCGGGTTCGGGCCCTCTTCGTGCGCATGTGCGGACGATGGTTGCCACCATCGAACAAATTCGTCGGCGGATTCACCGTGAAGATCAACTGACGATGCGAGCAATTGCGACGCCTGATATACGCGTCTCTCGGTTAGTGTCACGCTGTCACACGCCTCGTCGAGCGCGGAAGCCGCTTTGCTGCCCAGGTCGCGGTGGAGGTCGGTCCAGTCTCTATAGCCGAAGACTTCGGAGGTTACCTGTCGCGCCTGGGATTCCTTTAGCGAAAGGCGGAATTTAAGCCGATTGGCGGCCCGCGTCGGGATAGACGCGTTCTGGAAGTAGATACGCATGGCTTCGGTCCGAGTATCCGTGCCGATGAGCCTCCACAGCCGGCACGGAATCGAAAAGAACTGTGAGGCGGCGCAGGGGGCGTGACGCCCCATCAGAAAAAATACCGTTGGTTTCTCAAGTAGTCAATCCCATGCAAAGAGGTCGGTATTCTGCGCGATAACACAACCTTTCACTTCCAAGCAGACCCGCTCCGCGACAAATTGATTGACTCTCTGGACAAGCAAGATAGTGGGGTCTGGATTCGCGGTCTGAACAAGCAACTGGAGGCCTTCCTGATACGGGCACTACCGATCAAAGAGACCATGGATAAACGGGCGAGGAACGGGCCGCCGAAGGTTCCTCTCAGCATGAAGCTGGGCACTCTGCTTCAGTGGGGCAAAAAAATAGGCATCACGCAGTGTCAGTGCGCCGCACCGTAGCACGTGAATGTCCGCTCAGGACAAATCCCACAGACCGCTCAGGGTCGACTTCAGTCCTCCGCGTTCTCCGAGAGCAGTCATTCGACCGGTTGCGATCAGATGGAGGTCCACCGTCCCTTAGGCCGATGAACCTCCATCAACCGCCAAGTTCGGACACTGACGAACCCCAGATACGCCTACGCGCTCACTATCACCGCAGAGCCAACCAACCGCCCGCGTCCTCTACGGCCTCCGAGTTCACGCCAACCCGCCAACCGCCGCCGCCGACGATGCCTTATCCAATCGGCCAAACGCAAACACTTAGCCTGCCTGGTTGATCGCTACGCGGCTGCCTTGATTTATAATCATCAAGCCGTTGGGAAACACCCGGCGGTCAGGTGTGGAAGCCTGTTGTTCTAACCGCACACCCGCCTAGGCGGGTCGTGCGTCTACCCCTGCACGTCTGTTGTCTTCAATGGGCGGGCTGTGGTGGGGGAGCCGCAAGGCTCGCCGGCTCGTTAGAACACCGGTCTTCCAAACCCGCCACGTGCCCGCTCACCCACTTCCCCAAGCAAGCGAGTGTCGGGCGATCAAAGAAGTACCAGGGAGGTCGCACCATGAGCAACAAACCTACAAAACAATCCCAACCCGCTTCACGCCCGCCAGTCGACGCGCTCCAGTACGAGAAGCTCGCGCTTTCCACCTTCGCTCTCTGCAATCGGCAGTTGAACCAACTCAACACATTGATCACACTTGCGTCCTCGATGTGTAGGAATCCTGCCATCACGAGCGACGAAAGACGACGCCAGCAGACCATGCTTGAATTGCTCGTCGACACAGCAGAGCAATATCATCACGAACTTGAGTGCGACCGTGAGCTATACCAGGTGATCGCGCTCGATGCGAAGGGCATCCCTCAAAGCCGCATCACCGCGAGCCGTGCAGCGCGCCTTCTCGCAGAGGCGTCACAAATAGCGACGACGGAAACACCGGCAGCCACAAAGCCCAGCCCGGCCAAACAAGCGTCAGCCAAATCCGCGACAAACGAAGAAGACGACGCGGACGAACAGCCGGCTCCTGTGCACCACTAACCACCGAGAAAGGCGGACGGCTTCAGTTGGCCGACTGCCGTCCAATGCTCAGCCGCCCGAAAGCGGGCGGCTCTTCCAACCTTGCTTTCAACCGTTCTCACCGCCGAATTTCGCCGCATACACCTGACTCGCCCAATCCACGAAAGCGCGGACCCTCGGAGCGAGCTGCCGGTGCTGGGGATAGAGAATATTGATAGGTAAGCCCGGACTCTCCCAGTCCTGCAGGACCTCGACAAGACGACCATCGGCAAGCTCGTCCTCCACGTGGAAGCGGGGCAGCTGAATCAGACCCGCCCCGCGCAACGCGCAGACGACATAATTCTCAGCGTCGCCCACCGAGATCCATCTACGCAGCTTGAATTCAGTGATCTTCCGCTCGATGCGCAGTTCGATCGCATAGGAGGACTCGCTCGTCTGGGAAAAGAAGCCGACGGCTTCATGCGAGGCCAGATCAGCCGGTGTCGCGGGCATACCCCATCGCGCCAGATAGGCGGGGCTCGCGCAAATGATCTGCGGCACGACGGCCATGGGCCGCGCAATCAGCGACGAGTCGCGCGGACGCCCCCCACGGATCACGCAATCGACACCTTCGCGCACGAGGTCGACGAGGCGATCGCCGCTACTCACCACCAGTTCGATACCCGGATAGCGCGCCCGAAACTCGTCGATGCGCGGCAACACGATGCGTGTGGCGTGCGTGCCATGCAGATCCAGCCTCAATACGCCACGCGGGTTGCTGGTCTGATGCGAGAACGACGACTCCGCATCGTCGATCTCGCCCAGGATGCGCACGCAGCGCTCGTAGAAAGCCTGGCCGTCGAGTGTCGGTCGCACGTGCCGCGTCGTTCGTTCGAGCAGCCGCGTGCCGAGCCGCGCCTCGAGTGCCTTGATGGCATAGGTCGCCGTCGCGCGCGGGATGTCCACCATGCTTGCACCCTTGGTGAAACTGCCCTGCTCGACGATCCGGACGAACAACTGCAGCGTGTCAAAACGATCCATATCCGCCGATCTCGATTAGTTATTCCCATTGAATAGTCATGGCAATTTACCACCATTTATCCAGGTGCTCTGGGCAGGAATAATCGCTCTCAAGGCAGTCGGCCAGATGAACGTCACTCTGGAAAGGAGCAGAAATGGACACTGGTTCTTCACGCGTGGCGGTCCAGGTGCCGAAAACCGACACCCCGTTTTCAAACCCCAATCAAGGAGTTTTTCATGCCATTTGCCAATTACAAGTTTCCGCAAGGCACGCTCGATGCCGCGAAAAAAGAAGAAATCATCCATCGCACGACGGCCATGTTCGTCGAGTACTTCGGGGAGGGCGTCCGTCCTTACTCGATGGTTCTCGTGGATGAGGTCGCCGACGGTGGCTGGGGGCGCGCCGACGAGACCCTGACGATGGAGAAGATGGGTATCCCGCGGAACTGATGTCCATACGGGTGCGAGGATGACCGCCTCGCACCCGTTCAATCGCAAGTCAAACGGTCAAGTGTTGAAGCCTGCAATGCAGAACCGCCCGAAAGCGGGCGGTTCTGCCATCAGCGGATAATGCAAAGAAACGGGTTAAGACCGAAGCAGTAATAGCCTTACTGTCCCACCAGCGGCGCAACGTCGCCGACATGCGCGGCGTCTGCGGCGTCGTGATGTGCCCCGGTCACGGTCGAACCCGTTTGCCCCTGCACACGCGCAAGGCTCAACCGGAACTGCTTGCACCCCAACCACAACAACCCTGCAGCCAGCAGCGTGGCAACAAGATTAACGATCGACATCGAATCACCAACCGCTTTCGGCGCACCGAACACCTTGTCAGTCAGCAACGCGACGAGCGTCGTACCGATGCCAAGTGCGATGAGATTGGAGACCAGCAGAAACACCGCTGAAATCTGCGCACGCATCTGGTTCGGCGCGAGTGTCTGCATCGCGGCGGTCGAAGTGGGCATCGGGAACGACGCGAAGAACATCGCAACGACCAGCAGCGCAAGCGACACGTTCAGACTATCGACCTGTGTGAAAGCAACGGCCGGCACCAGCATTCCAACCGCGCCGATAAAACCCGCGAGCATCGGGCCGTCCGTGCGGCCTTTCTTCATGAGCCAGTCGTTGAGCCACCCGCCGCAGAACACACCGATGGTGTTCGCGACCAGCAGGATCGTGCCGAGCGTGTAACCGGCTTCGGCCGGCGTGAGCCCGAAGTGGCGGATATAGAACGCGGGCGTCCAGCTCATCAGGCAGAACAGCGTCATCGCATAGAACGAGAAGCCGAGGTAGTGGCAGGTGAACGTCTTGCCATGCGTGCCGATGAAGCGCAGCGAGTCGCCCATCGACACGCGCTTTGCCTGGCCGGCGCCATCCCGCATGAGTCCTCGACGCGCCGGATCGCGCACGGTGAGGATAAACAGCAGAGCAACGAGAAAGCCCGGCAATCCGACGATAAAGAACGTGAGTTGCCACGAGCGTACGTCGCCGAGAAGCGGCACGCTGATCGTCGTCATCTGCTTGAGCAGATGGATCACGTACCCGCCGATCAGGAATGCCATCCCGCCGCCGATGAATGAACCCAGCGAATACACGCCCACCGCGCGCCCCAGTTTTTCTTTCGGAAAGTAGTCGCTCAACATCGAATACGTTCCGGGCGACAGCGCGGCTTCGCCCACTCCGACGCTCATGCGGGAAAGGAACATGTGAATGAAGTTCTGGCTGGCGCCGCAGGCCGCGGTGGCGAGGCTCCATAACGCAATGCCCGTCGCGATGATGCGAGGGCGGGCGAAGCGGTCGGCGAGATAGGCGAGCGGCATGCCCATCACCGCATAGAAGAGCGAAAACGCGAAGCCTTGCAGCAGGCTGAACTGCGTGTCGGTCAGATGCAGATCCTTCTTGATCGGCTCGATCATCAGCGCGAGAACCTGTCGGTCGACGAAGGAAAACACATACGCAAGCATGCAGATCAGGACCACGTACCACTCGTACGTATAGCGCCTGCGTGCAGGGTTATTGCTCGTTGATACGGCCATGCCGGTTCTCCTGTGCCTGATATTCGACGAAGTTGCGATGAGGTTTCAATGAGGTTGCGAAGCAGCGTATGTAAACAAATTTCTGAAACATATACGCAAGGCCTGCGCACACACGGAGAGATTCCCCTGGGTCACTAAAGTTTTCCCCAGGAGGCGGCCGGAAAGGCTTGTCCCATAAGGCCCAAGAGGCCGTTGTACGGTGCGCGGCCCACCTCATTCGCGCTGTCTATAAGTGTTATATGTGCGCATTCATCGACGCTCGAAATTGGTGTTCCTAGACTCGCTTCGTTTTCCGCTCCATCAAACGAAAGGCATTGGAGAAGACGGAAAACACGAGCGTCGCGACGGCAAATCCGCGCGGCAGTTAGAACCAGACTTTCGCCGGGACTAAGGGAATGACCAAACGGATGTGGTGCGTGTCGCTGCTGAGCCTCGCAGCGGCACCCGCGCTTGCGCAATCGAGCGTGACTTTGTACGGACGGATCGACACGTCGATCGAATACGCGAATTTCGGCCCCAACCACGTGGTGCGGTTGGGCAGCGGCGATATCTTCGCGACGCAATTCGGCTTGAAGGGCAGTGAAGATCTCGGCGGCGGTTATCGCGCGATCTTCAAGCTCGAAAACGGCTTCAACTCGGCTAACGGTACGCTCGGCAACAACGGCGCGCTGTTCGGACGCGAAGCGTGGGTCGGGCTGTCGGGTCCGTTTGGCGCGATGCAGGCGGGCGTCAATTACACAGTGCTGCATACGTCGTTCGTGACCTACAGCTTGCCGGGCGACGGCGCCGGCCTCGCATGGGGCAATGCGGCGAATAACTTCGTCGGGCCGGCCTTTCTGCGCGTGAACAACTCGATACGCTATTCCTCGCCTCGTATAGGCGGCGTGCTGGTGCGGGCTATCGCCGCGCGCGGAGCGAACGGTGCATCGAACGTGCCTTCGACGCTGGGCGATACGTATGGCGCCTCGGTTAACTACGTGAACGGCAGTCTGTCGATCGACGCCGACTACATGCAGCAGACCTTCAGTCCGGCGAGTGCGGCGGCACTGAACGCGAAAAGTCCGACGGCCGCCGGCAATTACGCGCTTGGGGCAATCTCGTACGATTTCGGCTTCATCAAACCGGCTTTCATCTATCTACGGCATCGCGGCGGGCCGGACGTCACGACGAGCGTGAACGCCGCCAGTTCGAATCCGCACAACGATCTGTTCGAACTCGACGCCACCGTGCCGGTGGGCCGTTCGCTGGTGTTGCTGAGCTACGGTCATTACCGGAAAGTGGCCGACAGCGCAGGCAATGCAGATTCGTTTGGCGTGCGCTGCGACTATCCGCTTTCGAAGCGCACCGTGCTCTATACGGGCGCAGCGATGATCCGCAACGGCGCGCACGCGAACTTCACGGTCAATGGCGCGGCGGGTGGCGGGGTATCGGTGGCGAAGGCTGGCGCGACTGCAAGCTCGGTGGTGGCCGGCATCATGACGGCCTTCTAGGCGGCCGATCAAGCTGACCCGCTGGTGAAGCGGCGGGTCGCTCCCGACGCGTTCAGGCGCTACGTACGCCTTCCGGATTGAGATCGAGCGGCGCGCTGAGCCAGCTGTCGAAAGGCTCACGGGCGCCGATCCGGAACAGCTCCATGAGCACACCGCGCAGCCACCGGTGGCCGGGATCGGTATCGAAACGGCGATGCCAGTAGGCGTTCACGGGCCACGTGAGCGCATCTTCGAGTTCGAACACGGCCGATTCACCGAGCGTGGAGAACGCACGCGCAACGGTGCGGGGCAGAATCAGCGCGTAATCGCAGCGGCTCAGGATAGCCGGCACCACCATAAAGTTCGGCACGGCGATCCGCACACGCGAGGTGAGCCCATAGCGCTCGAGCAGTTCGACCGATTGCGGGTGAGAAGTGACCGCGATGAAGTGCAGCCCTGCAGGCACGTTCGCATTCAACGTATAGCCTTCCCGCAGTTCGAACTGCTCCGCCACGCGCCGCGCCATCAGCAGCACATAACGCTCGTGCAGCAGTTCGCTATGGTGAAAGTGGCTCGACGCATGCGGGAAATGCCCGAGCGCGAAGTCAATGCGACCGGATTCGAGCGCCACGTTGAACTGGCTGTCGTCGATCTGATGGGTTTCGATCACCACACCGGGCGCTCGCGTATCGAGTTCGCGCATCAGCGTCGGCAGAAACGCGGCTTCGGCGAAGTCGCTCATATGCAGGCGGAACACGCGGCGAGACGTGGCGGCGCGGAACTGCGCGCCTTCATCGAGCATGTCCTGGAGAATCTCCAGCACGCGATCGATGGAAATCGCAAGGCGCTGCGCACGCGGCGTTGCTTCGACACCGCCGGGCGTACGCACGAACAGCGCGTCGCGAAACACGAGCCGCAGGCGGGCAAGCGCATGGCTCACGGAAGGCTGCGTGATCCCCAACCGCAACGCCGCACGGCCGACGTTTTTCTCGATGTACACCGCGTGAAATGCCTTCAGCAGGTTCAGATCGAGGTCCCGTACGCGCGGGGCCCCGGCGGTCTCTGCGAAGGCCAACGGGTCATGTTCGTGCGAAACGGAATCGGCAGAAGCGGTCGGATCAGCGGAATTGGCGGGATCGGTCTGCATGGGAGTCAGTTGCGCACCATGCGCTTCGCGGTGGCCGATGGCAGGCAGCCGAAGCGCCGCGCGTACGCCTTGGCGAAATGCCCAAAGCTGTGCACGCCGTGCTCGATGAAAATATCGGTCACCGAGCGTTCAGACTGCGTCTGTAGTGCGCGGTGCACGGCTTCGAGCCTCCGTTCGCGGATATAGCCCCCGGGCGACGTATTGAGGAACTGGCTGAAACCGTTCTGTAGCGTGCGCGTCGAAACACCGGCGGCGCGCGCCAGGGCGTCCATCCGCAGCGGCTCGTCGAGGTGGGCGTCGATATAGTCGCGCGCGCGGCGCACATGGACCGGCAGTGGCGACGAGGAGGCACGGGCCAGCGTCGCGCTGTACGAATGCGGCAGCTGGCTGAGCAGAACCGTCATCAGCCACTGCGTCAGATCGCGGCCGAAGATCCGTTCCTGCGCGGGCTCGTCGAACTGATCGCACAGATTGCACAGGTAGCGCAGGGTCGACAAAAAAACCGTGGTGCCCGTGTGTGCATTGTCGAAAGCGAGATCGAACACGAGCGGTTGTTTGACGCTGTCGTTCAACATCTCGGCAAGCTTGACCTCGAGCGCCTGGCGGTCGATCCGCAAGAGCAGGTTGCGGCATTCGCGATCCGTGACGATGCGGCTCATGCGTGCGGGCGATGACACGCTCAGGCTCCCGGCCCGCAGCGAAACGCGTTCGCCGCCCGATTCCAGCGCGCATTGGCCGCTGAGCGTGGTGCGAAACAGGTAGTGATTGCCGATGTCGCCGGCGTCGATGTGGGTTTCGCTGCCGTAGTGCAGTTCGAGGAGCATCGCCTGATGGAGCGCGACGCCGTATAGCTCGGCGTTGAGCGGGCCACGGTGTGCGACTTCCATCCGGTGCGGACAGAGCACCTGTGACACTTCCCGCTCGATATCCTCGCGGGCGTGCGATGCGATCAGACGGTTACGGTTTCTGCGTGAAATCGCGATTTCCATTCATGGGCCTCGAAGCGGGGGAGCGGGCAGCGCGCTCATCATGCGATGGCCATTTTTTTCGCGCAAGAACGGATCGACCCGGATAGCGCGATTGTTCATCAGGCGCGCGACCGCATTCTCATTGAGTTGCCGGATTTGAATGCGGCTTGCGCGCGGTGAAGCGTCTTTGTGCCGGCGACCCCGTAGTCTGATGATCATCGAACAAGGAGAAGTGTGATGAATGTCAGCGTACTGGGCGGGGGGCATGGCTGCTATGCGGCCGTGATCGACATGCTGGAAAAAGGCCATAACGTGACGTGGTGGCGCCGCGATACGGTCGCCGCGGCGCGGCTGCGCGAACTCGGCGCGCTCAAGGTCAAGGACTTTCGCGGCGAGCGGCGGGTGCCGATCGGCGCGCAGCCAGGCGCGATACGTCTCGTCGACGATCTGGCGGAAGCGGTGGAGGGCGCAGCGCTCATCGTGATTCCGTTGCCTTCAACGACGCACGAAGCGCTGGCGGCTCAACTGGCACCATTTCTCGCGGACCATCAGGTGGTGTTCCTGCCGCCCGGCACGTTCGGCAGCTATGTGTTCGCGAAGGCGATGCACGAGGCGGGCAACGCGCACGAGGTGGCCTTCGCGGAGACCGGCACGTTGCCGTACCTCGCACGCAAACATGGCGAAGACAATGTGGTGGTGAGCGCGTACGCTACGCGCCTGCCGAGCGGCGTCTTTCCCGCACAGTTTGCGGCGTGGGCGGTTCCGGTGCTGCAGCAGGCCTATCCATCGGTCGAACCGATCGAGGATGCGTTGAGCGGCGCCCTGATGAACGCGGGACCGGTGATCCACCCGCCACTGATCATGATGAACGCCGGCCCGCTCGAGCACTTCGATGCCTGGGACATCCATAACGAAGGCACGCAACCGTCGATCCGCCGCGTGACGAGTGTGCTCGACGCCGAACGTATGGCGGTACGCGAGGCCCTTGGCTACGGCGCGCCGCATTTTCCGCTCGCCGACCACTATGCGAGCGAGGGCGACGAGTGGATGTACGGCCGCGGCGCGCACGGCAAGCTGACCGATAGCGGCGACTGGCGCGAGGACATCGATCTGAAGACGCACCGCTATATGCTCGAAGATACGCGGCTCGGTTTGTCGTTTCTTGTTTCGGCGGGACGCTGGGCTGGCGTGCCGACGCCCGTCGCCGAAGGTCTGCTGAATCTGGCGAGCGCGGTGTCAGAGCGTGACCTGTACGGCGAAGGCCGCACGCTCGAGCGGCTGGGCCTTGCGTCGCTTTCGCGCGAGGCGATGACGGCCTTGCTCGAACGGGGTTTCGATCAATGAGCGCGGCCGTCGACATCCAGCACGTTCATATCCTCGGTGCGGGGCGGATGGGGCAAGGCATCGCGCTTGCCTTCGCTTATGCCGGCTTGCGCGTAACGCTGATCGACTTCAAGGAGCGCGACCCGGCGGCTCGCAGCGCCTTCGCGGCTGCCGCGCGTGGCGAGATCGTGCGGCAGTTGCAGACGCTGGTGGTGTTGGGCCGCATCAGCGAGGCGCAGGCTGCGGAGACGATGGCGCGCATCGTCATCGTGGATCGTGAGCACGCGCGGGAAGAGCTTGCCGAAGGCGAGATCGTCTTCGAGGCCGTGCCGGAAGTGATGGAAGCCAAGCAGACCGCGTTCGCCTGGCTATGCGAACACGCCGGGGCGGACGTGTTGTTTGCATCGACCACGTCGACGTTTCTCGTGACCGAGCTTCAGCAAGTGGTCGCGTATCCCGGGCGGCTTCTCAACGCGCACTGGCTCAACCCGGCTCACTTGATGCCGCTTGTTGAAGTCAGTCGTAGCGATGCCACGGCCGCAGCGACCGTTGAGCGCGTGGTCGCCTTGTTGCGCCGGGTTGGCAAAGTGCCGGTGGTGTGCGCGCCGTCGGCGGGATACATCGTGCCGCGCATCCAGGCGCTGGCGATGAACGAGGCCGCGCGCATGGTCGAGGAGGGCGTTGCCAGCGCGGAAGACATTGATACGGCTATCCGTACCGGTTTCGGTCTGCGGTTTTCCGTGCTGGGTCTGCTCGAATTTATCGACTGGGGCGGCTGCGACATTCTCTACTATGCGTCGCACTATCTGGCGCGGGCGATCGATCCGCGCTTCCTGCCCGCCACGATCGTCAGCGACAACATGCGGGAAGGCCACGATGGTCTGCGCGATGCGCGTGGCTTCTACGATTACGCGGATGTCGATGTGCCGGCGTATCTGCACAAACGGCTCGGTGAATTCAGCAGCTTGCTCGACAACACGGGACTCGCGCCTGTGTTTAATGCCGCGTTGAAAAGCTGAACGGCGTCTGCGAAGAAAGTTCGTTGAGGGCGAAACGGTGTGGACGCCCCTCATGAATCAGATGACGACTCTATCGTCTGGATTCGCAGCCGTTGCGTATCGCCCTGGCGTCGTCCCCATCACTCGCCGGAACATGTCGATAAACGCGCTGACGTTGTCGTAGCCGAGTTCGAGCGCAATCGTCGTGACAGGCAGGCCATCCGCGACGAGCTCGAGCGCTCGAAGCAGACGGGCCTGTTGACGCCATTGTGCGAACGTCAGGCCCGTCTCCGCCACGAAACGCCGACTCAGAGTACGTGGTGCGACGCCGGCCCACGCGGCCCATTCTTCCAGGCGGCGATTGTCTGAAAGGTCGCTCGCCAACGCGTCGGTGATCCTGACGAGCCTTGGATCGTCGGGGCTCGGCAGACCTAGTGATTCCTCTTTCGCCGCTGCAAGTTCATCGACGATGACGTCCGCAATACGCGTCTGCGCCTCGTCGAGTTCGATGCCCGGCCAGGTCGCCGCGCGCCGCACGGCTTCGCGCAGCAAGGGGGCCGTCCTGATCGCGCGAGGCTCACGAGGTAAGGGCGCGCACCTTTCTTCAGCGATAAACACGCTCCACCCTGAGAACGGGCCATACGACCGCACGGAGTGGACGCAATGCGGCGGAATCCAGATCGCGTGTATCGCAGGAACAACCCATTGCTGCTTGTCGAGTCCGACCGAGACGAGGCCGCTCAGCGCGCCCATGAGCTGTCCGCGCGCATGACTATGTGGCGCCGTCGCGCGCGCTTCGTTTTGCGTCAGCTCGGCCGCGGCGAGATAGGGACCTTCCTGCGAGGTCACGAGATCGGGGCGAATGAGGTAAGTGGACATGGCCGAAACACCGTATGGAATGGCCTTTATACCGGAGACGGGCCGCTTTTGCACGACTACACTGGTTTTGTTCTTTTAACGACCGGAGTGCAGTGCGATGCGAGCAGAACAGATTCTTCCCGATCACGTCGACCAGGTCGACTTCAACGGCACGACGGTCCGCAAGGGCACCGTCGCGGCTTTTCTCGCCAGTGCGCGTATCTGGAGCGATGAAGGCGCCAGTGAAGAGGCGCGTGCCCATGCCGAGGCCGACATTGTCGAAGGGCTGCCTGCACTGCGCGCAATAGGACTCTTCGATGTGCTCGAGATCCGTGATGTTTCGCTGCGCAATTGGCTCGACGCACATTGATCGGGACGCAGCCTCAATCTTCTCTTCGAGGAATTCTCATGAAAGCTGCAGTAGTTAAAGGTGCGGGGCAGCCACCCGCTTACGAAGACTTCGATCGTCCCAATGCGCTGGCTGGCCATCATCTGATCGACGTCGCCGCTTCGGCGTTGAGCCGGATTACCCGCAGCAAGGCAGCGGGCTCGCATTACTCGGCGTCGGGCGCGTTCCCGTTCGTCGCGGGCGTCGATGGTACGGGGCGTCTCGAAGACGGCCAACGTGTCTATTTCTTCGCCCCGCAAGCGCCGTTTGGCGCGCTGGCGGAACGCAGCCTCGTGCCCGAGGCAAACTGCATTCCGCTCCCCGATGCGATCGACGACGTCACAGCGGCCGCTATCGCGATTCCGGGCATGTCGTCCTGGGCCGCACTGACCGAGCGCGCCAGGTTTGTGCAAGGCGAGACGGTGCTGGTCAACGGCGCAACGGGTGCCTCCGGGCGACTTGCTGTGCAGATCGCGAAGCATCTCGGCGCCGGAAGAATCATCGCGACAGGCCGTAATCCGGCCAGCCTCGAATCGCTCAAACGTGCCGGTGCCGATTTCACGATCTCGCTAGAGCAGGACGAAAACAGCCTGAGCCGCGCCTTCGAATCACATTTTCGCCAAGGGGTGGACGTCGTATTGGATTACCTGTGGGGACCCAGCGCACGGTCATTGTTGATCGCTGCGGCAAAAGCATCGGCTGATGCTTATCCGGTTCGCTTTGTCCAGATCGGCGCGATTAGCGGTGCCGATATCCAGTTACCGGCGGCCGTGCTGCGCGCGACCGCGATCACCCTGCTGGGCAGCGGAATTGGCAGCGTGACTTTGCCTCGTCTCCTGCATGCGGTAAAAGAAGTGTTCAATGCAACGGTACCCGCCGGACTTCAGATTGCAACGGAGGCCGTGCCGCTTTCCGATCTGAACCTGCATTGGGGCAGCAGCGATAGCCAGGTCCGCACTGTCTTCACGCTCCGGTAGTTCCAGTTGTCGTTGCCGCGTCTCGATGCCCGAAGCAGACTACACTTGCCGTAAGCAAGGCAGACTACGGGCCACAGAGACCGGAGGAGACAAGATGGACCTGTTCATGTCGATGGAAGCGTTCGTGCGGGCCGCGGAAGCACAGAGCTTTGCCGGTGCCGCGCGCCAGCTGGGCGTCGCCAAATCGGTGGTGACCTCGCGCGTCAAGCAGCTCGAAGACCATTTCGGCGTGCCGCTCTTTCATCGTTCAACGCGCGCGGTACGCCTGTCGGAACTCGGCGAGACTTACTACCGTGAGTGCGCCGAGCTGGTCAACAAGGTCCACGATCTGTCCGGACGCTCGCGCGGCGATCCGCAGGCGCTCGCCGGCACGCTCAATATCCATGTTCTACCGGGCTTCGCGCTTGGGCATTTTTCGCAAACACTGATCGAATTCCGCGCCGCTTACCCACGCGTCGAGTTCGTCGTGACCGTCAATGACCGGGTGATCGATCCCGTACAGGAGGGCTTTGATCTGGCCTTGCAGATCTATCCGCCGGCGTCCAATTTGCTGGTGGAGCGGCGTCTCTTTCCCGTGCGTGGCGTGCTGTGCGCGGCGCCCGGTTATCTGAAGGAAGAGCCGGTGATCGAGACGCCGCTCGACCTGTTGCGGCACGATTTCGCCCGTTATTCGTACTACCCATGGGGCGACAAGTGGCCGCTGATGCGCGGCAACGAGTGCTTCGAAATCGCGCTGAATCCGGTACTTAAAACCAATAGCGTGCACCTGCTGCTCGAGTTCGCGCGGGCCGGTGCGGGCGTCGTCTATTTGCCGACGATGGTCGCCGCGGCCGATCTGCTCGAACGGCGCCTTGAACGCGTGCTGCCGGAGTACGCGGCGCCGCCGTTGTGGCTGTCGGCGGTCTATCCTGCCTCGCACCGCTCGACCACCAAGGTCAAGGCTTTCGTCGACTTCCTGCGCGCCCGCTATCTGCGCGAACCGCAGTGGGACAAGGCGCTCGGCATTTCACCGCCGGACGACGAGACCAAAAGCGTCGGCGAGGAGCTGGCCGAAGACTGAGAACCCCCGCAGAACCCGCGGGTTCTCCACCAGGTAGTTTCCCTGGCGCGATTTTGAAGCACCCATGGTTCGCGTTTCCCGACCCTCAGATCATTGCTGTTGCGCCTGCCGCCACTTAATCTTCGATCCAAGCAACGCATTCGCGGATTCGTAGATCAACTGGAGGCAGACATGCAAGAGACCTGGTTCGGTAGCCTGGACAATTTCCGCAAAGGCTCCATCGAAATCATCACGGGCAAACCGGAGCACTACGCGATGTCGAACGTATTCGACGTCGCAAGCCGCGCAGAGCCCTACGAGAAAGTCGTCGTCGGCAAGAATCTCAAGTACGTGATCGAGACACTGCGCGCGGAGGGTTCGTCGCCGTGGTTTGCTGCGTCGCACGATGAATTCGCGGTCGTGCTCGACGGCGAGATCGACATCTTTTTCATCAAGCCGTCGGACGGCCCGCTGGTCGACGCGCAGACCGAAGGCAGCGTGCGGCTCGAAGGCCAACCGTCGGGCCAGTCGATGGGTTATGTGCGGCTGCGTCGCGGTCATCAGGCCCTGCTGCCTGCGGGCGCCGCGTATCGCTTCGAAGCGAGGACGAAAGGCGTGCTGCTCGTGCAGACGATCCTCGGGCGCTATTCGGTCGAGAAGTGGGCCGACATCTGCATCCACTGATTCCCTCTACCGATCGATCCTCTACTGGAGCCCATCATGGACAAAGCCAGCACCCTGCAAAACGTCACCGCGAGCGAGGCAGACGCGGTGAGCGGTTATCGCACGTTCCGTCTCGGCGATTTCGAATTTAGCCGAGATGCTTATTTCGCCACCGTCAAATGGCCCGCGAAAGGCCAGATCCGCTCGCACCAGATGCATGCCGACGACTTCCTGCGCGCCATGATGCGCGACGTGGCGTGGGGTTTCTTCTACGGCTGGGTCAACTTCGACGAAGTGATCGGCACCCGCAATCACTACGGCAAGGTCGACATGTATGCCGGTGCGTACAACGCGAGTTTCAAGGAAGCCGGCGTCGATCATATGCAGCAGTTCGACACGCCGCTCATCATGGCCACGTTCAAGGCGATTCTGCGGGACTGGGTCAACGAAGGCTTCGATCCGTTCGCCGCGCCTGAAGAAACCGGCTCCGCGTTCGGCACGAAACATGGCGACAACATCTCCGCGATCGAGCGCACGCGGATCGCCACGAAGCGTATGCCCGGCCTCGAAGGCGATTCGCCATTGCGTGACGACTTGCCGGTCAATCGCCAGTTCGCCGATGTGGTTCAGGATGAACCCGAGATTCATGCAGAGCCAGGATTTGAGAGCGCGTTGCATGCGTTCAGCCTCTTCAAGTACCTGTCTCGCTCAGACGTGACGTGGAATCCGTCGGTCACGTCGGTCTGCCAGCAGAGCCTGTTCTGCCCGACCACCGAGGAATTCGTGCTGCCGGTGTTTCATGGCAACGACCGCGTCGAGTGGTTTCTGCAACTGTCCGACCAGATCATCTGGGACGTCGCCGATAAAGACAGCGGCGAGCCGCGTGCACGCATCACGATGAACGCGGGCGATATCGCCGCGATGCCGGCCGACATCCGCCACAAGGGCTATTCGCAGAAACGTTCGATGCTGCTGGTGTGGGAGAACGCCACGCCCGATCTGCCGAAGCGCTACGAAAGCGGTGAATTGCCGCCGTATCCGATCCAGATCTAACTCTCAGACATCCCCTCCGATCGTCGATCGAACGGCGCCAGACCGCTGGCGCCGCGGGGATTGTCACGTCCAAAGTTTTACTTGCGCGGGATTGACATGCAAACGCAACTCTTCATCGGCGGCCGCTTCGTGCCGGCTGCAAACGGCGAAACGCTCGCCTCCCTTAATCCGCACGACAACTCGGTGATTGCCGAAGTCGCGATGGCCGGACCCGCCGATGTCGACCGCGCCGTGGCGGCTGCGAAGGCGGCGTTTCCGAAGTGGAGCAATCTCGCCGCGATGGAGCGGGGGCGTTTGCTGCTCAAACTCGCCGACGCAATCGAAGCAAACGCCGATGCACTGGCGCGCCTCGAATCGCTCGATACTGGGCACCCGATTCGCGACACACGCAATCTCGATGTACCGCGCACGGCAGCGACGTTCCGCTATTTCGGCGGCATGGCCGACAAGTTCGAAGGCTCGGTAATTCCGGTCGAGCAGGGTTTTCTGAACTACATGACGCGCGAGCCGGTCGGCATTGTCGGGCAAGTGGTGCCGTGGAATTTTCCGCTGATGTTCACGAGTTGGAAGATGGCGCCGGCGCTTGCGGCAGGCAATTGCGTGATCATGAAGCCCGCTGAACTCACGCCGCTCTCGAGTCTCGCCATCGCCGAACTGATGGCGGAGGTTGGATTTCCAGAGGGTGTCGTCAATATCTTGCCGGGCCTCGGTCATGTGGCAGGTCAGTACATCGCCGAGCATCCGGAGATCAGCAAGGTCGCCTTCACCGGTTCGACTGCGATCGGCCGCAAGATCGTGCAGGCGTCGAGCGGCAATCTGAAGAAGGTCCAGCTCGAACTCGGCGGCAAAGGCGCGAACATCGTATTCGGCGACGCGAATATCGGTGCCGTTGTGCAAGGTTCCGCGTTCGCGATTTTCCATAATCAGGGGCAGGCGTGTATCGCCGGCTCGCGGATGATCGTGCACGAATCGATCGCCGACGAAGTGCTGGAAAAGTTCGTCGCGTTGAGCCGTACGATCCGGATCGGCAATCCGCTCGATCCCCTGACCGAAATGGGTCCGCTCACCTCGCGTCAGCATCGCGACCGCGTGCTGTCGTTCGTCGACGTCGCACGTGAACAGGGTGGCCGCGTGCTGGCGGGCGGCAAGGCGCCGGACGATGCCACGTTGGCGAATGGTTGTTATGTCGAGCCGACCATTGTCGAAGCGAAGCCGGAGCATCGCGTGTCGCAGGAAGAAGTGTTCGGTCCGTTCATGACGGTCACCACATTCCGCACAGACGAAGAAGCACTCGCGATCGCGAACGGCACCGAATACGGTCTCGGCGCGGGTCTCTGGACACGCGACCTGCAACGCGCGCATCTCGTGGCGCGCGAGATTCGCGCCGGCATGGTGTGGATCAACTGCTACAAGCGCGTGAGCCCCGCGTCTCCGTTCGGCGGTGTCGGCGCGAGCGGCTATGGACGCGAGATGGGTTTTGAAGCGATGCGCGAATACACGCAGCCCAAGTCGGTCTGGGTCAACGTGGATGCGCAGATTCCGCCTTACTACCCGCGCTGAACCGCCATGGAATCGTTCGTCTATAACGGCCTGCCGTCACGCGTGATTTTCGGTGTGGGCAGTCTCGACCAGCTCGATCGAGAGATCGGCTTGCTCGGCGCCATGCGCGCGATCGTGCTGTCCACGCCACAGCAGCGTGCCCAGGCCGAAGCGTTGGCGGCAGGTCTTGGCTCGCGGGCGACAGGCGTCTACGCCGAAGCGGTGATGCACGTGCCAATCGAAACCGCCCGCGCGGCCCGCGATTTTGCCGCGCAGGTCGGCGCCGATTGCGCGATCGCGATAGGCGGCGGTTCGACGACCGGACTCGGCAAGGCGATCGCGCTCGAAACCTCGCTGCCGATCATCGCGATTCCGACCACTTATGCAGGCTCCGAAATGACGCCGATCTACGGCCTCACCGAGGACGGCATCAAGAAAACCGGCCGCGATCTGCGGGTATTGCCGAGAACGGTGATCTACGACCCGTCGTTGACCACGTCGCTGCCGCCCGCGTTATCGCTGACGAGCGGCATCAATGCAATCGCCCACGCGGCCGAGGGGCTCTACGCGCAGGACACGAACCCGATCATTGCGCTGATGGCGGAAGAGGGTATCCGCGCGCTTGGTCAAGGTCTGCCTCGGGTGATGCTGAAACCGGACGATCTCGCCGCACGCGGCGACTGCCTCTATGGTGCATGGCTGTGCGGCGCCGTGCTCGGCAGCGTTGGCATGGCGCTGCATCACAAGCTGTGCCATACGCTCGGCGGCACGTTCAATCTGCCGCACGCGGAAACGCACACGATCGTGTTGCCGCACGTGCTCGCCTATAACCGTGAGGCCGCACCGGGGGCGATGAAGCGTATCGCACACGCGCTGCATGCCGACGACGCCGCGCAAGGTGTATTCGACCTCGCACGCGACAACGGTGCGCCTACCGCGTTGAAAGACATTGGTGTAAGCGCAAGCGATCTCGACCTCGCGCTCGATCTCGCGTTGAAGAACCCGTACTGGAATCCGCGGCCGGTTGAACGAACGCCGCTACGCGCGCTGCTGGAAGCTGCGTTCGAAGGCAGACGGCCTGATTAGCACGAACGCCCCCACTCATACAAAAAAATTCAGGAGACAACCATGGACGCATATTCCTTCGATGCGAAGCGCCGCCGCTTCGTCACACTCGCCGCGGGTGGCGCGCTCGCCGCGTCAACCTCGGCGTTCTCGCCGCTCGTCTTCGCCGCCGGCCCGCGCACGCTGAAAATCGGCTACGTGTCGCCGCAAACCGGCCCGCTCGCGCCGTTCGGTGAAGCCGACCGCTTCACGATCCAGCAGATGCAGACGACGCTGAAAAACGGCATCGTGATCGGCGGCAAAACCTATCCGGTGTCGATCGTCGTCAAGGACAGCCAGTCGAATCCGAATCGCGCCGGCGAAGTCGCCAACGATCTGATCCTGAAGGACAAGGTCGACATCATGCTCGTCTCCGGTACACCCGAGACCGCGAATCCGGTGAGCGATGCGTGCGAGCTGAACGAGATGCCCTGCGTGTCGACGGTCGTGCCGTGGCAGCCCTGGTTCTTCGGCAGAAAGGGCGATCCGAAGAAAGGCTTCCGCTTTACCTATCACTTCTTCTGGGGGCTCGAGGATGTGATCACCGTCTACACCGGCATGTGGCAAGCGGTGCAGACCAATCACAGTGTTGGCGGTCTGTTTCCGAACGATGGCGACGGCAACGCCTGGGGCGATGCGAAGCTTGGCTTTCCGCCAGTGCTCGCGCAGAAAGGCTTCACGCTGAAGGATCCTGGTCGCTTCCAGAGCATGACGCAGGACTTCTCCGCGCAGATTTCGTCGTTCAAGCAGGCGAATGCGCAGATCGTGACCGGTGTCGTGATTCCGCCCGATGCGAAGAACTTCCTCGTGCAGGCGCGTCAGCAAGGACTGAAGCCCAAAGTCATTTCGATCGGCAAGGCACTGCTGTTTCCCACTTCGATCGAAGCGCTCGGCGATCTCGGCGATGGCCTCTCCACCGAGGTGTGGTGGTCGCCTTCGCATCCGTTCAAGTCGTCGTTGACGGGACAAAGCGCGCGGCAAGTCTCGGACGACTACGAGCGCATCACGTCGAAACAATGGACGCAGCCGATCGGTTTCGCGCATGCGTTGTTCGAAATCGCCGTCGATTCGCTAAAGCGCGCGAAAGACATCGACTCGAATGAAGCGATCCGCGACGCAGTGGCAGCGACGAAGCTCGATACGCTGGTCGGTCATGTCGCATGGGGCAGCGGACCGGTGAAGAACGTCGCGAAGACGCCGTTGGTAGGCGGCCAATGGGTGAAGGGACAAAAGCATCGCTTCGATCTCGCCATCGTCAACAACCAGCTCGCGCCGAACGTGCCGCTATCCGGCCCGCTCAAGCTGATCGCGTGAATGTATAGCGGAGAGCGGTGATGAACCCAGTTCTAAGATTGACCGGCGTGTCGAAGCGTTATGGCGCGCTACAGGTGACCGACGACATCAGCTTCGCGGTCGAACGCGGCGAGACATACGGCATTCTCGGCCCGAACGGCGCCGGCAAGACCACGCTGTTCAACCTCGTTAGCGGTGACGTGCGGCCCGATCAGGGCAGCGTCGAATTCGACGGCGCGGACGTGAACCACTTATCGCCACATCGCCGATGCGCGGCGGGGATCGGCCGCTCGTATCAGGTGCCGCGGCCGTTCGGCGGCATGACGGTATTCGAAAACCTGCTGGTCGGCGCGACCTTCGGTGGCGAACTGGCCGAGCACGCGGCCTACGACGTCTGCATGGATGTGCTCGAACGCACGGGGCTCAAAGCGCGCGCCAACCAGTTGGCCGGCACGCTGGGGCTGTTGGATCGCAAGCGCCTCGAACTGGCCCGCGCATTGGCCACGCAGCCGCAGTTGTTGCTGCTGGATGAAATTGCAGGCGGCCTGACCGAACCCGAAACGCACGAACTCGTCGACGAGATTCGCCGCGTGAAAGAAGCGGGCGTGACGATCGTGTGGATCGAACACGTCGTACATGCATTGCTCGCGGTGGCCGACAGGCTGCTCGTCATCAACTTCGGCAAACGGCTTGCTGAAGGCCTGCCCGGCGCCGTGATGGACGACCCCGAAGTGCGGCGCGTGTACCTCGGACTGGAGGCGTGACCATGTCGGCATTACTGGAGACTCGCGCGCTGAGCGCGTTTTACGGCGACTTCCAGGCGCTGTTCGGCATCGACGTGACAGTCGCACCCGGCGAGGTGATCGCGCTGATCGGCTCCAACGGCGCGGGCAAGTCGACCTTTCTGAAATCGGTGGCGGGGCTGCTGCGCCCCCGTTCCGCCGGGCAGATCCTGTATCGCGGCGAGCCGATTGGCGGCGCTGCTGCGGCGAGCATTGTCGGCAAGGGCATTGCGCTGGTGCCGGAAGGGCGGCGTCTGTTTGCGAGCCTGAGCGTCGAAGAAAACCTGCTGCTCGGCGCATTTTCCAAACGGCCCGGCCGCTGGAACCTGCAAAGCGTCTACTCGCTGTTTCCGGCCTTGCGCGAGCGCCGTCACCATGCGGCCACGGCCTTGTCGGGCGGTCAGCAGCAGATGGTCGCGATCGGCCGCGCGCTGATGAGCAATCCCGATCTGTTGATGTGCGACGAACTTTCGCTCGGCCTCGCGCCGGTGATCGTGCGCGAGATCTATGCGGCGTTGCCCGCGATTGTCGCAGACGGCATGAGTGCAATCGTCGTCGAGCAGGACGTGCAACTGGCGCGCCGCGTGTCGTCGCGTTTCTATTGCTTCCAGGAAGGACGCGTGTCGCTGGCGGGCGTGTCGGCCGAGGTGTCGGACGAGGCCATCACACAGGCATATTTTGGAGCGGTCGCATGAACACGTTCATCAATATCGTCGTACAGGGCGTGCTGCTCGGCGCGCTGTATGGGCTCTTCGCGATGGGGCAATCGCTCGTATTCGGCGTGATGCGGCTCACCAACACCGCGCACGGTGATTTCATCGTGCTGCTGGTGTTCGTGCTGTTCGCCCTGACGAACTACGCGCATCTGCCACTCGCCGTGTCGCTGGTGCTGCTGCTCGTGATTGCGTTTGGTGCGGGTTACGCGGTGCAGTACACGATCCTCAATCGGGTGAGCAGCCGCGATCCGCTGCCTTCGCTGATCGTCACGTTCGGCTTGTCGATCGTGATCCAGAACGTATTGCAACAGGTGTTCTCCGCCGATCCGCGTTCGATCGCAACCGGCAGCTTCGAATCGAAGAGCCTCACGCTCGCGGGCGGTATCACGCTGGGCTATTTGCCGCTCGTCACTTTGGTCGTCACCACCGCTTTGGCTTTCGCCATGCAGTGGTTGTTCGGCCGCACGTCACTTGGCCGCGCGTTTCGCGCCACCTCGGATGACCGCGAGATCGTGCAACTAATGGGCGTCTCCTATCGCCGCACTTATGCACTCGCGATGGGCATCGCGTTCGTGCTGATCGCAGTCGCTGCCGCGCTGTATTCGATGCGCACCGCGGTGTCGCCGACCGATGGCCCGGCATTGCTGCTGTACGCGTTCGAAGCCGTGATCATCGGCGGGATGGGCTCGTTCTGGGGCACCTTCGTCGGCGGCATGGCGCTTGGAATTGCGCAGCAGGTGGGTTTTTACTTCGATCCCGGCTGGGGTATCTGGCTCGGCCACGTGGTGTTTCTCGGCGTGCTGGTGGCCCGGCCGCAGGGCTTGCTGCCCAAAACCGCATAGAGGCTCGATATGACGATGATGCATATGAACCGGCCCGCAGGGGGCTTCGAAGTGCGGCGCGCGACGCGTGCGAGCCGCGTGGCGATGATCGTGCTGCTGATCGTCGCGCTGGCGGTGGCGAGCGCGCCATGGTGGGCCGGGCGCGATGCGATGCGCGACTTCGTGCAGCTCGCGTCGTATCTGGTGTTCGCGTTGATGTGGAATCTGCTGGCGGGCTATGGCGGGATGGTGTCGATCGGGCAGCAGGCGTTCTTCGGCATCGGCGGCTATGGGATGCTGATTCTCGCCAACTACTGCGGGATCTCGCCGTTCGTCGCTGTGCCGATCGCGGCGGCAATCGCAACGGTCATCGCAATTCCTGTATCGATGGTGGCGTTCCGGCTCGAAGGCGGTTACTTCGCGATCGGCACGTGGGTGATCGCCGAAGTGTTCCGGCTGACGGTGGCGAACGTCTCGGTGCTGGGCGGTGGTTCGGGCACCAGCCTCACCGCGTTGCAGGACGTGCCGCGTGCGCTGCGTGAATCGCTGACGCTTTGGCTCGCGCTCGTTATCGTCGCGGCCGCGATCGGTCTGCTGTATCTGTTTCTGCGTTCCAAAGCCGGTCTCGCATTGACCGCGATGCGCGACAACGCCGTGGCGGCCAGCAGTCAGGGTGTCGACGTGAAGCGTGCACGCTTGCTCGTCTATCTGGTATCCGCGTGCGGTACAGCGTTGGCCGGTGGCCTGTATTTCGTCGGCAACCTGCGTATCTCGCCGGACGCGGCGTTCTCGGTGAACTGGACCGCGTTCGGCATTTTCATCGTGATGATCGGCGGCCTGGGCACGCTCGAAGGGCCGATTGTCGGCGCGCTGATTTTCTTTGTGCTCAACCAGTTCCTCTCCGACTTCGGCACCTGGTATCTGATCGGGCTCGGTGCGCTGGCGATCGTTGTGACGATGTTCTTCCCGCAAGGGCTGTGGGGCTTCGTATCGCGCCGCTACGGACTGCAATTGTTCCCCGTGGGACGCCGCGTTGTATTCGTCGATGCCGGCGCTTCTCAACAAGATTCACAGCAAGCTTCGCCGCGCGATGCATCGCCCGATTCCGTCGAAGCGCCGTCGGCTCCCCATCGCGCATGAGGTCGACAATGAACGACGAAACCATTCACCCCTTGACGCAGAACGTGCTCAGGACGTTTGCCGACTGCACCGATCCTCGACTCAAGCAGATCATGACCGCGCTGGTCAAGCATCTGCATGCATTTGCCAGCGAGGTTGAACTGACTGGCGAGGAGTGGCGCCGCGGCATTGAATTCCTGACGGCGACCGGCAACAAGTGCAGCGGCATTCGCCAGGAGTTCATCCTGCTGTCGGACACGCTCGGCCTGTCGATCATGGTCGACGCGATCAATCACGAGCGCGCAGGCGACACGACCGAGAGCAGCCTGCTCGGTCCGTTCTACCGCGAGGGCGCGAAGGATGAGGCCTTCGGCGCCAACATCGCGCGCACCGAAGGCGAGCCGACGCTGATCCACGGCCGTCTCGTCGACGAACGTGGCGCACCAGTGCCCGGCGCATTGATCGAGGTGTGGGAAACGGCCAATAACGGCATGTACGAAGGCCAGGATCCTGATCAGCCCGAGAGCAACCTGCGCGGCAAATTCCGTTCTGGACCGAACGGCGAATACGCATTCAGAACTATCAAACCAACCAGCTATCCGATTCCGACCGATGGCCCGGTCGGACAGATGTTGCTCGCGACCGGACGTCATCCGATGCGGCCCGCGCATATCCACTTCCTGATCGAGGCACCCGGCTACGAGACGCTCACCACCGCGTTGTATTCCGCTGGTGATCCGTATGTCGACTCCGACGCGGTATTCGGCGCGAAGCCTTCGCTCGTAATCGACTACGTGCCGAACCACAGCGCTTCGGCCGCGAAGGAATGGGACTTGCCGAGCCCGTTCTTCGAAGTCCAGCGCGACTTCGTGATGAGTCGACGACTCGCGTGAGGAGGGCAGGTCATGAATGCCGCAAGTCCCGAACCCCATGCGGGCTTTCTGTGCGCGCTCGACGATATCCCGGACGGCGGCGCGCTGGAAGTTGCCGCTGAGCAAGCCGGTGCCCCTGGCATCGTCGTGGTGCGCCGGGGTGATGACGCCTGGGCCTATCGCAACGTCTGCCCGCACTTTTCGATTCCGCTGAACTACGAGCCGAACACGTTCTGGGCTTACGACGCCGAATTGCTGATGTGCGCGCATCACAGCGCGATGTTCCGTTTCGAAGACGGTCAGTGCATCGACGGTCCGTGTCAGGGGGCGGCGCTCACGCGCGTTGCCATTCGTATCGAGCAGCGAAATATATTCAACAACGATGGAAGGGGACAAGCATGAACAAGACGAAGACGAAGCGCTTTTCGCTAGCAGGCTGCACGGTCGCGTTGATGGCGCCGGGTTTCGCAGGCGCGCAAAGCAGCGTGACACTGCAAGGCGTGATCGATGCGGGCGTCACCTATGTGAACAACCAGCATGGCGGCGCCGCGACGCTGTTCGACAGCGGCGTGCTGTCGCCGGATTTGCTGACCTTTAAAGGCAGTGAGGATCTGGGCGGCGGCAATAAGGCGATCTTCGAACTCACGTCGCAGTTCGATCTGGGCAGCGGCGCGACGATCCCCGGCGCAGGACAGCTTTTCAATCGCACAGCCCTGGTGGGACTCACCAACGACCGCTTCGGCTCGCTGACCTTCGGCAATCAGTATGACTTCATGTTCGAGACGCTGACGCTCGGACTGTATGACGGCGCGTTCCTGTTCGGCGGTATCTACGATTTTCGTCAGGGGCCGTTTACTGCGTTGGGCGTGCCGAACAATCCGACCGGTTCGTTCGACTTTGACCGGATGGCGGGCGCAACGCGTGTGGGGAACTCGGTCAAGTATCGCAGCCCGGATATATCGGGCTTCACTTTCGGCGCGCTCTTTGGCTTTGGTGGCGTTCCGGGTTCGTTCTCGGAAGACTCCACCATGAGCTTCGGTGCGAACTATGCGAACGGTCCGTTCGGCATCGGCGCGGCGTATGTCGAAGTGAAATATCCGCAACTGGGCGACGGTCACGACGGTATCCGCAATTTCGGGGTCGGCGCGCACTATAACTTCGGCAGCGTTCTGGCCATGCTGCTGTACACAAACACGAAGAATACGGCGAGTGGTGCGAAGATCGACGTGTACAAGGGCAGTGCGGCGTGGACGATCTCCGGGGCATGGACCCTCGGCCTCGACTATGCGTATATGAAAGGCAACGACGTGCTGCTGGACAACAAGGCGCAGCAGATCACCACGGCGCTGCAATACAGTTTCTCGAAGCGCACCACTGGCTATATTGAAGCGATGTATCAGCGAGCGGGCGGCGATGCGGCGGTGACGCGGGCGTGGATCAACGGTTTGTTGCAACCGGACGGTGCGGCGAGCAACCGGTCGCAGACGCTTGCACGCATTGGCTTGCGCACGAGCTTCTGAGGATGCGGCGGTTGTTTTTCAAGCAGACGTGTCATGTGGCTTCTGCGAAGCATTCATTGCCAATGCTGCTCTCAGAACAACTGTCTCTGCCCCGACACCAAGGTCGTAAAATCATCGCGCAATAACGGCAGAATCGCGTCGGCGACCGGTTGCAACTGCCGGGTCAGATAGTGTTCGTAGTCGATCGCCGAGCGCAAGGTTTCGAGCGGTTCTGGTCCGGCGGTTGTCATCACATAGCTGATCCAGCCGCCGTCCTGGTATTGCAGCGGACGCCCCTGTTGCCGGTTGAACTCGTCGGCCACACGAGCCGCGCGCACATGGGGCGGAACGTTGCGCTCGTAGTCGCCGAGCGAGCGGCGTAGCCGCTTGCGGTACACGAGTTGATCGTCCAGTTTTCCTGCCAGCGTATCGCGCACGTAGTCGCGCACATAGTCCTGATACGGCTGTTGCCTGAAGATTCGCCCGTAGAGTTCCTGCTGGAACTGCTGGGCGAGCGGCGTCCAATCAGTCCGCACCGTTTCGAGCCCTTTGTAGACGATCTCCTCGCCACCGTCCGGCAAGATAGTCAGCCCGGCATAGCGCTTCTTGCTGCCTTCCTCGGCGCCGCGAATCGTCGGCATGAAGAAGCGCTTGTAGTGCCGCTCGAATTGCAACTCGAGCGCGCTCTCGAGGCCGAAACGTTTCTGCAGATTCTGCCGCCACTGCGCGTTGATATGTTCGACAAGCGCCCGGCCGATGCGACTCGCTTCTTCCTCGCTATGCGCGTGCTTCAACCACACGAAGGTCGAATCCGTGTCGCCGTAAATAACCTCGTAGCCTTGCGCCTGAATGAGCTCACGCGTGGTGTGCATGATTTCATGGCCGCGCATGGTGATCGATGACGCAAGGCGCGGGTCGAAGAACCGGCAGCCTGTGGAGCCGAGCACGCCGTAGAAGGCGTTCATGATGATCTTCAACGCCTGCGAAAGCGGCTTGTTGTTCTCGCGCTTGGCGGTTTCGCGCCCCTGCCACACCTGGCCGACAATCGACGGCAAACAATGGCGGGTGCGCGAGAAGCGTGCGCCGAGAAAACCCGGCACCGATTGATCGTCGCCAGGATTGAGCATGCCTTCCACGAGACCCAGCGGGTCGATCAGAAAGGTGCGAATGATCGACGGGTACAGGCTTTTGTAGTCGAGCACCAGGACCGAGTCGTAGAGGCCGGGCCGCGAATCCATCACGAAGCCACCGGGGCTCGCGGCACCGGCTACGTCACCGAGATTCGGTGCAACGTAGCCTTGCCGATGCATCCGCGGCATGTACAGATGCGTGAACGCCGCGACAGATCCGCCGCTTCGATCCGCGGGCAGGCCGGTGACCGTCGCGCGCTCCAGCAAAAACGGTAGCAACTCGGTCTTCGCAAAGATGCGCGTGACCAGTTCGCAGTCTTTCAGGTTGTACTGCGCGAGTGCAGGTTTGTCCTCATCGAAGCGACGCTGGATTTCATCCATGCGCTGATACGGATTGTCGATCGACTTGCCTTCGCCCAACACCGTGCGCGAAACGTATTCGAGGCTGAACGAAGGGAAAGTCCACGTGGCGGAGCGCAGCGCTTCGATACCGTCGATGATCAATCTTCCCGCAGCGCCCGCGAAGAAATGGTTCTGCTTATGGCCATGCTCGCGCCATTCCATGACCGCGCCGCCGCGGCCGAGCCGTAATGGCACGCGATATTGTTCGGCATGCTGCTGCAGCACACGCAAATCGAACTGCACGAGGTTCCAGCCGATGATCGCGTCGGGGTCGTGCCGTTCCAGCCACGCGTTCAGTTTTTCGAGCAACTGCGCGCGGGTTTCGCAGTATTCGAGGTCGAAGTGGACGCCGCTCGCATCGCCGTTCGGCGGCCCCAGCATATAGACCTGGCGCTGCCCGCAACCTTCGAGCGCGATCGAATAGAGTTCGGCGTGCGCGCTGGTTTCGATATCGAGCGACACCAGCTTCAATGACGGCCGGTAGTTCGTGGCCGGCTTCAATTCGCCGTTCAGAAGCGGGCCGCCATGCTGTGCGTCGCCGGCGAACCACACCGGCGCGGTAATGAAGCGCTCCATCATGTAGCGCTCGGGCGGGAAGATGTCGGCCTCGTAGACATCGACGCCGCCTTGTTTCAGGCGTTTTTCGAAACCCGTTAATTGCCGGTATTGCGGGCAATAAAGCCCCATCACCGGCCGATGCTGGAAGTCGCACAGTTCGAGCGGGCGCAGATCGAGCGGCGCTTCGCGGCGCAGGATGGTTTCCGCTCGCTCGCGGTGGTCGGCCGGAATGAAGGCTACCGAAGGCTGAGGACGCAGGCGCACGTGACGGGGCCCGCCGTCTGTTGCCAGCCAGAAATCTACCTCCGTGCCGGCGGGGGTATCCCGCCAGTGTCGGGTCAAAATGAAACCCTGTTCAAGCTCAGTCAAACTTCCACCTCTAAACGGGCGTCATCGCCTGGCTCGATTTTACCGTTATGCGCTTTGGGCCGCGCCTCCGCCTTTTCGTGGCAGCGACGGGGGCGTTTCGTTCGCGCGACACGTCTGGATGCAGACCCGCCGCGTAGTCTGTATCATCGTTTGGCAGCGATTCCTTCGGCGCAAACCATGCGCCGGTCAAGTCTACTAAGAACGGAGTGAGCGATATGACGTTGAGCAAACTTGTTGTCGTGGTCGCGGTAGCTGCAACCAGCTTTGGTGCACAGGCGCAAGTCGCCGGCACGCAACCTTTGAGCGTCACGGTCGAACAGTCCAATGCGCTGCTGAGCGGCTGGAGCGTGAAGAAGAGCATTCTCGGTAAGGCCGTCTACAACGACCAGAACGAGAAGATTGGTTCGATCCGCGATCTGGTGGTCGCTCCCGACGGCTCGCTGTCTGCTGCCATCGTCTCCGCAGGTGGATTTCTCGGCGTGGCGTCGCATGACGTAGCGGTGCCGATCGCTGCGCTGGATATTCGCGGCGGGAATTTCTATCTGGCCGGCGCGACCAAAGATGCCTTGAAGGCGACGCCGGAGTTTCAGTACAACAAGGTTCAGGCGCCGCCGAAGCCTAAAAAGCTGACTGGCCAGTAATGCGTTAAGCCGGCGGATTCAGCGGCGGGGCTGCACCAGGCGGCTTCTGAATCACCCGGCAAAAGAAAACGGCGCTTGCGGCGCAGAACGGTAGCTGAATCCAAACCGTTTCACGCTTGCGGCGCCGTTTTTGCATTCAATTCGGCCCCCGTCGGGCCGCTGCTCACGCTTCCAACGCGAGCGTGGCGAACGTGCCCAGCCAGTGTTCGCCCATATAGTCGCCCGCCACATGCGGCAGGGCGCTTAGAAGATGCCGCTCGGCCGAATCGAACAGGGCAGTCCGACGCACGTCGCCGGCGGGCAGTGCGCGCGCCAGCGACCGCTGGCACCATGCACGGCTCAGATTCAAACCGTCCAGGTGCGCGATCTTGCCGTCGGTACGGTCGGTTACTGTGACGGGTTCGAACAGCGTGGCGGGTTTTTTCGCGCCGAGATCGGGCAGAAAGCGTCTGAACCATTCGACGAATTGCGCGGGCGGCAACACGCGCCGCATCAATTCCGCTTCCATCAGCGAAGGCGACAAAAACTCATCGCCGGCGGGCTCCCAGGCCTGACAGGCGACATCGTTCAGGAACCAGCGCTCCGCCGTATTTACCAGCAACGCCTCCAGCGATTCACGCGAAGTCTGCCGCGCGAAATCTAGCGTGAGCGCAAGTGCGAATGCCATATTGAAGTGCGTGCCGACGCGCAACGGGTAGGTCGCTTTCGGCAGAAATTCTTCGAAGCGGCTAACAAAAGTCGCGGTAAGCGGCGCAAAGACCTTGGACCAGCGCGCGGCCTCCGAGAGCTTCAACGAATGAAGTTGCGCGCTCAGCGCGAGCAGCCATGCCCATCCATACGGACGCTCGAAACCGCGATTGTGCGGCAGGTCGAGATACGCCAGTTCGCCAGCCACATTCGCTTCGGTGAAATGCTCGTCGACCACCGCAACGATGCGCGCTGCTTCAGGCAGATCGGGAAAACGGTCGAGCAGATGCAGGATCAACCAGTAGCCGTGCACGCATGAATGCCAGTCGTAGCTGCCGTAAAAAATCGGATGCAGGGCGCGCGGACCTTGCACGTCTTGCGGGCCGGCAAGCGAGTGGGTCAGCTTGTTCGGATACTCGCGCGTGAGGTGGGCGAGCGCGAGATTGGCGAATTTGGACGCGAATTCGGGCGTGAGTTGGACAGTCATCGGCGCCTCCTCAAAAGCGGAATGCAATAAGTACGACAGTATGATATTGACGACCGACAATAGTAAAGCAGCCGGTCGCCGCGCCCGGATCGGGCCATTCGGGCCATTCCGGCTTTTCAGTTCCAGCAGCGCGGCCGGCGCGATATTGAAGTTCGGCGCCGTCGGCGCCATCAAAGTGCCGCAAAAGCCGCACAGTACGCCGATCTATCCAGAAAATGAATACAGGCCATTCCAACATTTAATTTGTGGATATATCGGCGGTCCGATATGGTTCAACGATCCATTCCACACAAGACCATGCGGCGCAACGAACGCAACCCGATCAGGGCGCGCTGGATGCGTGCTTGAGTCCTGATTTGCAGAGGCCAGAACCATGTTCGACCGCGTATTCGTCAATGCCGTAGACGCCGACGGCAACCCGCTCAACCTCGCCGTGCGTGAGGGGCGCCTTGCGGCCATCGGTCCGGAACGTCCCGCGATCGGCGGCGCGGAAGTCGTCGATCTGGCCGGGCACCTGGTGTTGCCCGGTTTCGTCGACGGGCATATTCACCTCGATAAAAGCTTCGTTGGCGATCGCTGGCGTCCTCATCGTCATGTCACAAGCCTGCGCGAGCGGCTCGCTATCGAAAAGCAGGAACTGGCAAGCGCCGGGCCGATCGTCGAGCGCGCCGACGCGCTGATCCGCCAGGCTGCGTCGTTCGGCACCATTGCGATGCGCAGCCATGTCGACGTCGACGCGACGACGGGTCTAACCAATCTGCATGCCGTGATGGAAGCGCGCGAGAAATGGCGTGGCGTGGTGGATATCGAACTCGTCGCGTTCCCGCAGGCGGGCGTCGTGTCGTGTCCGGGGACGGCGGAGGTGCTCGATGCGGCAGCCCGTGAGGGTGCGCAGGTGGTGGGCGGAATCGATCCGACAACGCTGGATGGCGACGCCGATGGCCAGCTCGATATTGTCTTCGGCATTGCTGAAAAGCGTGGCGTGAAAATCGATATTCACCTGCATGAGCCTGAGCAGCAGGGGATCGATCAACTGCATCGCATTGCCTCGCGTACCCGTGCAGCGGGGTTGAACGGCCGGGTTTCGGTGAGCCACGCCTACGGGCTCGGCGACGTCGCACCCGAGGTGGTGGATCGTATCGCCGCCGCGCTTGCAGAAGCCGGTGTATCGATCATGACGAATGCGCCGGGCGACCGCGCGTTCCCGCCGATCCTGCAATTGCGCGCAGCCGGAGTGCGTGTGTTCACCGGTAATGACAACATTCAGGACGCGTGGTGGCCGTACGGCAACGGCGATATGTTGCAACGGGCCATGCTGGTTGGTTATCGCTCAGGTTTTTATACGGATGAAGAACTGGGCGTTGGGCTTCGCATGGCGACGGAAGCAGGCGCTGCGGTGCTGGGGAAAGGTGACTACGGATTGAAGGTCGGCAATGAGGCGACCTTTGTCGTCGTGAAAGCGCCGAATGCGGCCGCTGCCGTTGCTGCAGTACCGGCAGAACGTGCCATTGTTCGAAGCGGGCAATTCTGGGGCGATTCGTCCCGCTTGTTGTTTAAGGTCACGTCGGCAGGCGTGGGCTCTGTCGGCTGAGGTTGAAGTTGTTGTCGGGCACCGAGCCGGTGTCTGGAGCGGCTTGCGTCGTCGCAAGCCGCTCCACCCTCAATAATGGCTACCTCGCCACAATGTAGGCGGCGTTTCCAGCAAATGACGCAGCCCTGCGCGGTCGAACGCTTGATCCGCGGCCACCTGCACGCGCTCCAGAATGTCCCCTTCGTCGACCGACAACACCCGGTAGTTCTCCATCAGGACTTTGCCGCCGACCATCGTCATGCACACGTCGCCGGCATTCGCGAAGCAGGTGACGCGATGAACAGGCATATTCATCGGCATGAGGTGCGGCTTGAACAGGTCGACCAGAATGATGTCGGCCTGCTTGCCCACTTCGAGCGAACCGAGCTCGTGGTCAAGCGACAACGCCTTGGCGGCATCGATCGTGACCATTTCGAGCACCTTGCCGTGCGGCAGGACGTCCGGGTCACGAAAATGTCGACGGTGGTAATGCATGCATTGCCACATGTGGCGGAACATGTCGTAGCCTCGATCGGGCGCCGCGCCATCCGAGCCGATCGCCACCGTCACGCCGGCATCGATGAGTTCCGGAACCGGGCAACGTCCGATGATCGACATGATCGCGCTTGGGTTGTGCACGATCGAGGCGCCGGTTTCAACGCACGCCGCGATATCCTCGGAGGTGAGATCGATGGCATGCGACATGAACGACTTCGCGTTCAGCAGTCCCAGCTCGCGATGCGCGAAATCGAGCGAACCGGCGCGATGGCCGTCCTGCGTCAGACTTAGACCGCGCTCGCGGGCCAGCGCCGTGTAGCGCTCGGCCTGAAGCCGGACGCTGCGTTCGTGTGCCGCGTGCTCGGGATAGTGCTGCGGAGCGTAGACGGGCAGCGTCAACGCAATCTGGATACGGCCGTTGGCATCGCCATGGCATGCGTCGATGATCTCTTTGCAAACCTCATACATCTGCGCGAAATCGACGTCGCGCGTCACGCTGCCGTTCGCGCCGTGCCGGGTGTAAGCGCGTGGTTCGGGTGGCCGCGACGGACCGACCGCGACGATCGAACGTGTGCCCGTTTTAACCACCGCGTCGCAGTGACGCCGCGCGTACACGGGGTCGTCGACGCGCATGATCGAGTCCCCGCCGCCGAGCAGCGATACACCCGTTGTCACGCCCGCCTTGAGGCGCTCCAGCGCCGCAAGATGCGATTCCATTTCCCAGAACGTTTCGTCCGAGGCGCGCGTATAGATCGCCTCGCACGCCGCCGACCACGCATCGCCGTTCGCGCCGCCAATCGTCCTCAACATCGCGTGCCCGGCATGGGCGTGTGCATCGATCAGGCCTGGCAGCACCGCTTTGCGGCGCGCGTCGATTACGCGGTCTGCCTGGTATTGCTGCGCAAGCTCGCTTGTCTCGCCGACGGCGACGATGCGGTCCCCTTTGATGGCCACTGCGCCATCTTCGATAACGCGGCGTGTGGCATCGATTGTGATCACGCAGCCGTGCTCGATCAGGATGTCGACCTGTTGCTTATCGTTCATATGCCAATTCTTCTTGTGTCTTTTAAGGTGCTCTCGCACAGTTACGCGGCGTCGACCAGCGCTCCATTGCGCGCGACGATGCGTCCGTTTGCGATAACCAGCTTGCGTTTTGGCCGTGCAACCACGGCATGCGCGACGCACTCGGCATCGACCAGTACGAGATCCGCGCGTGCACCGATACGCAGGCCATAGTCGGCGAAACCGCAACCTCGAGCGGCAGCGTCGCTCACGCAGTCGAAGGCAATTGCGAGGTCGTCGTCGCGTCGCAAGTCATAGCGCATGCCGATCAGCATCGCGCGCTCGAGCATGTCCGGCACGCCATACGGCGACCAGGTGTCGCGAATGCCATCGTTGCCGCCGAAGATCGTGATGCCTTTGTCCCTGCAAACCTTGAGCGGCGGAACGGGACGAGACGGCGGCGCGCTGGTCAGAAGCGCTAAACGCAAATACGAGATCCGTTCGAGCAGCGCGTCGCGTTCACGTTCGGGCAATGCGCCGAGGCAAAATGCGTGGCTGACGACGACTTGCCCCTGCATGCCCGTAGCGGCAACGCGATCGAGCAGCAGTTTCAGCGTGAACGCGCCGACTTCACCGGGTTCGTGCAGATGGATGTCGATCGGCTTGCGATAGCGCTCCGCCAGCTCAAAGGTCGCGTTCAACGACGCGACGGGATCGCCGTCGATCAACGCAGGATCGAGCGCGCCGAGAACATCAGCGCCCGCAGCGAGTGCGCTGCCTAGCAGTTCGACAGTACCGGGACGGATCAGCATCCCCGATTGCGGAAACGCGACGATCTGCATGTCCAGCACATCGCGCATTGTCTGCCGCGTGCTGAGTACGCCTTCGATATAACGCAGGCCGGCGTCGGTATCCACGTCGACATGGGTACGCAGTCGCGTCGTGCCTGCCTGCACGAATGCCCGCGACAGTGTGAGCGACTGGCTGGCCGCATCGTGTCCCGACGTCTTGCGCCATTCGCGCTCGTTGCTGATCCGGTCGGTTAGTGCGGGTCCGACCTCGTTGCGATACCACGAGCGGCCCCAGTGGCTTTTATCGATGTGCGTGTGCCCTTCGACGAAACCCGGCAGCAGCAATGCGCCGCCGCCGTCTTCGGCCAGCACGCCAGGTTGCGCTTCGACATGCGGGCCGAGCGCCGTGATGCGGCCATCGGCGATGGCTACGGAAACCGCCTGGCCATCAGCCAGCCGGACGTTGGAAAGAAGAATAGAGCGAGTCATGGTGGTCATGCCGATTCGACGGAAGTGGCGATACGAGCCCGCAGCGCGCGCTGCGCGGCGCTGATCGCGATGAACACCACGGCATTGGCGAACAAGGCGACGAGGCCCGTGTTGATGGAGGTGAAGGCGATCGGTGCGGCCGGGAAAACAGTGGCCAGCGTCATGCCGCGCCAGTTCGCCAGCGCCAGCACGATTGCGCCCGCGAAGATGCCGCCGAACGCGGCTTCCCGGGTGCCGAACGGGCGCTTCAGGAAACTCGAGGCGAGCATAGGGACGAGTTGCGTCAGCAGGCTCGACGAGAAGATTGCGAGCGCAACGAAGTTCGAACCGCCACGCAGCACGAAGTAGACGACAACCAGCGTGAACAGCGGCAGCGCGATGCGTGCGACGCGCCCGACTTGCCGGTCACTCGCCTGCGGTGCGAAACCTTCGCGATAGATGTTGCGGGCAATCATCGTCGACGCATTGAGCATGATCAGCGAGCCTGGTACCAGTGCCGTCAGCAGACCGGCGCCGCCGACGATCCCGACGAACCACGATGGGAAAGTCTGCTTCACGAGCCGCAGCAGCGCGAGATCGGTTTGCGCGCCTTCGAGCCCATGCACGGTCAGCACCGCGGCGAAACCGACGAGAAACAGGAACGCGATCAACACCTGGTAGATCGGCATCAGCATGGTGTTCTTGCGCAGCGCAGACGCATCGCGTGCCACGTAGACGGCGGTGAAACCATGAGGATACAAGTAGTAGCCCAGCGATGTCAGCAGCAGTGTCGAGTTGTACCAGCTCAGATTGAAACCGTGCTCCGGCATACGCAGCAGTTCCGGATGGACGGCATCGATGCGCGCGAACATCTCGCCAAAGCCGCCGAAGTAGTGCAGCGGCAAATACGTGCCGAGAAAAATCGCAAGACCGAGGATCAGCACGTCCTTGAAGATCGCAATGCTGGCCGAACCGTGGATGCCGGAGACGCTCATATACAGGACCATCAGCGTAGCGCTGATCCAGATGGCCGTTTCCTGCGAGATCAGGCCATACGACATCTCGGAGACGATAATGCCGAGACCGCGTAACTGGATGATCAGCAGCGACACCATTGCGAAGACGGCCACCACCGACACCAGCACGCCGATGGCGCGGCTGTCGTACTTCGAAGCGAAATAGTCGGCGAACGACACAAGGCCGCGTTCCTTCGCATAACGCCAAATGAGGGGCAGCATCCAGTAACCGAATACGTATGCGAGGCAGCCGTACGACAGGATGTAGAACGCCGGCACGCCTTTGCTGTAGGTCCAGCCACTCGCGCCGAGAAACGAGAAGGTCGAGAACGCCTCACCTGCCATCAGCAAGAAGGTGAGCAGCGACCCGAAGCCGCGTCCGCCGACCGCCCATTGCTCCATGCTGAAGGTCTTGCCGCGCCGCGCGTACAGGCCGACCGCCAGCGCGAAGAGGGCAAACAGAACGATGATGACGAGTGCCGGGTTCATTGCCCACCTCCCGTCTGCTCGGCCGCTTGCGCCGCTTCGTCGCGTGTGTCGAGGCAATAGATGATGGCGAGGATGGCCGCCGTTGCAGCCATCCAGAACAGATTCCAGACGAGCAGAAACGGCAGGCCGAACAGGAGCGGCGTACCGGCGGCAATTGAGCCGCCTGAATAGATGCCGATGAATGGCAGCGCGGCTAGCAGAAAGCGAAGTTTCATGGGGTCGTTCCCGAGGTGTCTTGCGTGTCCAGTCAGAACTTCTGACGCAGGCCGGCGACGAACGCCAGTTGTGAAGTCGTCGACGAGGGCGCTGCGATGCCGTCGATCCACGCATGACCGATGCGCGACGAGGCGTTCTGGTAGAGGCCGTTCACATACACGTCGGTGCGCTTGGACAACAGGTACTGGAGACCGGCCGAGGCCTGGTGATAGTGTCCGCTGGCGTCGCCTTGCGACACCTGGGTGTAGGTGTAACCGGCGGCCGCGATCAGCGCGGGCGTCAGCGCGTAGCGCAGGCTTCCCTCGTAGTTGCCGAAGCGCAAGGCGCCACCTGCCGCCATGTTGAAGTCCGTGCCCGTGTAGAGCAGTCCGAGCGTGGCGGGCCCGATGGCATAGGTCGCGCCCGCGCCCCAGATCTGTTGACGCGTCGCGGCGCCGAGATGTGTGCCGAATACGGCGGCCGAAGACGCAAAGTAATTGTCGGATGCGACCGCGCCCGCCGCGCTGCTGGCGGGCTGATTCATACGTGCGTACGCCGCGCCGGCATTGAGTGGACCGTGCGTGTACGTCACACCCGCGCTCCAGCTATTGTTCGCAGCGAAGCCGGTTGCGTTCGAAAAGCCGTACATCAGGTTGGTTTGCAAGCCGGCGATGATCGGCGAGACGTATTTGACCGCGTTGTTGGTGCGGAACGTATTGTTGATGTCGTCGTTGTCGAACGGGTGGGTCGAATACTGGACCAGCGTATTGCTGATCTGGATCGAGCCAAGAATGTCCTGGACGGTGTTGTACTGGCGGCCCAAGGTCAGCGCGCCCAGCTTGTCGCCGCTCACGCCGACCCATGCCTGACGGCCGAACATCCGGCCGCCCTGGCCGGCCGCGCCGTTTTCGAGGTTGAAACCGTTTTCCAGCCGGAAGTTTGCCTTCAGGCCGCCACCCAGATCTTCCGTTCCGAGCATCCCCCAGCGCGGCCCGGACTCGTTGCCGGCCGTCGCCTGCCATGCCGAGTGGCCTTGCTGGTTGTTCGTGTAGGTCACGCCTGAATCGACGATTCCGTACAGCGTGACGCTGGACTGCGCACCTGCCGTGCCCACTAGCATCATGCCTGCGCCGATGCCTGCGAGTGGTTTTCTCCAACTTTTCTTCAACTGCGTTTGCTGCATGCCTGTCTCCGGGTATGTGTCTCGGTGTGGCGCTTTTTTCTGCCGGCACGGCGGCGTCATGCCGCGTTTCGCCCACATTCGAGTTTTTTGTCTGATGTCGACGCGGAGTAATCGGCCGTCGAGTGGCCACCGCTTCGACATCGCTTGATGTTATCCACGTCACCCAATATTCAAAAATTAAATGTTCAAATGCATATCAGTGCGAAATCGAATAGTATTGATTAGACGTATGCCCTTATCCGGCATGGCGGCGTCTGACTGGAGGCTCAATGAAACCCAACGCCAAAGCGCGTACACCGTTGTTCGATCTGGATCTGCTGAAGGCCATCGTCATGGTGGCCGATTGCGGCACCTTTACTGCGGCTTCCGCACGACTTCATTCCACGCAGTCCACCATCAGCCAGAAGGTGCGGCGTCTCGAGGATATGGCGGGGCACAAGCTACTCGAGCGGGGCAGTCGCGACGTGAGTCCGACCGATGCCGGCGAAACCTTGCTCGCCTACGCGCGCCGCATGCTTGCTCTCAACGATGAAATGATTGAAGCGCTCTCGGGCGCGACGGTGGGGCTGACGGTCCGGCTGGGCGTGCCGGAAGATTTCGTCGGCGGGCCGACAACCCATATGCTTGCCGCGTTCAACCGCAAGCATCCGCAGGTCAAGCTGGAAGTGACCAGCGGATTGAGCCGCGACCTGAGCAATAGCTACGATCGGGGCGATCTGGATCTGATTCTCGTGAAGCAACGGCGTAACAGCCGTGAGGCCGTTGCGTGCTGGCCGGAGCAATTGAGGTGGATCGACAGTGCGAAGAATCCTTCAATCCACCTTGATCCGATTCCGATCGTCGCGTTTCCGCCGCGCGGGTTATACCGTGACGACATGACCAACGCGATCGAAGGACTCGGGCGCCGCTGGCGGATGAGCTTTATCAGTTCGAGTTTGAGCGGAATCCAGGCAGCTGTTGCCGATGGTCTCGGGATCAGTCTGCTGCCCGCGCGCGCGGTGCTGGCGGATCACGCGGTGCTGACATCGAAGAGCGGGTTGCCTTCGATCGAAACCATGGATATTGCGCTGCTGCATCGTCCGACGGCGGATGCCGCTGTTAAGGAGCTTGCGCGCGCGTTGTCGCGGATGTTTGGGCCGCAGCGGCGATAACGTCTGCTTGGGTGCCTGCAGCAAGGTATTCAGCGATCGCCTTTTGCTAACATGCCAGGCAGAAGCCAGCAGCAGATTCTGCTGTTGGTGTGCGGACGAGCAACAGAGATTGCCGATGCGGTGGACCACATAAGTAACGGTTGCTGGGCGTGCCCAATAGACTATGTCTAGCTCACCAACCAACAGGAGGCGTTACTGTGAAACTGACCGACTTCGATACACTGACTTTCGATTGCTACGGCACGCTCATCGACTGGGAAACGGGTATTTTCGAGGGTTTGCGTCCGCTGCTCGAACGCGTCAACCCGCCGCTGACGCGGGATCAGGTTCTTGAAGCACACGCACGTCATGAGTCGTCGCAGCAGGCCTACACGCCGGCCAAGCGTTACCAGGAACTGCTGCCGATCGTGTACAAGCGACTCGCCGAGGAATGGCAGGTGCCTTTCACGTACGAGGAGTGCCTCGCCTACGGCAAGTCCATACGCAATTGGCCGGCATTTGAGGACTCGGCGAACGCGCTGCAGTATCTGAAGAAGCACTACAAGCTGGTCATCCTGTCGAACATCGACAATGACAGCTTCACGTACAGCAACGCGAAGCTTCAGGTCGAATTCGATGCGATCATCACCGCAGAGGACGTCGGCTCCTATAAACCGTCGCCGCGAAACTTCGAGTACATGTTGGACAAGCTGGAAAAGCTGGGTGAGCGCGGCATCCGGAAGGAGAAGATCCTCCACACCGCCGAGAGTCTGTTCCACGACCACAAGCCCGCGAACGCGTTCGGACTTGCATCGTGCTGGATCTATCGCCGCCATTCGCAAACCGGTTTCGGCGCAACGATGAACCCCGGTGAGCAACCCACTGTGAACTTCCGATTCAACAGCATGGCCGAATTCGCGAAGGCTCACCAGGAAGCGCTGCTGCAGAAGTAAGTAGTCGATAAGTTTACCGGCCTTTGTGCCGGTTTGATTTGCCGCGCCGGTGCGGGCGCGGCGAGTTCCGCGCAAGCCGGAACACCCCAGTTAAGGAGCCCTTCATGCGGCTGACGGATTTTAAGGCCCTGACGTTCGACTGCTATGGCACCCTGATCGACTGGGAATCGGGCATCGTCGCGGGCCTGTCAGCATTGGTCGCATCGCTTGACCCGCCACCGACGCGCGACCAGGTGCTGGAAGCGCACGCCCGCCACGAGTCATATCAGCAGAACGCTACGCCCGACATGCCGTACAACCGGCTGCTCGAGGTGGTCTACAAGCGGCTCGCGGAGGAATGGGGCGTCAGCTACACGCGCGAGCAGGCGGAGGCCTATGGTCGTTCGGTGCGCAATTGGCCTGCGTTCCCGGATTCGGCAAGTACGCTGCAGTATTTGAAGAAGTACTTCAAGCTGGTCATCATATCGAACGTGGACAACGAGAATTTCACATACAGCCGCGCCAGGCTGCATGTGCCCTTTGACGTCGTTGTCACGGCTGAGGATGTGGGAAGCTACAAGCCGTCGAGCCGTAATTTTGAATATATGCTCGACGTGCTGTCGAGACTCGGCGTGCGTAAGGACGAAATCCTGCACGTCGCGGACAGCATGTACCACGATCATGAGCCGGCCAACCGGTTAGACATTCGTTCATGCTGGATTCATCGGCGCTTCGAGCAGCGCGGGCTCGGCGCGACGATGCGCACATTCGCGGAGCCTTCTGTCGATTTCAGGTTCACCAGCATGGCGCAGTTCGTCAAGGCGCATCACGAGGAGCTTTCCCGCGTTTAGCGGGAAAGCCGGTTCGCCCGCCGATTCGAGAACAGAACGATATGAGCAACCGACCAAAACTCGACCGGATCGACATCAAGATCCTCGGCGAATTGCAGAGGAACGGCAACATCACCAACGCGAATCTCGCGGCCGCGGTCGGTCTTTCTGCGAGCCCGTGCCTGCAGCGCGTCAGGCGTCTTGAATCAGCCGGTGTGATTTCGGGCTACGGTGCGCACGTGAATGTCGCGAAAGTGACCAGCATCGTGTCAGTGTTCACGGAAATCATGCTGCATGATCATCGGCGCGACGACTTCGTGCGTTTCGAGGCGAACGTGCGCGATCTCGACGAAATTACCGAATGTCACCTGGTGAGCGGTGGGTACGATTACCTGCTCAAGTTCGTCGTCAAGGACATCGGTCACTACCAGGAAGTGATCGAACGCCTGCTCGACCGCAATCTCGGCATCGAGAAGTATTTCAGTTACATCGTGATCCGTTCGCCGTTCGTCAAGCACGGAGTGCCTCTCGACAAGTTGCTGACAGATGATGACTGAAGCTACGCAATTAGCGTGGTTGGAGCACTGGCCGATCTCACGTCTTAAAGCTCGAAAGCCTGCCTAGAACAACTCCAGAATCCGGTGATACATCATCCCGAGTTCCAGCGCCGGCCCACGTAATGCCGGGCCGCCCGGAAAGCGTGCGTGCCGCAGTTGCGCGAACAGATCGAAGGCCGCGGTCTCACCGGCCATAGCTTTCGCAATCACGCGCCCGGCAATCCCCGTCAACGCCACGCCGTGACCTGAAAAGCCCTGCACGTAGAAGTAGTTCGGATCGATCGAACCGAAATCGGGTGCACGATTGCGCGTTACGTCGACAAAACCGCCCCACGCATAGTCGATTCTCACATCGCCTAGCTGCGGGAACACGCCGATCATGCGCTTGCGGATTTCCTCGCCGAGTTGCACGGGCGACGCGCCGGTCGAACTCGCGCGGCCACCGAACAGCACGCGATGATCAGCCGACAGACGGAAGTAATCGAGGAAGAAGTTGTTGTCGCAAATCGCCTCACGTCCTTTGATCAGTGCGTCCGCGCGTGGCTGACCGAGCGGTTCCGTGGCGACAATGTAAGAGGCAATCGGCGCGATGCGCGCGGCCACTGGAGCCGGCAACACGTCGCCGATCGTGGCATTGCCGCATGCCGCGACGAAGCGGCAGCGTACCTCGCCATTGGCGGTCCGCACGACAGGCCGTGCACCACGCACGACTTCGATCACCGGCGAATGCGCAAACAGTTGTGCACCTTCACGACGTGCTGCATCGGCGAGACCGAGGCAGTATTTGAGCGGATGCAGATGACCGGAAAACGGATCGTAGACGCCGGCCAGATAACGTCGCGAAGCGACGCGTGAACGCACTTCATCGGTATCGAGCCACGAGAGTTTCGTATAGCCCCAGCGTTGCGACGCCGATTCCATCCACGAACGCAAATCCGGCACGCGTTTCGGTTTGGTGGCCACCGTCAGATAGCCGGCGGTGAAATCGCAATCAATGCCGTAGCGTTCAATGCGCTCGCGCACCAGAGCCACGCCTTCCACTGACATCGCCCACGCGGCGCGTGCGCCGTCGAGTCCGAGTTGCCGTTCGATGATCTCGTCTTTCGCGAAACCCACCAAGGTCTGCCCGCCGTTGCGGCCCGACGCGCCCCAACCGGGACGATGCGCATCGAGCACCACCACCGACAATCCGCGCGTCCGGCATTCCAACGCCACCGACAAACCGGAAAAACCCGCGCCAATCACGCAGACGTCGGCCTCCAGCGTGCCGTCGAGCATCGGATCGTCGGCCGGCGGACGCGTGGCGCTCGCCTCGTAGTAGGAGTTGGCGATCAGCGCATCGGCGCGGTGGTCGAGCGTGTTGAAGCCGGGAGTCGGTGCATTCATCAAAGCAGGTCCTTCATTCGATACCAGGCCATCGCAAGGACGAGGGCAGGGGTGCGCAGTGTAGCGCCGCCGGGGAAGTCGCGGTGGCGAATCTTGCCGAACAGATCAAAGCGCGAGGTCTGACCATCGATCGCTTCGGCGATCAGCTTGCCCGCGAGCCCGGTAGTGTTCACGCCGTGGCCGGAGAAACCCTGCGCGAAATACACGGTAGGCGATAGGCGGCCGAAATGCGGCGCGCGATTCATCGTAATGTCGACGAAGCCGCCCCACGCATAGTCGATTTTGACATCGTCGAGTTGCGGGAAAGTCTTCAGCATATCGCGGCGCATTGCTTCACCGAGGTTGCGCGGCGCGAAGGTCGAATAGCTGACTTTGCCGCCCCACAACAAACGATTGTCGGGGGCAGGGCGGAAATAGTCCAGCACGAAGCGGCTGTCGCACACGGCCGCTTTCGCCGGCATCAGCGCTTCGGCGCGATCGGGATCGAGCGGTTCGGTGGCGATCACGTAGGTGCCCACCGGCATGATCTTGCTGGCGAGATCCGGCGCGAGTTGGCCGAGATACGTATTGCAGGCGAGCACGACGAATTGCGCATTGACTTTGCCACGAGCGGTTTCGGCCACATGCCGGCCGTTTTCCTGGCGCAACGCGGTGACGCAACTGTCTTCGAAAATCCGTACGCCGGCCTCGCGTGCCGCGCGCGCCAGACCGAGCGTGTAATTCAGCGGATGCAGATGGCCGCTGTCCGCATCGAACAATCCGCCGAGGTAGCGCTGCGATTGAACATAGTTGCCGACGCCATCGGCGTCGACATAGCTGAAACGGTCATAGCCGAAACGCCGTTGCGCTTCGTCGCGCCATTTTTGCAGTGCATCCGTATCGCGCGGCTTGTTCGCCGCGGTCAGGTAACCGATGGTCAGGTCGCAGTCGATCTGATGCTTCGCGACGCGTTCCTTGACGATATCCAGGGTTTCGAGCCCCATGTCCCAAACACGCTTCACGTCATCCGCGGGCATGAACTTCGCGAATGTGTCGATATCGCAGGCAAAGCCGCCGATCAACTGGCCACCATTGCGGCCGCTCGCGGCCCATCCGACTTTCGATGCTTCGAGCACCGCGACCGAGTGACCGCGTTCGGCGAGGTTCAACGCAGTCGAGATGCCGGTGAGTCCGGCGCCGATCACGCAGACGTCGACGTTAAGCGTTTCTTCGAGTGGGGGATGGCGGGTGGTGTCGTTAGCGGTTGCTGCGTAATACGAGGCGACGTGAGGCTGGTTTGAGAATCGGAGCATAGGCAGAGCATGCAGAAGAGGCCTTGGCGCGTGGCCCGCGGTAAAGCCGGGCCACGCGATGAGGCGGGTCGTTTTAGAACGAGTAGATGAACTGCGTTGCGAGCAGGTCGTTGGACTTGCCGTACGAGCCGTCGTTCTTCAGGAACACCTGTTTGTTCGCCCAGTCGTGGCGGTATTCCACCTTGACCGTGATCTGCTGGGTCGGGTAGAACAACAGATCGAGCGAAACGTCCTGGCGGGTTGCGCCCTTGCACTCGAAGCCGAGACCGCCGTTGGCCTTCGAATTGGCGAGGCAGTCCGCGCCGATACCGAAGCCGTCGGCAGTGTCCATGCCGTTCGAATTCAACGCGATGCCACCGCCGCCGCCGCCATTCTTGCTGTCGACGAGCAGGTCGTAACGGGCGGTCACGCCCATACGGCCCACCACCGGCAGCGAGAACTTGCGGTGCGCGAGCAGCGAGAGGCCGTACCACTGTGCCTGGCCGCCGTTGAACGCGGCGTTCTGCTGCTGACCGTAGTCGAGTTCGGCGTTGTACTGCACGTCCGCCAGCGTGTAGGTCAGGTCGGCTTCGGTGAAGAAGAACGTACCGCCCGAGCTCGGCGCCTGACCGCCTACGCCGTAGCTGACCGCACCAGTGTTCGCATCGATCGCGCTAGGCAAGGTCTGACGGCCGATGTTGAACGAGCCACCCACATCCAGTGCGCTCGACCACGTGTAGTCGACTCGTCCCGTGAGGGTCGGGATCTTGTTGCTGGTCGTGATCGGATCGCCCAGCGCATTGGTGCCGACCTGCGTCGTCGCGCCAAACGTGCGGTACTGTTCGTTGCCGAGGAAGAACTTCCACGCCCAGTTACCCGTCGCATAGTTCGCGCCGATACCGATGTAGCTGCCCGGATCCGAGAAGTCGTACAACAGGTTGTGCGTGAGCGTCAGCATCTGGTTCGATTGCTGCACTTCATAGCCGCCGAAGCTCGGAATCAAACCGGCCACGAGGGTCGTGGTCGCCGTCAACGGCACATTGACCACGGCCGTGTTCAGGATGTTGTTGCCGATATCGCCGTGCTCGTTCGAGAGCAGCGTAATACCGTTGCCGCGGTTCGGCATCAAGGTGATCTCGGCCGACGGCGCCATCGGGCCGACACCGAAGGTCTTCTTGATGTCTAAGTACAGATCGCCGAACGTGCTGTTGAAGTAGTTGTAGCTACTTTCATGGTTCGCGAACAGGAACGACGAGCTGCTCTGCGCGCGGTTATACATGTAGGTCGGATCGATATAGCCCGTCACCGACAAGCCGGCGATCGGCCCCGTGTTCGCCGCGTCCACCAGCGAGTCGACCTTCAACTGCTGATTGGCGATCTGCTGCTTCATCGAATCGACCTGGTCGTTGGTCAGCGTCGCCTGCGCCTTGCCGTAATCCGGCGAGGAGATGTCGACCGGCGCCGCCACCACAGCCGGAGCCGGTGCCGCGGTGGCTGCCGCCGCCGCTTTCGGTTTGGACGCTACCTCGGAACGCAACTGCTTCACCTCCTTTTGCAGTGCGTTGAGCTGGGCCTGTAGCGCCTTGATCTGGTCGCTGGTGGCGTCTGCCATGGCAAGGCCTGGCAAACTCCCCGCCACCAACAGACAGATGAGCTTCTTTCTCATGCAAATTCTCCTTATTGGTCGTATTGCAAAAGGACTTCTTATGCGCGTGCCGTATCGAGCGACTTTCGTACGACGGCTTGTTGTGGTGCTGACGGTAACGGGTCGGCGGCTTCGGCGAGTGCGAACGCCATCTGCATGTCGCGGTTGCGCTTGCGCTCACGCACCTGCATCCAGCGGTTCACGCCGATCACGCCGATCGTCACCGTGGTGATGAAGATCGTGGCGAGCGCGTTCATTTCCGGATTCAGGCCAAGACGAACACGCGAGAACACGACGAGCGGCAGCGTGGTCGAACCGGGACCGGAGAGGAACGCGGAGAGCACGAGATCGTCGAAAGACAGCGTGAACGACAGCAGCCAGCCGGACATCAGAGCCTGCGAGATCAGCGGCAGCGTGATCAGGAAGAACACCTTGAAGGGCGTTGCGCCGAGATCGAGTGCGGCTTCTTCGAGCGACTTGTTGAGCTCCTTCACCCGCGATTGCACGATGATGGCCACGTACGAAACGCACAGCATCACGTGGCCGATCCAGATCGTGAAGAGGCCACGGCCCTTCGGCCAGCCGAGCATCTGTTCGAGCGCGACGAACAGCAGCAGCAGCGAGATGCCCTGAATCACTTCAGGAATCACGAGCGGCGCGTTGATCATGCCGGCGAACAGCGTGAAGCCGCGAAAGCGTCCGAAGCGGGCCAGCACGAAGCCGGCCCATGTACCGATCACCACCGATGCACACGCGGTCAGCAGACCGATTTTCAGCGACAGCCACGCTGCACTGAGCAGTTCGCCGTCTTGCAGCAATGCGCCATACCATTTGAGCGAAAAGCCGGACCAGACCGTAACGAGCTTCGACTCGTTGAACGAATACACCACGAGGCTGATGATCGGGATATACAGAAACAGAAACCCGAACGTCAGTACGCTATTGGAAAGCGTTCTATTTGGCTTGATCATTTCGCGCCCTCCAGTTCCTTGACCTGGTAGTACTGGAACACGGCCATCGGCACGAGCAGCAGTAGAACCATGGCGACGGTGACAGCGGATGCCATCGGCCAGTCCATATCGTTGAAGAATTCATCCCACATCACGCGGCCGATCATCAGCGTATCGGCGCCGCCCAGCAGTTCAGGAATCACGTACTCGCCGACCGCCGGAATAAACACCAGCAGACTGCCGGCGATAATGCCGTTCTTCGACAGCGGCAAGGTGATGCGCGTGAACGCGGTCCACGGTTTGCAACCGAGGTCGTAGGCCGCTTCGAGCAGCGTCAGATCCATCTTCACCAGGTGCGCATACAGCGGCATCACCATGAACGGCAGATACGAATAAACCATGCCGATATAGACGCCAATATCCGTGTGGTAGAGGCGCAACGGCGAATGAATCATGCCGATGGCCATCAGCGTGTGATTGAGCAGGCCGTCGTCCTTCAGGATGCCGATCCACGCATAGACGCGGATCAGGAACGACGTCCAGAACGGCAGCATCACGCCCATCATCAGCAGGTTGCGTTTGGTCGGCTCCGAACGCGCGATGTAGTACGCAATCGGGTAGCCGATCAACAGGCAGAAGAAGGTTGAGATTGCGGCCATCTTCAGCGAGCTGATGTACGTGGCGACGTACAGATCGTCCTGCAGCAGGAAGGCGTAGTGGCTCAGCTGCATGGCGAAGTGCACCATGCCGTCCTTGACCGTCACGAGATCCGTGTACGGCGGAATGCCCAGGCGCAGATCGGCGAAGCTGATTTTCAGCACCAGCACGAACGGCAACGCGAAGAACACGAAGAGCCACATGAACGGCACGCCGATCACGGTCGTGCGGCCCGAGGGCACCAGGAACGAGAGGCGTTTTTTCAGCGAGCCGAGCAAACGGCTGCCGGACGGCGCGCCGAGCGCCGCGGGGGAGGTAGTGGGATTGCTCATTGCGTCAGCACCACGCCGCTAGCCGGCGACCAGTAGACGAACACGTCGTCGTTATAGGACGGCGCACCTTCGCTCATGAGGTGCGAGCTGGAGAGATTCGACACGACCGTCTTGCCGCTCGGCAGGCGCACGTGATAGAGCGAATAGCTGCCCATGTACGCGACGTCCGAGACCACGCCGCGCGCCCAGTTGTGCGGCGTCGAGGGCTTGTCGAGCGAGACCTTCACGCGTTCCGGACGCACCGAGATGCCCACCGGCATGCCAAGCGGGCCGGTAATGCCGTGGCTCACGTAGATGCGCGATTCGAGGTCTTCGCTTTCCACGAAGATGTGGTCAGGTTCATCCGCGACCACGGTGCCTTCGAACAGGTTGGTCGAGCCGATGAACTCGGCCGAGAAGCGGCTATTCGGAAATTCGTACACCTGGCTGGGCGAGCCGATCTGCACGATGCGGCCTTCGCTCATCACGGCGAGGCGGCCGGCCATCGTCATGGCTTCTTCCTGATCGTGCGTCACCATCACGCAGGTCACGTCGACCTTCTCGATGATGTTCACCAGTTCGAGCTGGGTCTTCTGACGGATCTTCTTGTCGAGCGCCGACATCGGCTCGTCGAGCAGCAGCAGCTTGGGGCGCTTGACGAGCGAGCGGGCCAGCGCCACACGCTGCTGCTGTCCGCCGGACAACTGGTGCGGCTTGCGTTGCGCGTATTTGCTCATCTGCACGAGATTCAGCGCGTCGGCAACGCGTTCCTTGATCTCGTTCTTGGGCGTGCCTTCCTGCTTGAGGCCGAACGCGATATTCGCTTCGACGCTCATGTGCGGGAACAGCGCATATGACTGGAACATCATGTTGACGGGCCGCTTGTACGGCGGCATCGCGGCGAGGTCTTCGCCGTCGACGAAAATGCGGCCGGACGTGACCGACTCGAGCCCCGCGAGCATGCGCAGGAGCGTGGACTTGCCGCAGCCGGAGCTGCCGAGCAGCGCGAACAATTCATTCTTCGCAATGCTCAGATTGACGTTGTCGACAGCAGTACTGTCGCCGAATTTCTTCACGACATTTTCGATGCGAACGAATTCGTCCGATTTCGATTTTGTCGTCGGTGCGGGGCGGGCCATCTGGGTGGCGCCGGCTACGCTTGTTTGTGTCGTCGAGTTCATGATGTAACCATTCCTTGCGGATCGCGAGCGCAAGTGTCTCCATACGAGTCGCGGAAAGCGGCTCGCAAGATGCGCTGCGATCGGAAAACATGGGACTGCGCACAGATGGGACTTAAGCACGCAGGCTGACTACCGTTACTGCCATTCATGCGCTCAGGGTTCGAGCGATCCCTGAGCGCGGGATCGATTCTTTTTAGTTTGGCTTAATCAATGGCCGGTTTTAAGCTGCGCCCAAAGTCGATTTTCAAGGCGCAGAATGTCGGTGGGCATCGGTTTCATCAGTGTCATTTTGCTCAACACTTCATCGCCCGGATAAACGGTCGTGTCCTGTGCGACACCCGGAACGACGAACTGGCGCGCGGCCTTGTTCGCGGTCGGGTAGAACACTTCATTGGTAATCGCTGCGTTGACCTTCGGATCTTCGATGTAGTTGATCCACTTCAGCGCGGCTTCCGGATGCGGTGCGTCTTTCGGGATCACCATCACGTCGAACCACAGCAGACCGCCTTCCTTGACGTTCGAGAATTTCACCTGATACGAACGCTTGGCTTCCGCGGTACGGCGGCTGGCGATGCCGACGTCGCCGGACCATGCCACCGCGACGCAGATGTCGTTGTTAGCGAGGTCGTTGATGTAGCCGGACGAATTGAATTGGGTGATGTACGGGCGGACTTTCTTCAGCACTTCGAACGCGGCCTGATAGTCGGCGGGGTTCGTGCTGTTCGGATCCTTATGCATGTATTGCAGCGTCGCGGCGAACACGTCGACAGCCTGGTCGAGGAACGACACGCCGCAGCCTTTCAGCTTCGACAGATTGGCCGGGTCGAACACGAGGGCCCAGCTGTCCACCGGCGCATTGGCGCCGAGTGCCTTCTGCACGGCCTGGACGTTGTAGCCGATACCGTCGGTACCGTAAGCCCAGGGCACGCCGTACTGGTTGCCCGGATCGGCGTCGGAAATCATCTTCATCAACACGGGGTCGAGGTTCGACAGATTCGGCAGCTTCGACTTGTCGAGCTTCTGATACACGCCGGCCTGGATCTGCTTGGCCATGTAGTTCGACGTCGGCACCACGATGTCGTAACCGGAACTGCCCGCGAGCAGTTTGGCCTGCAAGGTATCGTCGCTATCGTAGTTGTCGTACTTGACCTTGATACCGTCCTGCTTCTCGAAGTTTGGAATCGTGTCCTTCGCGATGTAGTCCGACCAGTTGTACACATTCAGTTCCGTGTCGGCCGCAAGGGCCGGCGTAACCGACAACGCCGCAAAACCCGTGAAGGCGAGAAGCGCGGCCCCCGCGACCGCATGACGAAGATGACAAACGCTCATGGTTTTTTCCCTTGATGTGAAGAACCGGCATGGGCGCGTATCGTGGGTGTGCTCATGCCGGAACGAACTGCCGTTACGAAATTCCGAGTTGTTGTGCGGTCGCGTCGATGGCGTATTTGGCCTTCGCAACGATCTCGTCGATTTCCAGCTTGTTGATCACGAGCGGCGGCGACAGCAGCATCCGGTCGCCGGTGGCGCGCATGATCAGGTTGCCGTTGAAGCAGAAGTCGCGGCAGATCGTGCCGACTTCTCCACCATTAGCAAAACGCTTGCGTGCTTTCGGGTCTTCTGCGAGTTGCAGACCGGCGACCAGACCCGCGCCGGAGATTTCACCGATGATCGGGTGATTGGCAAAGGTGTCGCGCAGCTTCTTCTGGAAGTACGGACCCGTGTCGGTCTTGACGCGCTCGACGATCTTGTCGTCGCGTAGCAGCTTCAGATTGGCTACCGCTACTGCCGCGGCCACCGGGTGGCCGGAGTAGGTGAGGCCGTGATTGAAGTCGCCATTTTCGATGATCGCCTTGGCGACGCGATCGTGCAGACCGACCGCGCCCATCGGCACGTAGCCGCTTGTCAGGCCCTTGGCCAGCGTGATCAGGTCCGGTTCGAAACCGAAGTGCTGATGCGCGAACCATTCGCCGGTCCGGCCGAAGCCGCCGATCACTTCGTCGGCGACCAGCAGGATGTCGTACTTGCGGCAGATGCGTTGGATTTCCGGCCAATACGTCGAGGCCGGGAAAATCACGCCGCCCGCGCCCTGGAAAGGCTCACCGATAAAGGCGGCCACATTGTCCGCGCCGATTTCGAGAATCTTCGCTTCGAGTTGCTGCGCGCGGGCCAGAGCGAATTCTTCCGGCGTCAGATTGCCTTCTGCTTCGCCGAAGAAATACGGTTGGTCGATGTGCACGATGTTCTCGACCTTCGAGGGCATCTGTTCGTGCATGTAGCCCATGCCGCCCAGCGTGCCGCCCGCGATCGTCGAACCGTGATAGCCGTTCTTGCGCGAGATGACGAACTTCTTCGAGTGCTTGCCTTGCGTCGCCCAGTATTGGTGAACGATGCGCAGCACGGTGTCGTTGCCTTCCGAGCCGCTGTTGCAATAGAAGAAGTGGTTGAACGGTTCCGGCGCGAGCTCGGCGAGCAGGGCCGACAGTTCGATCACCGGCGGGTGCGTCGTCTTGAAGAAGGTGTTGTAGAAGGGCAGTTCCTGCATCTGACGGTACGCTGCGTCGGCCAGTTCCTTGCGGCCATAACCGACATTCACGCACCACAAACCGGCCATGCCGTCGATGATCTTGTTGTCGTCCGAATCCCACAGGTACACGCCCTGTGCCTTGACGATCACGCGGCTGCCGCTGCGATTGAGCGAACCCATATCCGAAAACGGATGGATGTGGTGCGCGGCGTCGAGCGCGCGGTATTCGGCGGTGCCGCGTTTCTGTTGTGTGGCTTGTGCGCTGGCGGCGGGTTGGGCCGGCTGCACGTAAGCGACTTCTTCTGTTCTGTAGCTCATACTGCCTCCAATTTTTTTGCGTTTGCGGGCGACGTCGTTGAAATAGATCTTAGACGTGCAGCAGCAAATGCCGGCGTTCCCACGAACTGATCACGCGGAAAAACGCTTCATATTCGGTTTCTTTCAGTGCGAGGTAGGCTTTGACGAATTTCTCGCCGAGTACTTCGGCGATCGGCTCGCAAGCGCCCATCAGCGTCAAACCTTCTTCAAGGTTGCGCGGCAACTGGTACGGCAATTCGTAACCGTCGCTGAGCAGCGGCTCAGTGGCTTCGAGGTTTTGCGTCATGCCGAGATAGCCGGCCGCGAGCGTTGCGGCAATCGCCAGATACGGGTTGCAGTCCACGCCCGGAATGCGGTTTTCGATGCGCCGCGCAGCCGGGCCCGAATGCGGAATCCGGAAACCCACCGTGCGGTTGTCGTAACCCCATGCCACGTTGATCGGCGCAGCCATGAAACGCGACAGGCGGCGATACGAGTTGATGTACGGCGCGAAAATCGGCATCAGTGCCGGCGTGTATTTCTGCAGGCCCGCGATATAGCCCGTGAAAAGCGTGGTGGGCTTGCCGTCCGGACCGGTGAACAGGTTGTGGCCAGTTTCTTCGTCCACGAGACTCTGGTGCATGTGCATCGCCGAGCCCGGTTCGCCTTCCATCGGCTTGGCCATGAAAGTCGCGTACATCTTGTGACGCAGCGCGGCCTCACGCACCGTGCGCTTGAACAGGAACACGCTGTCGGCGAGTTTCAGCGGATCGCCGTGCATGAAGTTGATTTCCATCTGCGCGGCGCCGACTTCGTGAATCAGCGTGTCAACTTCCAGTTCCTGGACTTCGCAGTATTCATAGATGTCTTCGAACAGCGGATCGAATTCGTTGACGGCTTCGATCGAGTACGCCTGACGGCCGGTCTCCGGACGGCCCGTACGGCCGATCGGCGGTTGCAGCGGCAGGTCGGGGTCCTTGTTCATGTCGACCAGGTAGAACTCGAGTTCCGGCGCGATGACCGGCTTCCAGCCCTTGGCCTTGTACAGTTCCAGCACGCGGCGCAGCACACGGCGCGGCGAGATGGCGACGGGCGTGCCGTCGAAGTGAACGCAATCGTGGATCACCTGGGCGGTCGGATCGACGGCCCACGGAATCATGCGGATGGTGCTGGCGTCGGGAACGCAGACCATGTCCGGGTCGGTGACGCCGGTGAGCGTGCCGTCTTCCGGATAGTCCCCTGTGACGGTCTGGATCATCACCGCCTGCGGCAAGCGCATGGATTCGCCGGATTCGAACTTGCTGCGCGGAATGATCTTGCCGCGTGCGATCCCGGCCATATCCGGAATGATCGCTTCGATTTCGGTGACGCGGTTCTTCTTCAGGAAGTCGTCGATTTCATGCATGGTTATTCTCTCAGTTTTGGTGCGCGACCGGCTCAGGCATGCGTGGCAGCGGCGGATGCCGCGCCATAGCCGGCCTTGGTGCGCATTCGATCGCGGCAGGCTTCGCCGAAGGCACGGAAGATCGCGGTGGAAAGCGCGTCGTTGGCATGCTTCCATTCCGGGTGCCACTGCACACCCAGCGCGAAGGCACGCGCATCTTTCACGCTCACCGCTTCGATCAATCCGTCCGGCGCGGTGGCTTCTGCCACCAGACCCACGCCCAGCCGCTCGACGCCCTGACCGTGCAATGAATTCACACGCGCTTCATTCGTGCCGCCCGCGAGGCGCTGCAACAAGCCGCCCTGCGCCAGCGTGATCGAATGCGACGGTGCGTATTGCACGTCGAGGTCGTCTTCCTTGTTCTCGCGATGGTCGTTCAACCCGGCCACCGCGTGAACGCTTTGATGCAACGTCCCACCGAACACCACGTTCATTTCCTGAAAGCCCCGGCATACCGCCAGCACCGGCACGCCTGCGGCGATCGCGGCGCGCAGCAGCGGCAGCGTCGTCGCATCGCGTGCGGCGTCGTGCAGCGTGCCCGGCGCGCTGGGATGGCCGCCGTAGCGGTGCGGCTCGACATTCGAATAGCTGCCGGTGAACAGTAAGCCGTCGACAGTAGCCAGCACGTCCTCGGTGGACTGACGCTCGCCGAGCGCCGGCAGCAACATGGCCAGTGCCTGCGAGCCGTCCACGATCGCGGCGATGTACTTCTCGCCGGTGACGTGCGACGGGTGGACTCCCATCATCGTTCTGTCGGCGCTGATGCCGACGAGAGGTTTGTTTCGCATATCAGATAGACGTGTATGTTCCCCGCGGGACGCGGCATGAACAACGTTAAACACGGCGCGGCAACATTCCGCAGCCGGACGCAAGGCGTCAGGCCACCGGGTAGTGCAGGCGGTCGTCGTCAGCGGGACGCGCCGCGCGTGGTAATTAGATGTGTCGTTCGATTCGGCCCGTTGCGGTGCGCAACTAACTAATCTGATCCGCATGAAGTGCATAGGCGGCAGACGGCACCGCACACGCACAAACGCATGGCTCAAGAGAGCGCGTTCACGCAAACGGACGAATCGAACGACGGAAAAGGGGGAGGCGCTACGGCAGCAGCGAGGCGACTTCGTCCGTGCGCACAGCAATGAAGGCGCGCGCGGAGATGGAGTTGTGACGTCGAACTGAACGGCGGGACAGGATCGTGAAGACGGACAGGAAGCGGCGGAACGCAAGGCTGCCGTTGCTGCCGTCGGCGATGGCGCCGTCAGCGCGAGGACAACTCGCCTGACTTCGATTCCATCTCACCAAAGGGCCTCGGACTCTCACGATTACACTCGACTAGCGACGTTGAAAGTATTGAACGCTTGCTCGAAAAACGCACAGGGCGTTTAAAGAAACATGACGCTGGGATGACCGTCTCTGACCGTTGCGAACCGGGTTCGCTGCGTCAGAAACACACGTTCGTGTTTCGTGACGTCGGCATGACGATCGCCTGAGAACCATCGTATACGAGCCAATAATGCCGTCAAATCATTTTTATAAAAGATTTATCAGGGCTTTCCCGAGGGTGTCCCTGGAATCCGGGTCATTGGGAACATTCGTTGCGCAAATCATATTTCGGAATCCTTTCAGGGTTTTCCCCAGCGGCGCAACGATTAAAGTGATTAGAATATTCAACACTCGCGGGCACACGTTGCCCGAGTCCACGCGCCCGATCGTCTCCCATGTCAGAGAACCTAGCGATGTCCATAGAAGTTGCGACCCGCCTGCAGTACATCCGTAAGAAGAATGGTCTGTCCCAGCGTGAGCTGGCGAAACGGGCGGGGGTGACCAACGGCACGATCTCGCTGATCGAACAGAACCGGGTGAGTCCGTCGGTTGGATCGCTGAAGAAACTGCTTGAGTGCATACCGATGAGTCTCGCCGAGTTCTTCACTTTTGAAGTGGAGGTGGAGCGCTCGGTTGTGTCGCGCCGCGCCGACATGCCGAATCTCGGCAATGAGTCGATCGAGTTCTATCTCGCCGGCTCCAGTGTGAAAGACCGCAACATGGGCATTCTGCGCGAGGTCTATCAGCCGCTCTCGGATACCGGGCCGGAAATGCTGGAGCACGAAGGGCACGAGGGCGGGGTGGTGGTCAGCGGTCAGATCGAACTGACAGTAGATGGCGTGACGTGGCTGCTCGACCCTGGTGACAGCTATTACTTCGAAAGCCGTCTACCGCATCGTTTTCGCAATCCCAGCGCGGAGCATCTCTGCGAGATCGTGTCGGCCAATTCGCCGCCCACGTTCTAAAGACTCCGCGCCAACGCGCCGCGACGCAGTTCCAGGCCGCTTGAAGTCGGAGCCGGCGTGCGTCGAGCGCATAACATTGAGGCATCCTGATGGACAAGAAATCTCTCGCTTTCTGGCAAGACAAAGCCGCTACGCTTTCGATTGAAGGCCGTGCGTTTATCGACGGCGAGTATCGTGACGCCGCAGGCGGCCGCACGTTCGACTGCCTGAGCCCGATCGACGGCAAGCTGCTTGCCAAGGTGGCTGACAGCGGTGCGGCGGATGTCGACGCCGCCGTGGCAGTTGCACGCCGCGCGTTCGATTCCGGTGTGTGGTCCGGCCTCAACCCTCGCAAGCGCAAGGCGATCCTTCTGCGCTGGGCCGCGTCGATCCGTGAGCATATGGACGAACTCGCGCTGCTCGAGACGCTGGACGCAGGCAAGCCGATCGCCGACACCACCTCGGTGGACGTGCCGGGCGCGGCCTATTGCGTCGAGTGGTTTGCTGAAGCCATCGACAAGGTCGGCGGCGAAGTCGCGCCGGCCGATCATCATCTGGTGGGCCTCGTCACGCGTGAGCCGATCGGCGTGGTTGCGGCAGTCGTGCCGTGGAATTTCCCGATCCTGATGGCGTCGTGGAAGTTCGGCCCGGCTTTGGCCGCGGGTAACAGCGTGGTTTTGAAGCCTTCGGAGAAGTCGCCCCTCACCGCGATTCGCCTCGCTCAACTCGCGCTGGACGCGGGCATCCCCGCCGGCGTGTTCAACGTAGTGCCGGGCGCGGGCGAACCGGGCAAGCTGCTGGCACTGCATCAGGACGTGGACTGCCTCGCTTTCACCGGCTCGACCAACGTCGGCAAGCTGATCATGCAATACGCCGGTCAATCGAACCTGAAGCGCGTGTGGCTCGAACTCGGCGGCAAGTCGCCGAACATCGTGATGCCCGATTGCCCCGACCTCGACCGCGCGGCGAATGCGGCGGCCGGCGCGATCTTCTACAACATGGGCGAAATGTGCACCGCGGGTTCGCGCCTGCTCGTGCACAAAGACATCAAGGACGTGTTCCTCGACAAGCTGATTGCCGCCGCGCGCAGCTATACACCGGGCAATCCGCTCGACCCGCAAACCTCGATGGGCGCGATCGTCGATAACGTGCAACTCGAACGCGTGCTCGGTTATATCGAAGCGGGCCGTGCCGAAGCGAAGCTGCTGCTGGGTGGTTCGCGCGTCAAGCAGGAGACCGGCGGCTTCTATATCGAGCCGACCATCTTCGAAATCCCGGCTTCCGGCGCGAAGGTTGCGCGCGAGGAAATCTTCGGGCCGGTGTTGTCGGTGATCACGTTCGACACGGTTGAAGAGGCGATCAGGATCGCTAACGACAGCGAGTATGGTCTTGCCGCCGCTGTCTGGACTTCGAACCTCACCACCGCGCATGAAGTGTCGCGCAAGCTGCGCGCCGGTACGGTATGGGTCAATTGCTACGACGAAGGCGGGGACATGAACTTCCCGTTCGGCGGCTACAAGCAATCGGGTAACGGCCGTGACAAGTCGTTGCACGCGTTGGAGAAGTACACCGAGCTGAAGTCCACGCTCGTTCGGCTGCGCTAAAGGATTCGCAAGCCAGCGCGGCGGCGTTTGAAAGAAACGCCGTCGCGTTCCCAATGAATCCGAGGCCGGACGTTGCGCGCATTACCTGGAAGCCCCGCGTGCGGCTCCGGCATGTTTAGGTATCAGGTCATCCCATGACTGAACTCGTTTATGGCGACGGCGCGATCCGTCGTCCATCGCTTTATGGCTCGTCGATCGAAAACACCTATGCGGGTGTGTTGTCGTTCATGCGCCGCAAGTACACCCGCGAACTCGACGGCGTCGACGTCGTGGTCTCCGGCGTGCCGCTCGATCTGGCCACCACCTTCCGTTCAGGCGCACGTCTTGGCCCGGCGGCGGTGCGCGCGGCGAGCGTGCAATTGTCGGAGCTGCATCCCTATCCGTGGGGCTTCAATCCGTTCGACGATCTCGCCGTGACGGACTACGGCGACTGCTGGTTCGACGCGCACAATCCCATGACGATCAAGGAATCGATCGTCGAACATGCGCGCACGATTCTGCGTTCGGACGCGAAAATGCTGACGCTCGGCGGCGATCACTACATTACGTATCCGCTGCTGATCGCGCATGCGGAGAAGTACGGCAAGCCGCTCTCACTGATCCATTTCGACGCCCACTGCGATACCTGGGCCGACGACAGCCCGGACAGCCTGAATCACGGTTCGATGTTCTACAAGGCGGTGAAAGACGGTCTGATCGATCCGAAGACTTCGGTGCAGGTCGGCATTCGCACGTGGAACGACGACTTCATGGGCATCAATATCCTCGACGCCGCATGGGTCCACGAACATGGCACGCGAGCAGCGGTGGAGCGGATTACGTCGATTGTCGGCGAGCGGCCCGCATATCTGACCTTTGATATCGACTGTCTCGATCCGGCGTTCGCGCCGGGCACGGGTACGCCGGTGGCGGGCGGTTTGTCGTCGGCGCAGGGGCTGGCCATCGTGCGCGGACTCGGTGCGTTGAACCTGGTGGGCGCGGATGTGGTGGAGGTGGCGCCCGCTTATGACCAGAGTGAGATCACGGCGATTGCCGCCGCGCATATCGCCTGTGATCTGTTGTGCCTTTGGCGGCAGAAGAAGGTCGCTGAACGCTAGGCACGTTCAATCGTCTTGAAGCGGCGCAGTGCAGGCGTTAGCCCATCGACGACGATCGATCGGGCTGACGCCGGCCTTCGCGCAAGCCGAGCGTGTAGACAACGAGCGCGCCGCTCATGATCGCCAGTTGCCACAGCAGCATGTCGCTGCCGCGTGCTTTCATGGCGAACCCGGCAATGAGCGGCCCCACGATCGAACTCGCGGTGAAGGTGAGTGATACCAGCCGCATGTTGCGCGTGAGCGATGCCTTATCGCTGCATGCCGCCGCGACCATGCCGAGTGTGATGTACGCGCTGTTCATGCCGCCGAGCAGCAGTGCGCTCGCGTCCGCGAGCCATGAGGCGGGCGCGGCGAGCGCGAAACCGCAGATCGCCAGCGTGCTGAGCGCGGCGCAGACGATCACCGTGGCCGCCAGGCCCGCGCGATCCGCAAACCAGCCGACCGGAAATTGCAGCGCCATGCCGCCGACACCGAATAGCGTGAGTAGCGTGGCCGTTTGTGTGGTGCTGAGGCCGCGAGCGTCGGCAAACAGCGGGAAGAGCCCATAGAGCGCGCCATCGCCGATGCCGCCTGCCGCGACGACCACCATGCCGAGGCTGACCATTGGGCCGATTGGGGCGCTTTTCGCTGCGCTGCCTGTTCGCGCAGGCCGTGCTGGTTTAACAGCAGCGGGCCTGTCGTCCGACGCAGTCAGCCACAGCGGAAGGGCAGCCGCAAACGTGAAGGCCGCGCCGGCCGCGAACGTAATCCGCCCGTCGACTGCACACCACACAGCCAACGCCGGACCGATGACACCGGCGCTGGCAATCAGCGCTTCGTGCACGCCCACTACACGTCCGCTCGACTCAGCCGGCACGAGCCGATAGAGCCACGTTTCATTGGCGATCCAGCGCAATCCAATGCCGAGCCCTGTCAACAGACCGGGCACGAGCCACAACGGCCACCACAGCGCATTCATCGTTGCGAACGCAAGCACTGTGGCGGCGAGACCGAGCGATACCGTGCGCTTCGCACCGATCCGCTCCATCAACCACGGCGCGATCAACAAGCCGGCCAGCATGCCGGTCCATTGCGAAGCGGAGAAGAGGCCGGCGCGCGGTGCGTCGAGGCCACGCTGCGCGAGCCACACCGGCAGCACCATGAAGCCGATGCCGAACTGGCCGATCTGCGAGAGCGCCGAGACCGTGGTCAGTGCGGCGATCGCCGGCCAGCGCACCGGCGCGACGGTATTCATGTGCCGCTCCGCGCAGGCATGGGCAGACCCTGTTCGCGGCATTCGACCGGGCAGCCGGCTTTCAGGCAGGGGCCGTCGTCGCAAAGGCGGCACAGTTGCATGGCGTGCGCCGGATCGCGGGTTTCATTCCACAGGATCTTGATCAGCAGGTTTTCGAGCACGTCGCGTTCGCGCTCGTCGAGCTGCCCGACGATGCGTTGGAGCATCTGGTCGCGTGCCGTTTGCAGGCGTTTGGCTTCACGCTTGCCGGAAGCGGTCAGGGCAAGCGCGACGGAACGTTTATCCGTGCCGGACTTCTTTTCGACGAGGCCGGCCTCCACCAGGCCCGCTACGGCGCGGACCGCGGCCGGATGCGAAAGATCGACCGCCTCGCGTAATACTTCAATGGATGAATCGGGATATTGACCGACCGCGTTGAGCATGGCGCGGGCAGTGGGGCCCGCGAGCGCGGCCACGGTAGGCTGCGCGTTCATCTCGTCCGTGACCAGCAGGGCGAGCACGCCAAGCAGGTTTTCTGTGCGCTGCGTCATAGCAATACCTCAATGTGTGCAACGTGCATATATGCATAGTGCACACATTGAAGGGGATGCGCAAGCGGTTTTTATTTCCGGCTCGTTATGCTCGGGCGGGCGGGGTTCAGGCACCTGCTGTCACTTCGCCAATCGTGCCCGCACGGTGTATTCGCCCTCGTTGCCCTCGTCTTCCGCCATATGGGCCATCGCCGTCTCGAAGTCGGGCGGCAGCGGCTCGACCGGATAGCCGCGTTTTTCCCACGCGTCGAGGCCGCCCTTGAGCGCGCGGACGTGATGGATATTCTTTCGATGCAGCTGATTGACGATCCGCTTGGCCGTCGCCTCGTTAGGGCAGACGCAGTAGACGACAATTGGCCGCTTCAGCAAGTCGGGATGCAGGGGCTCGGGCGAATCGAGGTCCAGCAACTGCGCGCCCGCAATCCGGTGCGATTCTTTCGCGCGGATGCTGTGCGGCCGGGCGTCGAGGATCAGTGGCGGCTCATTGGACCTCATCATTTCGTCGAGCTGGTCCGGCGAAATGCGTATATGCGCGAGCCAGCGGCGAAACTGCCAGCGGCGCACGTAGCGATAGACGAGCACGGCGAGGAAGATCGCCGCGAACGCGTCGAAAATCGTTCCACCGTGATGGCGCACGAGCAGAACGAGTTGCACGATCTGATCGTCAAGCGCGGCGCCGCCGATCACCCACACGCTGGCCCACAGCATCGCGCCGACAAAATCCCACAGCAGAAACACGCCGACGTTGATTGGCGTGGTGCCGAGCAGCGGCGCCGAGATCAGTCCGAGCCCCGGCAGGAATTTGGCGACGGTCAGAATCGGCGCGCCGTACCGTTCATAGGTATTGCGTGCGACGCGGACGGTGGTGTCGAGCGAGAGTGAGAAGCGCACCAGTTGATTCAGCAAGCGGCGGCCGTAGGCTCGTCCGGTGAAGAACCATAGCGAGTCCGCCAGCAGCGTGGCGCAGACGGCGGCCCCAATGACGCTGGCGTAGGAGGTTTGTCCCATGGCGGCCATGGTTCCGCCGAGGATCAGCATCGGCGCTGCGGGAATCGGCAAGCCGAGTTGCGTGACGAGGACGCTCATGAATACGGCCCACACGCCCAGCGAGGGTGGAATAGCAACCGGAAAATGCCACACAACCACGCTCCTGTTGATGCAGTGAAGGGATCTTGAACAGTCGGCGCCCGGACCGCGTGCGTTGTGAACACGTCATGCGTGGCCGGTTCCTGCCGGTCAGCGGCTGACTGCATGGCTCGGTCAGCTGGCCCGCGGCACGAACGCATCAGCACGCATTTCGGATTTAAGCACAGGTTGACGAAATGGCGCTGCGGGGCGGGCTGAGTACCCGCAAAAATTTAAGGGAATGGAGCGATTGTCCGTGTTGCGGCGCCCCTGTGCGGCCTGTCCCTGCCGCCGCCCAGCACAGAGCAAAACGCCAGATTGACCGGGACGGCAGCGGGTCGAAGTTCGCTACAATCGTCGTGCACATACAGATACAACGGAGACACAACATGGCAAACCTTCAGCCGATCAGCCGCTATCCCGTGCCTGAGCCTGACGCGTGGCCGGACGACATCCGCGCCCGCATCCTCGAAGTGCAGGAGAAAGCCGGTTTTGTCCCGAACGTATTTCTGACGCTGGCGCACCGGCCGGATGAATTCCGCGCTTTTTTTGCGTACCACGACGCGTTGATGTTGAAAGAGGGCGGCCTCAGCAAAGGCGAGCGCGAGATGATCGTCGTCGCGACGAGCGCTGTGAATCAGTGTCTGTATTGCGTGGTCGCGCACGGCGCGATTCTGCGTATCTATGAGAAGGCGCCGCTGCTTGCGGATCAGGTGGCCGTCAACCATCGCAAGGCGGATATCACGGCGCGTCAGAAGGCGATGCTCGACTTCGCGCTAAAGGTCTGCCGCGAATCCGGCACGGTCGACGATGCCGATTTTCAGACGCTACGTAAGCATGGCTTTTCGGATGAAGACGTGTGGGATATCGCGGCCATCACAGCATTTTTCGGTTTGTCGAACCGGATGGCCAACGTCATTTCAATGCGGCCGAACGACGAGTTCTATCTGATGGGCCGTGTGCCGAAAGCGGCGGCGGACGCGCCGCGAAAATAGCATTGGAGATGCGAGTAGCGGACCCGCGGTGCGTGCGGATACCTGCTTTCGCAGGCTCGCTCGCACCGGACCCTTCACGCAGCCGCCGGCTCGGACCGGATTGCTGGCGTGCTGACGGCCTTGTCGTCGATCGGGAAGTGCAGCATCGCCGCGACGAGTCCTGCAACGACCGTCGCTTCCCACAGCAGCGAATACGACCCGGTCAGATCGAACACCAGGCCGCCTAGCCACGCGCCGAGAAACGAGCCGATCTGGTGGCTCAGAAAGCAGACGCCGAAGAGGCTGCCGAGGTGCCGAGTGCCGAATACTTTCGCTACGAGTCCGCTCGTCAGCGGCACGGTCCCGAGCCAGGTCAGCCCCATCACCGCCGCGAAGATCACGACCGAAGCGGAGGTCTTCGGCAGCAGAAAAAACGCGCCGATCGTCGCGCTTCGAATGAGGTAAAGCCAGCCGAGTACATGGTGCTGGCGGAACCGGCCGCCGAGCCATCCGCATCCCCAACTGCCTGCCATATTGAACAGGCCGATCAGCGCGAGCGCTGTGGCGCCAAGCCCGACAGGCATATGGCACAGCGTCAGATACTCAGGCAGATGGGTGGCGATGAACGCGAGCTGAAATCCACAAGTGAAGAAGCCGAGCGTCAGGAGTCGATAGCCCCGATGCCGGATCGCCTGTGCGAATACCTTGCGAAGCGGCGCAGCGGGCGGCTCCTGAACCTGCATGCCGACACTCGCGCGCCGGTCGAGCACCATGCCGAGCGGCGCGATCAGCAGCATCAGGAAGGCCAGCACGAAGAGCGAGGTGGCGATGCCTGAGCTGAGTCGAATACTCTGCACGAGCGGGATCATCAGCACCTGTCCCGCCGAGCCGCCTGCGCTGACGAGACCCATCGCCATGCTGCGCTTTTCCGGAGAAGCGATGCGGCCGACTGCCGGCAACACCACGCCGAACGTCGTGCAACTCACGCCGATGCCGACCAGCAGACCCATCCCGACAATCAGCATCGGACCCGATGGCGCAACCGCCGCGACGCCCAGGCCCGCGGCAAACGTCGTCGCGCCGAACGCGACCACCGGCGCCGAGCCATAACGGTCCGCTGCCGCGCCCGCGAACGGTTGCGCGAAACCCCATACCAGGTTGTGCAGCGCGATGGCGAAAGCGATCAGCGTAACGGGCAGCCCGCGGTCGAACGAGAACGGCCCGATGAAGAGACCGAAGGTCTGCCGGATGCCCATGGCGGCGCTCAGAATCAGCGCGCCGGCGATGATCACGAGCGTCGTTTGACTCACGGGGATGGCGAGGCGTTTGCTATTTGACGTGGACATGGTTCTGATCTCCTTGGACACCATGGTCGCAGCGAGCGTCAGAAGCGGCAAAAGAAAAGATTTTGACGACGGGTGAGCGCCGCTCACCTGTCCAGACAGAGGGTGGGCAGGGTTTAGTGGTCGGCGCGGTGCAATTCCGAATCGGCAGCAGCGGGTGGATTGGCGAACGGTTCAGCCTCGCTGAGCAGCCACCGTTTGAAGTCGGACAGTTCCGGGCGATTCTCCGCGCTATCCGTGTTTTGCGCGCTCACCAGCCAATACGCCGTGGAAGAGTCAATCGTTTGTGGGCTGGCCTCGACGAGTGCGCCGCTTGCGAGATCGCGGTCGACCAGCGGCCGTCTGCCGAGCGCGACGCCGAGGCCCATGCTCGCGGCTTCGAAAGCGAGCTGGATCGTGTCGACACGCAAGCCGTCGTTCAGGTCGATGCCGTCGATAGCCGTCCCATCGATGGCGACCCCGTCGAGCCACGCCTGCCAGTCCTCGCTCGCCGAGTTCACGTGAATGAACGTCGCGTGACGCAGATCGACGTTGCCATGCGCGTCGCGCAGATTGTCCACGTACGCCGGGCTGCACACTGGCACCAGGCGTTCGCCGAACAGACGCGTCCACGCGGTCCCCGCGACCGGAGCGCGGCTCAGGCGAATGGCGAAATCGAAACCGTCGACGGGAAAGCCGACCTGACGGTGCGAGGTATCGACGGTGACGTTCGCAGCCGGCCAGCGTGCGCGAAAGGCGGCGAGGCGCGGCAACAGCCAACGCGAGGCAAGCGTAGGCGCGCAACTCAGCGCGATCGGGCGATTCGCGCGGTGGTTCGGCAGGCGCTGCGTGCCGATCGCGATCAGCGAAAACGCTTCGGATACGTACGACAGATAGTCCGCGCCCGCCGTCGTCAGCGAAATTCCGCGCGGCTCGCGCACGAACAGTTCGACGCCGAGCGATTGTTCGAGGCCGACGATGCCGTGGCTAATCGCGCTCGGCGTGACGCTCAGTTCCGCGGCGGCGAGCTTGAAACTCTGATGCCTGCCGGCCGCTTCGAAAAAACGAAGCGCGGGCAGAGGAGGCAGACGAAGCGGCATAGGGCATCCTCAAAGGCGGCGCGGCGGGCATCGTGACGGTGCAAAAGTACGCCGGCGCGCGCATGCTGTTTTGGGAAAGGATACCTTGCAATGAGGGTTCGATTACCGCCGCGGACGGGCCAGCAAAATATTTCGCTGACGTTGTCGATTCGCCGGCATGCCGTTCGTCGTGGCTATATAAGGGCAAAAGATGCGCTCGCAGCCGCGTCGCGCCATGCCGTGCCGCTATCGCGCCCTTAATCCTTGTTACCGCAACAGGAGGTGGCTGATGAATGATGTAGACCCATCTGCACAAGCGTTGAAACCGGCCCGGCTGCTGGCCGAATCGCCCGCCCGCTTTCCTGGCGAGAGCGCCGAATATCGCAGCGCGCGCAACGACCTGCTGGCCGAAGAAATCGAATTACGCCGTCACATCGAACGCGTGGCCGCGCAGCGCCGTGCGCTGCCGCCCGGCGGTATCGTGCCGCAGGACTATCTCTTCGAGGGGGAGGCGGGCCCGGTGACGCTATCCGAAATGTTCGGCGCGCATGACACCCTCGTCACCTACAACTGGATGTTCGGCCCGCAGCGCGAGCGCCCCTGTTCGATGTGCACTTCGCTCCTGAGCGCGTACGACGGCGAAATGCCCGACATCTTGCAACGCGTGGCTTTTGCGGTGATCGGCCGCTCGCCGATCGACAAGCTGGTGGCCTTCAAGAAAGAGCGCGGCTGGCGGCACCTGCGGCTGTATTCGTCGGGCGGCAATACCTTCAACCGCGACTACGCCGCCGAAGTTCCGGATGGCGGCGACAATCCCGCCTTCAACGTGTTCACGCGTTCAGCCGGTACGGTGCGGCATTTCTGGGCCGAGGAAATGGGACCGTCGACGGCGGACCCGGGTCAGGATCCGCGCGGCGCCCCCGATGTGATGCCGATCTGGACGGTGCTCGACATGACCCCCGGCGGCCGCGGCAGCGACTGGTATCCGGAGTTGGAGTACGACACTGCGCCGCGTTAGTCGTGCGGTTTCATGCAGGTGTGCGGTGCGCCTGAAGTGCTGATTCGCACGAGGTAGGGGATGAGGGCTCTACGTCTCGACGACGTCACCCTGCCCGAGCATGGTCTGCAAGTAGGCCGGGACGGCGCTTGCCCGCATCGGCCTGCCGAACAGATAGCCCTGCAGCGCGCGAGCGCCCAGCGCCTTGACGACGTCGGCTTGCGACGACGTCTCGAGTCCTTCCACGATGCATTCCAGTCCGAGGTTTCTGCACAGATCGAGCACCGACTTGACGATCTTCTTCGACGCACTATTGGAATCCACGTCGGTCATGAAGCTGCGGTCGATCTTGATCGTATCGAAGGGCAGGCGATGCACGTAGCTGAGGCTCGAATAGCCGGTGCCGAAATCGTCGAGCGAGACACGGCAGCCGGCTTGCTTGATCATCGTGAGAGAGCAGTGGGCCTGCTCGAAATCGCGCGTGACCGCGGTTTCCGTGATCTCGAAGTTGACGTGATGCGCGGGCACGCCGCTCGCCAGCACGATATCGACCAGGCGGCGAGCGCGCGGCGAAGTCGAAATATCGATCGCGGAGAGATTGAACGACAGATAGAGATCGGCCGGCCAGCGGGATGCTTCGTCAAGGGCTTTGCGCAGCAGCACTTCGGTGACGCGCAGAATCAGATCGGTACGCTCGGCAATCCGAATGAATTCCTCTGGCCTGACCGCGCCTAGCCGCGCGTTGTGCCAGCGCCCGAGCGCTTCCATGCCGATGGTACGTTGCGTGCGCACGTCGTAGATCGGCTGAAACTCGAGGAATAGTTCGGACTCCAGGTCCGCATGGCGGAGTTCCTGCGCGACGAGACTCGAGCGCCGGATCCGCGTCTCATGTTCGGTCGAAAAGATTACCGGCGTGCCGCGGCGGCTTTCCTTGCCGACGTACAAGGCGGCGTCCGCGCGTTCGAAAACCTGCTGCACTGTCGTGCCCGCTTCAGGAAACGCGGCCCAGCCGATTGTTCCGGTCAGTTCGGCGACATTGCCGGCGACCCGATAGGGCTGGCCGAGCGTTTCGCAGATGCGCTCTCCCAACTCGACGAGCGTCTCGTTCGGCAGTTTGTGCTGGGCCAGCACGCCGAATTCGTCGCCGCCCAGGCGCGCGAAGAAGATGCCGGGTTCCGCGAGCGCCAGCAAGCGCACGCCGACTTCCTGCAGCACGAGGTCGCCACTTGCATGTCCGTAGATATCGTTAACCTGTTTGAAGCCGTCGAGATCGATCAAGCCGACATTGAAACCGCCACCGGCTGCGGGCGTCTGTTCCGATAGCGCGCGCAGCGAGGCAAAGAAGCTGCGCCGGTTGGGCAGATCGGTCAGGCTGTCGATGCTCGCAAGTCTGAAGTTGTCGTCGCTGAGTCTTTGCGTTTTTTCCTGGCTTACCTGCAATTCGCGCTGCGCGTGCACCACGCCGGCAAAGGTCCGGTAATACAGCTCGATGATGAAGGCGAGTGCGAGGCCGACCAGGGTCATGTCGACGGCCATCGCGATGAACACTGGCGAGCGCGTGGAGACCAGGTACGCCGAAAAGCTCAGGATAACGATTGATAACAGAAGCAGGGCGGCCGCCCGCAGGTGCATCAGGCAGAACACGCAGCCGACCAGTGTCGTTGCCATGTAAAACGCGACCTGAGCCTGCTCATAGGCTGAGCCGTAGGGAAACAGTAAGAGTGACCAGCTGCTGAAGGCGACGGCGAAGATGCCCGCGAGCCAGATCAGTTTGCGCAGTTCCGGCACGGCCTTGTCGTGCGTCAGAACCCGGTGCCGGATACGCCACCAGCGCACGCAACGGATGACGCACAGCGCGCAGAGCGCCCCGGGGAAGTAGATGGACAACCACGCCGGCGCCGATCCCAGGTGCGTGACGGCCACGGCCATCGTGTTGACGATGAGGATGAAATAAAGCAGCGGTATCTGGCGGCCGAATGCCTGAAGTTGCGAGCGCACGAGTTCCGGGTCGCCTTCCGCGACCGATAGCGCTTCCCTCAATCTGGCTAACCGAACCATGCCCGTCCCTGTAACGTTTGCGCCGCACACGCAGCTTTGTATATCGGCAACGTCGGCGAGACCTTGAGGGAATTCTCAGCGGAAATAAATCAGGCGTGTTGAATGAGCGGTAAATACACCCTGCGAGCGAGTCGCTGATGAGTCATTTGTGCCGCGCCGACCCGCGTCACGCAGGCGGTATCGCCGGCTGCTCCGGTTCCCCAAGACCATCCGGCGAGCGCCACGCATGTTGCAATATGGCGAATTTTCATTGTTTTATTCTTCCCGGATTTTTATTACTGGGCGTAGCGTGGTGCTGAATCGTCAATTTTTGCGATTCCCCATAACATCGTAAAAAAGCATGGTGGTAGCCGGTTTGCCGCCGCTAAATCACTGAAATTGCAACGGATTGTGATACGCCGCGGAGCGCCGTAAAGCGGGAGAAATGCGTAAGCGCGCGATTCTTATAGCACTTTGGGACAAAAAAACGTCAAATTGCCGCTGGGCGGGCGATACAAGGCTTACATCCAAGGTTTGCGCGAATGCGCGCCTATGCGTTAGTGTGTCGGTCCCGGCGCAACAGATGTGGCGCCGGTTCCATGATTACCATACGGGAAGTGCTATGAACAAACAGGAACTGATTGATGCAGTCGCCGCAGCGACGGGCGAAAGCAAAGCGGCCACCGGCCAAACCATCGACGCTATCGTCGAAGCGGTGACCAAAGCCGTGGTGGGTGGTGATACGGTGCAACTGGTCGGTTTCGGTTCTTTCTCGACCGGCGCGCGCGCAGCACGCGTGGGTCGCAATCCGTCGACCGGTGCAGAGATCCAGATCGCCGCAGCCAAGACGGTGAAGTTCACCGCCGGCAAGGCATTCAAGGAAGCCGTCAACGCGTCGTAATGCAACGCGCCTCGCGCTGGAGCATCCACGTGCGCTGTTTTAGTGCGCGGTGCCCGATGCATCGGGCGTGAGGAAACACGCGCTGCCCAACACCGGTGAGGGTGTTCTATCGGTGATTGGTGCGGCGCGTGTGGTGCTTATGGTGGTGTTGTTTGCTTCAGATTTGCGTCGTGCACGCTCGCGTTCCAGCCTTTATTGATGCTCATCGTGATGGTCATCGGACGGTTACTGGAAGCGCGAGATCGTGCAGGCCGCGTCGGCGGGTTTCAGCCCGCGCGTCGTTTCTGGGTCGCTTCGGCCAGCGTCTCGAGCGCCGGTTCGGTTTGCGCCCAGCTCACGCAGGCGTCCGTAATCGATACGCCGTGACGCAGCGGCACACCGGTCTTCAGATCCTGACGACCTTCTTCCAGATGACTTTCGAGCATGACGCCGAGAATGCGGCGCTCGCGCTGCGAGAGTTGTTGCGCCAGATCCTGCACCACCTCCAGTTGACGCAAATGCGATTTGCCTGAGTTCGCATGTGAGCAGTCGATCATGACCTGCTCGCGCAGGCCTGCCGATTTGAGCACTGCGCAGGTTGCATCCACGGACGCGCTGTCGTAATTCGGACCTTTCTTGCCGCCGCGCAAGATCACGTGCGCGTCGTCATTGCCACGCGTCTCGAAGATCGCGGCCATACCCATCTTGGTCATACCCATGAACGCATGGCTTGCGTGCGCCGCGACGATGGCGTCCGCGGCGATCTGTACGCCGCCGTCCGTACCGTTCTTGAAGCCGATCGGGCAGCTCAGCCCCGATGCAAGCTGCCGATGACTCTGACTCTCCGTCGTGCGCGCGCCGATCGCTCCCCAAGCGACCAGATCCGCGATGTATTGCGGGCTGAGCAAGTCGAGAAATTCGGTGGCCGTGGGCAAGCCGAGACCGTTGATGTCGAGCAGCAGTTGCCGTGCGAGACGTAAGCCCTCGTTGATGCGGAAGCTGCCATCGAGACGCGGGTCGTTGATATAGCCTTTCCAGCCTACCGTTGTGCGCGGCTTCTCGAAGTACACGCGCATGACGATCAGCAGATCGTCCTTGTAGGTCTGCGCCGCGACCTTGAGCTTGCGGGCGTATTCGATGGCCTGGTCGTGGTCGTGAATCGAACACGGGCCGACGATCAGCACAAGCCGGTCGTCGCGGCCATGCAGAACATCGGCGATTTCCGCGCGGGTTTTCTCGACGAGCGTCTGCACCGACGGCGGCACAGGCAATTCATCCTGCAGCAGGGCAGGGGAAATCAGCGGACGTACCGCGCCGATGCGAACGTCGTCGATGCGCGTGGTGTCCTGGGTGGCGTCGGCCGAGCCGACTTCCTGATCGTGCAAAGGATTGTCGATGGCGCTCAAAATAGTCTCCCGGACCTTGGATGTTGGGGTGGTCTCACCGCCCGATGGGTGAGTGTCGATGCGTCGATTCGCTGCCGGGATTATGACACTCGCGCGTGTGAGCCGGATGACCGTTATTCGAGGCGTTCGATCAGCGCCATGGCGGCGGCCGGATTGCGTTCCTTGAAGCCGCTGATGACGTAGAGGTAGACGTCGCGCGCCGTGGTTTTTGCGGGGGCTGCGGCGGATGTTTCGAGGTCGTCCGGTGTCGTGCCCGCGGCGAGTTGGCGGGCGCGTTCAACCCAGGCGTCGAGGGCCTTGGTTGAATAGCCTTTGGCTTCCTTGTCGCTTGTACCCATGATGCGGGCGTAGACGAATGGCGCGGTGATGTCGGCGATTTGCGGGTAGTCGCTGTCGGCTGCCAGCACGATGGCGACTTTGTACTTTCTGGCTAGCGCGATGAATTCGGGGGTCTTGAAGGTGTCGTTACGGACTTCGATGGCGTGCCGTAGTTTTTGCCCTTCGATGCTGGCGGGCAGCAGTTTCAGGAAGGCTTCGAAGTCTTCGGGGTCGAACTTTTTGGTGGTAGCGAATTGCCAGTTGATCGGGCCTAGTTTCTGTTTTAGCAGTAGCACGCCGCTGGCGAAGAAACGTTCGATGGTTTCGTTCGCGTCGGCCAGGACTTTTCGGTTTGTTGCGTAGCGGGGGGCTTTTAGCGAGAAGACGAAATCTTCGGGGGTTTCCTGATACCACTTTTCGTAGCTTGCAGGTTTTTGCAAGCCGTAGAAGGTGCCGTTGATTTCTATCGATGTGAGGTTTTGGCTCGCGTGTTGGAGCTCGCGGCTTTGTGTCAGGTCTGACGGGTAGAAGGTGCCTCGCCAGGGGGCGTAGGTCCAGCCGCCTATGCCGATTCGGATTTTGCCGGGTTTCGGGGAGGGCATTTTTTTGAGCCTCTTGAATGGTGGCTTCGCCGGGAGAGGTAGGGTAGCGCATTTTAGGGTTTTTGCCTTCGCGGCGCTTTTTGTCTGTGTTCCTGGTTTTTGTGTCTTGTTCTGGCTTTCGTGCCTTTCCTTGTTTTGTTAGTGGTCTATTAGTGTTGCCCCTGTGCGGGGCGGC